>NZ_LT707064.1:4091300-4424450 GCF_900156465.1 Pseudomonas sp. 7SR1
CGAGGGCGACTCGGGCACCTTCGCCGACCGTATGCTGATGGAAGGCGATCCCTTCCTGTTGATCGAAGGCATGACCATCGCCGGCATCGCCGTGGGCGCCACCCTGGGCTACATCTACGTGCGTTCGGAATACCCGGACGCCGTGGCGACGCTGAACAAAGCCCTGGTCATCGCCCGGGAGGCCGGTTACCTGGGCACGAACGTGGGCGGCAGTGGCCGCACGTTCGAGCTGCACGTCCGGGTGGGGGCCGGTGCCTACATCTGTGGCGAGGAAACCGCTCTGCTGGAGTCCCTCGAAGGCAAGCGAGGCACGGTGCGCGCCAAGCCGCCGCTGCCGGCCCTGCAAGGCCTGTTCGGGCTGCCGACGCTGGTGCATAACGTGCTGACCCTGGCGTCGGTGCCGATCATCCTGGAGAAGGGCGCGCAGTTCTACCGCGACTTCGGCATGGGCCGCTCCCTGGGCACCATGCCGTTCCAGCTGGCCGGCAACGTTCGCCATGGCGGCCTGGTGGAGCGCGCCTTCGGCCTGAGCCTGCGGGAGCTGGTGGAAGGCTACGGCGGCGGCACCGCCAGCGGCCGTCCGCTGAAGGCCGCGCAGGTGGGCGGCCCGTTGGGCGCCTGGGTTCCACCCGCGCAGTTCGACACGCCGCTGGATTACGAAGCGTTCGCCGCCATGGGCGCGATGCTCGGCCACGGTGGCGTGGTGGTTGCCGATGACAGCCTGGACATGGCCCACATGGCCCGTTTCGCCTTGCAATTCTGCGCCGAGGAGTCCTGCGGCAAATGCACGCCGTGCAGGATCGGCTCGACCCGTGGGGTCGAGGTGGTGGATCGCCTGATCGCCAGTACCGATGCCGGGGCCCGACAGGAACAGGCCCTGCTGCTGCAAGACCTTTGCGACACCCTGCAATACGGTTCGCTTTGTGCCCTCGGTGGGATGACCTCCTACCCCGTCGCCAGCGCCCTCAAGCACTTTCCCGCCGACTTCGGTCTGGCGCCCCTGGAGGCCGACCAATGATCACTGTCTTCGACCCTAAAACGGATATCGACCTCGGCACCCCGGCGCGGGACAGCGAGGTGCAAGTCAGCCTGACCATCGATGGCCGCGAAGTCAGCGTCCCATCCGGTACTTCGGTGATGCGCGCCGCGGCGCTGCTCGGTACCACCATCCCCAAACTCTGCGCCACCGACAGCCTGGAGGCCTTCGGCTCCTGCCGCATGTGCCTGGTGGAGATCGAGGGCATGCGCGGCTATCCGGCTTCCTGTACCACGCCGGTGACCGAAGGCATGGTGGTGCGTACCCAGACCTCCAAGCTCGCCACGCTGCGCCGCAACGTGATGGAACTGTACATTTCCGACCATCCGCTGGACTGCCTGACCTGCCCGGCCAACGGTAACTGCGAACTGCAGACGGTGGCGGGGCAGGTGGGCCTGCGCGAAGTACGCTACGGCTATGAAGGCGCCAACCACCTGACCGAGACCAAGGACGTCTCCAACCCGTACTTCGATTACGACCCGAGCAAATGCATTGTCTGCAGTCGTTGCGTACGGGCTTGCGAGGAGGTCCAGGGCACCTTTGCCCTGACCATCAGCGGGCGCGGTTTCGACTCCCGGGTGGCGGCGGCCGGCGGCGACAATTTCCTCGATTCCGAATGCGTGTCCTGCGGTGCCTGCGTGCAGGCCTGTCCGACAGCGACCCTGATCGACAAGAGCGTCGTGGAGATCGGCCAGCCGGAACGCAGCGTCATCACCACCTGCGCCTACTGCGGTGTGGGCTGCTCCTTCCGTGCCGAAATGAAGGGCGAGCAACTGGTGCGCATGGTCCCGGACAAGAACGGCCAGGCCAACCATGGCCACTCCTGCGTCAAGGGGCGTTTCGCCTGGGGCTACGCGACCCACCCGGACCGCATCACCAAGCCCATGATCCGCAAGCACATCAACGATCCATGGCAGGAGGTCAGCTGGGACGAGGCAGTGACCTATGCGGCCAGCGAATTGCGGCGCATCCAGCTCAAGTACGGACGCGACTCCATCGGCGGCATCACCTCCAGTCGTTGCACCAACGAAGAAACCTACCTGGTGCAGAAGCTGGTGCGCACGGCTTTTGGCAACAACAACGTCGACACCTGCGCCCGGGTCTGCCACTCGCCCACGGGCTATGGCCTCAAGCAGACGCTGGGTGAGTCCGCCGGTACCCAGAGTTTCGACTCGGTGATGAAGGCCGACGTCATCCTGGTGATGGGGGCCAACCCCACCGATGCCCACCCGGTCTTCGGTTCCCAGCTCAAGCGCCGCCTGCGCCAGGGCGCCCAACTGATCGTCATCGATCCACGGCGCATCGACCTGGTGGACTCGCCCCATGCCCGGGCCGAACTGCACCTGCAGCTGCGTCCCGGCACCAACGTGGCGATGCTCAACGCATTGGCCCATGTGATCGTCACCGAAGGGCTGGTGAACCAGCGCTTTGTCGACGAGCGCTGCGAGCCGGCGGATTTCGCGCGCTGGCGCGATTTCGTCAGCCTGCCGGAGAATGCCCCGCAGGTCCTGGGCCCGGTCTGCGGCGTGCCCGCCGAACAGATCCGCGCTGCCGCGCGGCTCTACGCCACCGGCGGTAACGCGGCCATCTACTATGGCCTCGGGGTCACCGAGCACAGCCAGGGCAGTACCTCGGTGATGGGCATCGCCAACCTGGCGATGGCCACCGGCAACATCGGTCGGGAAGGCGTCGGGGTGAACCCGCTGCGTGGACAGAACAACGTCCAGGGCTCCTGCGACATGGGCTCGTTCCCCCACGAGTTGCCCGGCTACCGGCACATTTCCAACGAAGCGGTGCGGGCCCAGTTCGAGCAGGCCTGGAACGTGACCCTGCAACCCGACCCGGGCCTTAGGATCCCGAACATGTTCGAGGCGGCCCTGGACGGCTCCTTCAAGGCGCTGTACTGCCAAGGGGAAGACATCGCCCAGAGCGATCCCAACACCCAGCACGTGACGGCGGCCCTGTCGGCGATGGAATGCGTGATCGTGCAGGACATCTTCCTCAACGAGACGGCCAAGTTCGCCCACGTGTTCCTGCCGGGCAGCTCCTTCCTGGAAAAGGACGGCACCTTCACCAACGCCGAGCGCCGTATATCCCGGGTGCGCAAGGTGATGGAGCCGCTGGCCGGCAAGGCCGACTGGGAAGCCACCATCGCCCTGGCCGATGCCCTGGGCTACAAGATGAACTACAGCCATCCTTCGCAGATCATGGATGAGATCGCCCGCCTGACGCCCACCTTCCACCGTGTCAGCTACGCCGAGCTGGAGCGTCATGGCAGCCTGCAATGGCCCTGCAACGACGCCGCGCCGGATGGTACGCCAACCATGCACATCGATGAGTTCGTGCGCGGCAAGGGGCGTTTCATGCTCACCGGCTACGTGCCGACCGAGGAGAAGGTCAACAGCCGCTACCCGTTGTTGCTGACCACCGGACGAATCCTCAGCCAGTACAACGTCGGTGCCCAGACCCGCCGGACCGAGAACGTGGCGTGGCACGAAGAGGACCGCCTGGAAATCCATCCGACCGACGCCGAGAGTCGCGGCATCGTCGATGGCGACTGGGTCGGCATCGGCAGCCGCGCCGGGCAGACGGTGCTGCGGGCCAGGGTCACCGAGCGGGTGGCGCCGGGCGTGGTCTACACCACGTTCCACTTCCCTGAATCGGGGGCCAACGTGATCACCACCGACAACTCCGACTGGGCCACCAACTGCCCGGAATACAAGGTCACGGCGGTGGAGATCGTGCGGGTCAGCCAGCCTTCGGAATGGCAGAAGCGCTACCAGGCGTTCAGTGACGAACAAAGCCGCCTGCTGCGCGAGCGCCGCCATGCCGAAACCGCCGAGGTGCGCCGATGAGTTGCGAAAGCCTGATCAAGATGGCCAACCAGATCGCCCAGTACTTCGCCAGCGAACCGGATCACACGCTGGCGGTGAATGGCGTGCGTCAGCACATCAAGAGCTTCTGGACCCCGGGCATGCGCCGGGAACTGGCCGAGTGGCAGGAGAAACATCCGGATGCGGCCCTCCACCCACTGGTGGTGGAGGCACTGACGGCGTTTCGAGAGCCCGCCTAGCGAGCGGATCGTTGGCTCGAGGGAGGGATCACGCCGTATCGATCCCTCCCACGAGCCTGCGGGGAAGCGCTGCCCGGGCCGCTTCGTGAACGTTTCAGGGACAGGCAGTGCGTGCCGTCACACCGCATGCAATGGCCGGAAAAACGCCCTGATATCCTCTGCCAGCAACGCCGGCTGCTCCAGCGCGGCAAAGTGGCCACCGCGTGGCATCTGGGTCCAGCGCTGCACGTTGTAGCAGCGCTCCACCCAGCTACGTGGCGGCAGCGGCAGCTCCCTGGGAAACGCCGCGACCCCAAGCGGCGGTTTCACGCGCTCGCCGCTCTTGAACAGCAAGGGCCGCCGGCTTCCTTCCACATAAGGGCGGAACGACGAGCCAATGCAGTTCGTCAGCCAGTACAGCGTCGCATTGGTCAGGAGCCATTCGTGACTGATGGCCGGTTTCGTATCGCACCACGACAGCACCTTTTCCCCCATCCAGGCCAGCAATCCCGCCGGAGAGTCGCTCAGGCCCACGGCCAGGGTTTGCGGCTTGGTACGCTGGATGTGCGCATAGGCGCCTTCGGCTTCGCTGAAGGCCGCGGCACGGTGCAGGAAAGCCGTTTCTTCTTCTGTCGGCGGCGGGTCGTTTTCGCCAAGGGGCGGGCGATAGGCACCGGGGATGTAGTTGAGATGGATGCCCGTCAAACGCTCGGGATAACGCACGCCCGCATGGAGTACGAATCGGCGTTGAATTTATACGAGGGCCAGCGAGTCTTTGAAAGAAGTACATGGCGATGGAGTGTAGTCATCCGCTGCCTGTCATGTTTCCCCATCCGCCCAGCCAAGGACCGCCAATGACCTTCTTCATTTTTCTTCTCGCCTGCTGTGCCGCCGCAAGTACCGGCGTCATTTTCAAGCCAGGACAATGGTACGAGTCCCTCGTCAAGCCACGCTTCACACCCCCCAACTGGCTGTTTCCCGTGGCTTGGACAGTGATCTACCTGTTGCTCGCATGGGCGGGCTACCGGCTGAGCATGATACCGGGAAGCCAGCAGGCGCTGGCGTTATGGGCGGCGCAGATTGCGTTGAACACCCTGTGGACCCCGGTATTCTTCGGGGCCCACCAGGTGCTCGCCGGTATGGTGGTCATCGCGCTGCTCTGGCTGGTGGTCGCGGCGATGGTGGTGTTGGCGTTGCGCCTGGACGTGATCACAGGGTTGATCCTGTTTCCCTACCTGGCATGGCTTTGCGTGGCCGCCACGTTGAATTTCTCCATCCTGCGTAACAATCGCTGATGCCCCACCGATGAATGCTCCAAGGCGAATTCAACGCTGCTTCGACCCGCCACCAATCTGCCAGACATACGGCGGCTCCGTCCCGTTGATTTCCCAGTCGCCAATGATGCGTTCCTTGTAGATCAGCGGGTTGTGCGAAGCCGCGGTCCGGGCGTTGCGCCAGTGGCGATCGAGGGCCTTGCTGGTGCTGGTGGCCGACGCGCCCAGTGCGTTGAACACCTCGCTGGTGGCGCGCAAGGCCAGGTCGGCCACCACCACCTGGGCCTGGGCCGACTCCAGTTCGGCGGCAATGTTGGCGGTGTGCTCGGTCTCGGCGTTCTGGCTGAAGCGACTTTCATAGGCTCGTTGCGAAGCAGCGGCGGCGCGCAGGGTCGTGGCTTCGGCGGCATAGACCTGGGCCGATGCCTTGCCGATCACCTGCTGTACTTGCACATCCTGGCTCACTTCACTGGCGTTGCCGGTGCTGAACACCCGCGTGCGCTGGCGCACTTGCTCGGTAATGTCCCGGACGGCGGCACGTCCGGCGCCTGTCTGCACGGCGAGCAGCACCAGTTGGTAAAAAGCGGTCTGGTACTTGAAACGGGTGGAGAAGTCGATGAGGTTCTCCGCTTCCACCACGGCGTTGTCGAACACCGAAGTACCACTGCCGGTGGTGCGTTGACCGAAGCCGTCCCAGTCATCGCTCTGCCTGACACCCGGCTGATTCACACGTACGGCGGCGATCACGTCGGCGCCGTTGTCGTCACGCTGGGCATACAGGTCGATCCAGTCGGCGAAGATGCTACCGGTGCTGTAGTACTTGCTGCCGTTGACCACCCATCGATCGTCCTGACGGGAAACCCGGGTGAGGACTTCGCCGATTTTCACGGCGCCGACTTCAGTCCAGGCATTGCCCACCAGTTCGCCGTCGACGAAGCGCTTGAACCAGACGTCCTGCGGGCTGGTCGCCTGGGCATTGAGGCGATCCTCGACAAAAGCGAAGTGCCCGCGCAGGGCCTGGGGCAGGTTGGAATCGGCTTCGGCCAGTTCGATCAGCAATTGCAACAGTTGCGGTAACGAGGCGCCGGCGCCTCCGTATTCGACCGGGACGCGAATGGCGCCAAACCCGGCCTCCTTCAACCATTTCACTTGCTCGAAGGGCAGGCTGCGGGTCTGCTCGCGCTCCAGCGCGCCGGCCTGGATGCGCGCGAAGATCGGCCGGAACCGTTCGGCCAAGGCTTCGTAGTCGGTACCGGTGGACAGGGTCGGCGGCAGGTGTTGTTGCTGTGCGGTCATGGCAGTGTTCCTTCTGAGGACGAAAGGGCGGCAGGGCGAAGATCTGCCGTCAAGGACATCGTTGCATGCTCCATGCCCGGTGGCCGAAACCTGCGCAAACGGGACGTTTGCCGGATTGATGCTGGTGTCGGGCTGTCGTGCTGCGGGCAATCTGCCTGGCGACTGTGGGTGTGGCAACAGTCAAGCAGCTTGCGCCGGGCGGCGCCGGGTGTTGGCTGTGCAACAGCGATCCGACAGCCTGCCCGCCGCACGACAGTATTGAATTGAGGGATAGAGTCAACTCATTGAAAACAAATGAAAAACGTAAGTGGCACGGTTGCTGCTCCAGCGGTTGTACAGAGGCGAGCACGCCTATATCTCAACGAGCCGGGAGTACACGCAATGAGCCAGGACACGATCAAGTTTGCCTACTGGGTGCCCAATGTCAGCGGCGGACTGGTGGTCAGCAAGATACCGCAACGCACCGACTGGGGAATCGATTACAACCGTAAGCTGGCACAGATCGCCGAGGATGCCGGCTTCGACTACGCCCTGACCCAGATTCGTTTTACCGCCGGCTATGGCGCCGAGTACCAGCATGAATCGGTGGCTTTCAGCCACGCCTTGCTGGCGGCCACCACGAAGTTGAAAGTGATTGCGGCGGTGTTGCCCGGACCATGGACGCCTTCGGTGCTGGCCAAGCAGATCGCGACCATCGATCAGCTCACCGGCGGTCGCGTGGCGATCAACGTGGTGTCCGGCTGGTTCAAGGGCGAATTCACCGCTATCGGCGAACCCTGGCTGGAGCACGATGAACGCTATCGTCGTTCGGAGGAATTCATCACCACGCTCAAGGGCATCTGGACCACCGACAACTTCACTTTCCGCGGCGACTTCTATCGTTTCAACGGCTACACCCTCAAGCCCAAGCCCCTGCAGCAGCACCCGGAAATTTTCCAGGGCGGCAGTTCCCGGGCCGCGCGGGACATGGCCGCCCGGGTATCCGACTGGTACTTCACCAACGGCAACACGGTGGAAGGGGTCAAGGCCCAGGTCGACGACCTGCGGGCCAAAGCGGCGGCCAACCACCACACGGTCAAGGTCGGCGTGAACGCCTTCGTCATTGCCCGCGACACCGAGGAAGAAGCCCGTGCGGTGCTGGCCCAGATCATTGACCAGGCCGATCCCGAAGCCGTCAACGCGTTCGGTGACGCGGCCAGGCAGGCCGGCAAGGCAAGCCCCGAAGGCGAGGGCAACTGGGCCAGGTCCAGCTTCGAAGACCTGGTGCAGTACAACGACGGCTTCAAGACCAACCTGATCGGCACCCCCCAGCAGATTGCCGAACGTATCGTTGCCTTGAAGGCCGTGGGTGTAGACCTGGTGCTGGCCGCCTTCCTGCATTTCCAGGAGGAGGTCGAGTATTTCGGTCGCCGGGTCCTGCCGTTGGTACGCGAGCTGGAGCAAGGCAAAGTGGCGACCAGAACGGCGGCGGTTGCCTAGGCTTCGTACGAAAGTGCCTGCCCGACGATCAGGCTGGGTTGAAGACAGGCTCGTGCGTGAGTGCGCTTGCTCGCCTGTTTTCGCTTCGTCGGATCGTCGCTCGGCGACCCTTCGTACGCGCCCCCGGCCAGGGAGCCATCAGGTCGATAGATTGACCAGCCGGCCGTCCCGGGCGCTCAGCGCGGGGCGGCGTTTGTTGACCACCAATTCGCCAATCCTGATCAAGAGCGTGCGGGTGACATTGCGACTCAGGCCCAACAGGCTGGCGGTGTGAACTTGGTTGCGGTTGGCGTATCGATAGGCGGCACGCAGCAGTTCGGCTTCCACCGTTTCATACAGCTTGCCATGCTCTTGTTCGAGCAGTTTCTCCAGGGCTTTTTGCAACAGTGCCTCTGCGCTTTGGGGCTCGCGTTGCGGTGGGTTGTCCTGGCGCTCGATGCGCCAGTTGGACAAGTGCAGGTCCTGCACGCCGATCACGTCGCTACGGCAAATCAGCAGCGTGTGATGGATGACGTTTTCCAGCTCGCGAATGTTCCCCGGCCAGGCATAGTCGAGCAACTTGCGCTGCGCCTCGGCATCCAGCGTCGCCTCGCCACGGCCCAACCGGCGGCTGTATTGGGCGATGAAGTGACTTATCAACGGCAGGATATCGCCGGGGCGTTCGCGCAAGGGCTTGAGTGCCAGGCTGACCACATTCAGGCGGTAATACAGGTCTTCGCGAAAGTGCCCGGCGTCGATGGCTTTTTCCAGCTGAACGTTAGTGGCAGCCAACACACGCACGTCGATCCTGATGCTTTTGCGCGAGCCCAGGCGGACCACCTCCCGTTCCTGCAGCACCCGTAGCAGCTTGACCTGGATCGGCAACGGCAAGTCGCCAATTTCATCGAGGAACAACGTGCCGCCGTCGGCTTCCTCGAACCAGCCTGCCTTGGCCGCCAATGCTCCGGTGAAGGCGCCTTTCTCGTGGCCGAACAATTCGGCTTCCACCAGCGATTCGGAAAACGCCCCGCAGTTGACCGCGACGAACGGCTTGTCGCGGCGAGCGCTGAGGCTGTGTATGTGGCGCGCCACCAGTTCCTTGCCGGTACCGGTCTGGCCGATGATCAGGACGCTGGCGTCACTGGGGGCCACTTGCTGCAGGTGGGCCAGCAGGGCGCGGGAGGATGCGTCTTCGAAGACCTGGGCCGTGGCGCGGATCGAGGTCGCCAGGTCGGGAGAAGATGGAAGCGTTAGAAGCTGCATGAGTGCCCATTCCTATGAGTTCGCAGTGGCTGAAGTGAGGCGCCGGCCAACGCTCCCTGATGGCTGCACCGCGCGAGGCATTCGGTGTGAGGGCTAATCTAAATGATCTAAAAATTGTAGATAAAATAACTTTTAGGCATTTGCTTAAGCCGACAGACGAATGATTCGGCCTCCTGGGTGGATCCAAATAAATAAAGTGCGGTAAAAAACTTTATTGACTAAAAATAAATACCGGGTAATTATTTCCCCGCATCTGCTTTCACGCAGAGTCACTTTTCAGGGGCAACCCGATGAGTCAGAACGCCGTGCCTTCGTTGGCCAGTCTCTACGTCGAGGCGATCGAATCGTCCGACCCACGCTCCACATCTTCATTCATGCAAGGCTTTCCGCCTGAACCTCAACGCCGGGTGAGCTGGCATAACTGGATGCGCGCTCCGTTCAATCAATGGGGTTTCCGCAACCTGGCGCGTCTGCGGCCGTCCATCGACGTGCAGGCAGGGGCCGCGCCGGTCAGTCCGTTGCAGCAGGCACCGCAGCCGCTGGACCAACTGCACTTCAACAGCGAATGTGGCTTGAGCATCAGTGTGATCGAGCACCTGCTTGCCAGCCAGACCGACGCTTTCCTGGTGATGCAGGGCGACACGGTGCTCTACGAACGCTATTTCAACGGTCAGCGTCCCCAGGACCGGCACATCATGTTCTCGGTGACCAAGTCGCTGATCGGCACCCTGGGCGAACAGCTGGTCTGCGAGGGTTTGCTGGATACCGCATTGCCTGCGGCCCATTACGTACCGGAACTGGCCGGCAGCGCATTTGCCGATGCAACGGTGCGCCAGCTGTTCGACATGGCCGTGGGCATCGATTACAGCGAGGTCTATGAAGACCCTGATTCCGAGAGTTCCCAGTACGGTTATGCCTGCGGTTTCCAGCCGGCACCGGTGCAGTACGGGCAGTTCGAATCCTTGTACGAGTACTTGCCGAGCCTGCGCAAACGCGGCAGCCACGGTGGTTTCTTCCACTATGTGACGGCCACCACCGAAGCGTTGGCCTGGGTCATGGAGCGTGCCTGCGGCAGGGCTTGCCATGAGTTGTTGCAGGACATCTGGAGTCAGTTGGGCTGTGAGCGCGACGGCTATTTCATGGCCGACCCCTGGGGGCGCAATGTTGCCGGTGCCGGCTTCAGTGCGACGTTGCGGGACATGGCGCGGTTCGGGCGATTGCTGGCCAACGAGGGCCGCCACGCCGGACGGCAGCTGCTATCGAGCGAGGCCATCGCCGGCATCCTCGCTGGCGCCGACCCCGCGGTCTACGCCACATCCCCGGACTTCAGCGCATGGACCCCCGGCGCGTCCTACCGTAGCCAGTGGTACGTCTTCAACGACCACAGCCAGGCATTGATGGCCGGTGGCATCCACGGCCAGTACCTGTTCGTCGACAAACCGTCCGGTGTGGTGATCGTCAAGCAATCGTCCCTCAGCGAAGCCGTCAGCCCGTTCGACGGGGACAGCGTGCGCATGCTGCGAGCCATCGCCGCGCACCTGACTCGCTGACCACATCCCTCTATTACAAGAATTCGCGTTCCGTTCACCTGGCCTGGCCAGGTGTTGGCGAGGCCCTGCGCCGCCATTCACTGCCCTGTAACAACAATAAATCAAACAGGAGCTTCATATGGTTTGCATGACACGTTGGTCCCGGACGCTCTTGGCGTTCGGCTTACCCCTGGCCGCCCAGGTTGCCTGGGCGGGCTATACCTTCGAGGAGGGCGCCCTCAAGGGCGAAGTCAACCTGACCGCCGGTGCGGCGACCCTCTCTACGCGCAACGTCAACTTCGGCAGTGGCCGGGTGGACATGCGCAGCCGAAGCAACGGCGGCACGAAAATCGACTGGCAGGAGTTCTACGTCAAGCCCGGTGCCACGCTGGACTACGCCTTGCAGCCGGACTTCAGCCTGCTGGCCGGTGGTTCGCTCGTGGCGGCCACCACCCTTGGCGATGGCGATGCCGGCGGTTTCACCCGCAGCTCCGATGGTGATGTGGCCCTCGAGGAACTGTACGGCGGTTTCCGGGCCGGGGAGTGGACATTCACCGCTGGCCGGCAGAACTACATGATCGGCAATGGCTTCATTGTCATGGACGGTAATCTCGACCAGCTCGAGGACGGTGCCTATTGGCTCGCCCCCAGGACGGCCTTCAAGGATTCCGCGATCCTGGCCTGGGATCACGGTGCGTTGAAAACCCAGGCATTCACCTTGCGCACCGATGATGACATGGGTGATTTGCGGATGACCGGCGTCAACCTGGACTACAACCTCGATGACCGGGTGACGCTGGGCGCCATGGCCATGAAGATCGACTCCCTGGCCCCCCAGGGTTCGACGCCCTTGAGCCGGGATGGCATGCGGGTCTACAACGTCCGGGCGCTCAATGCCAAGGTGCCGGGCCTGCCAGCGCTGACGCTCAATGCCGAATACGCACTGCAGCGCGGCAGCGGGGCCGGGGTCGATTACGCCGCCAAGGCCTGGTATGGCCAGGCGGACTATGCCTTCGACACCTTGCCGTTGACGCCGGTCCTGGGTTATCGCTACGCCAGCTTTTCCGGTGACAGCGACCTCACCGATAACCGCCAGGCGTCCTGGGATCCCCTCAGCAAAGGCTTCATCGACTGGGGGACGTGGCTGGTGGGAGATGTCGTCGGCAATTACCTGCTGTTCAACAGCAACGAAAACGTCCAGCAGTTTTCCCTCAAGACGCATCTGAACGAAACCCTGACGCTCGGGGCGATTCACTACCAGTTCTGGCTGGACGAAAAAAACTACATGGGAGCCGCGGTCAGTGATCGGCGCTTCGCCGACGAGAGCGTCGTGTTCCTGGATTGGGCGGCGTCGAAATCGCTCTCCACCTCGCTCTCCTATAACTGGGTCAAGCCAATGGCCGCGGCCAGGCAAGTGTTCGGAGACGACCGCAAATTCAGCGCGCTGGAACTCTATCTCACCTATCGCTATTAAGTGCCGCGAGCCCCGGGGCCGCGTTGGAGTGTCTGATCATGAACAGATTTTTGCGTAACACCTTGCTGGGTGCAGCCGTTTCCTTGTCGGTATGCGGGGCGACCCTTGCCGAGGAACGGACGGTGCGGATCTACAACTGGATCGAGTACCTGCCGCCCGAAATCCTGAAGAGCTTCCAGGAAGAAACCGGGATTCGGCCGATCTACGACGTCTTCGACAGCGTCGAGACCCTGGAATCGAAACTGTTGACCGGCAACTCCGGGTACGACGTGGTGTACCCGAGCAGTTCCAACATCAGTCACCTGATCGCCGCCGGAGCGGTCCAGCCCCTGGATCGCAGCCAATTGCCGAACTGGCAGCACCTGGACCCGGAATTCATGAAGTCCCTCGAAGCGGTGGGTGACCCGGGCAACCGTTACGCGACGCCGTACCTGTGGGGCACGACATTGATCGGCTACAACGTCGACATGGTCCGCAAAGTACTGGGTGCCGACGTGCAGATGAACACCTGGGACATCCTCTTCAAGGAAGAGAACATGGTCAGGCTGGCCAGTTGTGGTGTCGGGTTGCTCGACGCCGCCAATGAAATCGTACCGATTGCCCTGCACTACCAGGGCCTGGATCCCAACAGCCAGAAACGCGAGGACTACCCACGGGCCCAGGCGGCAATGCTCAAGGTCCGTCCCTACATCACCTATTTCAATTCATCGCGCTATGGCATGGACCTGGCCAATGGTGAAATCTGCGTCGGGGTGGGCTGGTCGGGTGGTGTCGCCCTGGCCAGGCGACTGGCCGACGCGGCCGGCAAAGGGGTCAAGGTGGAAATGGCGTTGCCCAGGGAAGGCGCGCCGATGTGGTCGGACGTGATGATGGTGCCTACCAACGCTCCCCACACCCAGGAAGCCTACGCCTTCATCAACTACATCCTGCGCCCGGATGTCATCGCCCGGATCAGCAACAAGATCGGCTACCCCAACCCCAACAAGGACGCCACGGCGCTGGTGAATGCCGAAATCCGCAACGACCCGGCGATGTATATACCGGACGACGCACGCAAGACCCTGTTCGCCCTGGAGCCCGTGCCGGCAGCGGTGGAGCGGATTCGCACTCGCACCTGGACCGCCATCAAGACCCGGCGTTGAGCCCCGCGGCCCGGCTTATACCGCCGGGCCCGCCATGACCCCGCGGATCATCCCGCTTCAGGCGCGCATCCCCTGGAACAGCAGTTCGGTGATGCGCCTGACCTGGGTGGAATGAGCCTCGACATCCGGCTGCTCCTGGTTGACCAGTCGGTACAATTGCTGGTGCGAATAGTCGTTCAGCAGGAAGGCGGCCAGTTCGACGTCGAGGTCGGCGCGCAGCTTGCCGGCCTGCTGCAACGCCCTGATCAGCCCGCTGATCTCGGCCCTGAGCGCGTCGTTCATGGCTCGATAGCCTTCCGGCAATCCGTTGTCACCACCGAACAGGATCAGTGGCAGCAATTCGCGCCAGAGGCTGGGGTGCATGACTTCCAGGGCGTACCCGGTCAGCAAGCGTTCCAGATAACAAAGGGCTTCCACCGGATCCTCTATTTCAGGCATCCGGCTGCGAGTGTCCTTGAGGGCTCGCTGGTCGGCCTCGTGCAGGATCTCGAGGATGATCTCCTGCTTGTTGCCGAAGTACTTGAACACCGTGGGGGCCGACACGCCGGCCTGGCTGGCGATCTGCTCGATGGTGGTGTCCTGGAAGCCTTGGCGCTCGAACAGTTCGATGGCCGCCTTGCTGATGGCCTGGCGTCGTTCGGCTTTTTGTCGTTCACGCAATCCGCTCACGAAGAATCCTTGTCGTTGGGTAGAGCAGGGTGGTGCGATGGTCAGTCGGGATTTGCGCAACCTGTGGACGCGAGACTGGCATCGAATGGCCCCGGAGATCTTTTCAAAATACTTAACCCGGTAAAATATTTAAAGCGATTATTTCGACACGAGCCCGCCGGCCACGGGGATTATGGGGGCATTCGACCCTACCGGCCTGGGCAAAATGCCATGTATTGAGTGGCGAGAACAGGCACAAACCCGACGCATACAGCTAACTGACTGGTGAGGAAAGACAGGTACCGTGGCGCAGCTTCCACCGCCGTGCGCCCGTACGAGACGGTGGCGAATACTCATTCAGGTGCCGCTTTTCAGGAGGAGCGAGTACCCAGGCACCGACCATTGCCCTGCACGCCTCATGCCGCCACAAGAGAATAAGAAAATGACCAGCCCCAGTTTCAAGGATTCGAACGGCCACCTGGCGCAGGGCTTCAAGCCTCGTCACGTCACCATGCTCTCCATCGCCGGGATTATCGGCGCCGGTTTATTCGTGGGATCGGGACACGCCATCGCGGCGGCGGGGCCCGCCGTCCTGCTGGCCTATCTGTTTTCCGGCCTGCTGGTGGTACTGGTGATGCGGATGCTCGGGGAGATGGCGGTGGCACGCCCGGACACCGGCTCCTTTTCAACCTACGCCGACCAGGCCATCGGGCGCTGGGCGGGGTTCACCATCGGGTGGCTCTATTGGTGGTTCTGGGTGCTGGTGATCCCCATCGAGGCCCTGGCCGCCGGGCATGTATTGAACCAATGGTTTCCCTCCATCGACGCCTGGTTCTTCGCCTCGGTGTCGATTGTCGCGCTGGCGGTGACGAACCTGTTCAGCGTATCCAAGTATGGCGAGTTCGAGTTCTGGTTCGCGATGGCCAAGGTCGTGGCGATCATCGGTTTCATTTCCCTGGGGTTCGCCGTGCTGATGGGCTGGATCCCGGAGCGGGAAGCCAGCGGCTTGAGTCGTCTGATGCAGGAGCACGGCGGTTTCGCCCCCAACGGCCTGTCGGCGGTGGTAGGGGCTTTCATCACCATCATGTTCAGTTTCATCGGCACGGAGGCGGTGACCATCGCCGCGGCCGAATCCGATAATCCCGCGCAGAACATCGCCAAGGCGACCCGCTCGGTGATCTGGCGCATCGGGGTGTTCTACCTGCTGTCGATCTTCGTGGTCATCTCCGTGGTGCCCTGGAACGATCCGCAGCTGGCTTCGGTGGGTTCCTACCAACGCGCCCTGGAGCTGATGAACATTCCCCATGCCAAGTTCCTGGTGGATGCGGTGGTGCTGATCGCCGTGGCCAGTTGCATGAATTCCTCGATCTACATTGCCTCGCGCATGCTGTACTCCCTGGGCCGGCGCGGCGATGCGCCGAAGTCGCTGAAGGTGACATCCTCCCAGGGCGTGCCGAGGGCGGCAGTCATTGCCAGCACCGTGCTGGGCGCCGGCATCACGCTGTTCAGCTACTTCATGCCCGCCGGGCTGTTCCAGTTCCTGCTCGCCAGTTCCGGGGCCATCGCCTTGCTGGTGTACCTGGTGATCGCCATCTCGCAACTGCGCATGCGCCGCATGCTGCGTCGCCAGAACGTCGAGTTGTCCTTTCGCATGTGGTTGTTTCCCTGGCTGACCTGGCTGGTCATCGTGTTCATCTCGGCGGCGCTGGCCGTCATGATGATCACCCCAGAACACCGTAGCGAAGTGAGCACGACCCTGGGCCTGGCGCTGGCCATTTCCTTCATCGGGCTGGTGACATCGCGGCAGCATTCCCAGGCGAAAGGCGCCGTTTCCCTGGGTTCGTAACCTACACACTGCGAAGGCCCTGTCGGGGCCTTCGTCCCCAAGCTGTTTCAACCCTGAAACAGCTCTCGGGTGCCCGGCATCCGCCCGTCACCCGCATTTGAAACCCCACCCTGCGAACCGGCACTAACCCGTGCTTGCGTTGTCAGTAATTGGCGCCTATGGCGATGAGGATCGCGCCTGATGGCGGCACGTCAGCTGCATGGGGCACACGCGCCTTCGGGCAAATAACTCGCGATGGATTGCGTCCTGGACCGACTATTCCTTTTGCGGGTTGCACAACTATGGGTTTGCTTCTCGATCCGCGGCATGACATCGATGCCGCCTTGTTGAGTTATCGCCGCGTGTTCTGGGCTCTGGCACTGTTCAGTGGGGTGATCAACCTGCTGGTACTGGTGCCTTCGCTGTACATGATGCAGGTCTACGACCGTGTCCTGACCAGTCGCAACGAAACCACGTTGTTCATGCTGACCCTGATCGCCCTGGGGCTGTTCATGTTCAGTGCCTTGATCGAGTGGGTCCGCGGCGAGGTGATGATCCGCATGAGCGCCGGGCTCGACGATGCCCTGGGCGAGCGGATCTTCGACGCCGCGTTCGCCCGTAGCCTGCGCGAGCACAACGCCAACCCGGCCCAGGTGCTCAGCGACCTGGCCACGCTGCGGCAGCTGATTACCGGCCAGGGGCTGATCGCCTTGCTCGATGCGCCCTGGCTGCCGATCTTCCTGCTGGTGGCGTTCATCTTCCATCCCTGGTTCGGCGTGCTCACGCTGGTGCTGGCCCTGGTGCTCATCGGTCTGGCGCTGTGGGGCGAACTGGCGACGCGGGCGCGCCTGGGCGAAGCCAACCGGCTGGGCGTGCAGTCGGCGGTCTACGTCAACAGCACGCTGCATAACGCCGAAGTGATCCAGGCCCTGGGCATGCTTGGGCCATTGCGTCAGCGCTGGAGCCTGTTGCAGCAACGCATCATTGCCGCCCAGGCCCACGCCAGCGACCGCAGTGCCCGTATCACATCGACAACCCGTTTCGTGCGCATCTCCGGACAGTCCCTGGCCTTGGGGCTGGGCGCGTTGCTGGTGCTCGAAGGGCAACTGTCGGCGGGCATGATGATCGCGATGTCGCTGCTGCTGGGTCGAGCCCTGGCACCGGTGGAAATCGCCATCGGTTCGTGGAAGCAGTTCAATGCCGGACGCCAGAGCTACCAGCGCCTGAGCCAGTTGCTGGCCCAGCATCCGCGCGAGCGCCTGCGCATGCCGTTGCCACCGCCGACCGGCGCGGTGCGCCTGGAGCAACTGTATGTCGGGGCGCCCGGGGCTTCTCAGCCGATAGTGCGGGGGATCAACTTCAGCTTGAACAAAGGGGACGTGCTCGCGGTGGTCGGGCCCAGCGCCAGCGGCAAGTCGACCCTGGCCAGGGCACTGGTTGGCGTATGGCCGCCCCTGGGCGGCTCGGTGCGCCTGGACAACGCCGAGATCAGTCAGTGGTCCGCCGACGCCCTGGGCCCGCACCTGGGTTATCTGCCGCAGGACATCGAACTGTTCGACGGCAGCGTGGCGGACAACATCGCGCGCTTCGGCGAGCAGGACGCCGACAAGATCATCGCCGCCAGCCGCCACGCCGGCATCCACGAAATGATCCTGAGATTCCCCCTGGGCTATGACACGCCGCTGGGCCCCGGCGGGCTTGGCTTGTCCGGTGGACAGAAACAACGCCTCGGCCTGGCCCGGGCATTGTATGGGCACCCGTCCCTGGTCGTGCTCGACGAACCCAATTCCAATCTCGATGAAGCCGGCGAGCTGGCGCTGGTGCAGGCCATCAACGCGTTGAAGTCTTCCGGCAGCACCGTGGTGCTGATCACCCATCGACCCACCGTACTGGCGGTGGTCGATCACATCCTGGTGCTCAAGGACGGGATCCAACAGGCGTTCGGGCCCCGTGACCGGGTGCTCAAGGCGCTGATGCCGGGGCCGCGACCGGCCACGGTCAAGGAGGCCGGCGAAGATGCGTGATCTGACTCCGGGGAAACAGGTGTACAGCGAGCATGGGATGAGCGTGCGCAACGTCAGTGTGCTGCCCGGCGCCAGCACCGATGCCGGTGCGGCGGCGCGATATGGCATGGGGTTCCTGGTGCTGGCACTCGGCGGCGCCTTGCTCTGGGCCTGCCTGGCACCGCTGGACCAGGGCGTGGTGGGCAGCGGCACCGTGGTGGTGGCGGGCGAGCGCAAGGCGGTGCAGTCGCTGGTGGGGGGCGTGGTGGAAAAACTGCTGGTGAGCGATGGCGATCGTGTCAGCCAGGGCCAATTGCTGGTGCAGCTCAACACGGTGCAGGCGCAGTCGCAACTGGACGTGACCCTGGGCAAGCTGCTCAGCGGCCGGAGCATCGAGGCACGCTTGATCGCCGAGCGCCTGGGCGCTTCGCAGATTCAATGGCCGACGCAATTGCTGGAGCGCGCCGAAGAGCCTCGAGTCAAGGCCGCCATGGCACTGCAGAGCCAGTTGTTCCTGACCCGTCGCGCAGAGTTGGGCAGCCGCTTGCAGATCATCGAACACGAAGTGGCCGCGTTGCAGCAGCAATTGCTCGGCTATGAGGGCGTGAAGCGCAACTACGACGCGCAGATGCGGTTCCAGCAACAGGAACTGGAAGGCCTGCGTGACCTGGCCCGTGAAGGCTATGTCCCGCGCAACAAACTCTTCGAGGCCGAGCGCAACGCGGCGCAACTGGCCGGCCAGATCGCCTCCGGGGTCGGCGACATCGGCAGGACCCGGCAGGCCATCAACGAGAGTCGGCTCAAGGCCTTGCAGGCGCAACAGGAGTTTCGTCGCGACGCCGAGACCCAGCTCAGCGAAGTGTCTGCCGAAGTCGCGGGATACGCCGACCAGATCCGTGCCTTGCAGTTCGAAGTCGATAACGGTGCCATCCGCGCGCCGACGGCCGGGCAGGTCATGGACCTTAACATTCACACGGTCGGTGGCGTCGCCCAGGCCGGCCAGACCCTGATGCAGGTGGTACCGCTGGATGCGCCCATGGCCATCACTGCCCGCTTCGAGCCGCTGATGGCCAACAAGCTGCGACCGGGCTTGCCGGTGCATGTGCATTTCACCGCCCTGCAACGGGTGGACACCCCGACGGTGACGGGCACGGTGAGTACGGTGTCGGCGGACCAGTTGATCGATGAGCAGACGCACCTGCCGTACTTCTCCGCCAAGGTCGAGATCGCCGCCGACACGGTCGCCGCGCTGCAGGCCGCCGGGTTGCAGGTGCGCCCCGGCATGCTGGCCGACGTCACCGTGGTGACCGGCGAGCGAACCCTGATGAATTACCTGATGAAACCTTTGCGCGAACGCTTGCTGGCGGCCTTCAAGGAGGAATGAGCATGACTGACCGTTGGCTTTATCGTCGCCGGATGCTGTTGAGCCTGTGGTGCAGCGGTTGGGCGGCAATCAGCCCCTCGTGGGCCGCCGAGGACGGCCTGAGCCTGATTGCGGCGTACGATGCTTCGCGTCTCAATGATCCGACCGTGCAGTCGGCGGCCCACGCATTCGAAGCCTCGCGTCATGAAGAGGCGATCGGGCGTGGCGGGCTCTATCCGCAGGTGTCCCTGACTTCCCGTTATGGTTATGGCGGACGCACCGATGGTGGCGATGACAGCACCTACGTCAACAGCAACGACTACCAGGCCAACAACGTCACCCTGGCGGCGCAGCAGCCGCTCTACGACAAGGCCCGCTGGGCGGCCTACCAGGAAGGCAAGGCCCGTGGTCAGTTGGGCAGCCAACAGTTCGATGTCGCTGACCAGGCCCTGTACGACCGGGTCGCCAAGGCCTACTTCGACGTCGCCCGGGCCGAGAACGAAATCAAGCTGATCGCCCAGCAGAAGGCCGCCATCAATGGGCTGGTCATACAGAGCAAGAAGCTGTTCCAGGGGGGGCAGGGGGCGGTGACCGATATCGATGAAGCCCAGGCCCGCCTGGACCTGGTCGAGGCCCAGGAAGCCGAGGCACAGGCACGACGGGTGGCTGCGCTGCGGGCGTTGTCGGGCCGGGCCAGCGTGCCCATCGAAGACATCCAGCCGATGCGCGAGGAGCTGGCCGCCAGCAGCCCGCTGCCGCCCGAGCAGGACCTGGGCTACTGGACCGCCATCGCCCGCCAGGCCAGCCCCGAGCTGGCGGCCCGGCTGGCGGCGGTCAAGGTGGCCGAGGCGCAGGCCGAGAGCCAGCGCGCCGGGCATTATCCGACCTTGTCGCTGACCACTCAGCTGACCCGTCGGGAAACCCGTCAATACCAGGAGCTCGATCCTCGCCAGGACACCTATTACGTTGGTGTGCAGCTGGATATCCCGTTGTATCGCGGCGGCGCGGTACGCGCCTCGGTGGCCAAGGCCGAAGCGCAACTGGCCGGCGCCCAGTCGGACTATGACGTACAGCGCCAGCAACTGGCCGAGGATATCGAAACCGACTACATGGGCGTGGTGGCCGGGTTCGCCAAGAGCAAGGCGATGCAAAGGGCGGTGGAGTCCAACCAGCGGGCATTGACCTCGACAGAAAAAGGTTTCCAGGGCGGCGTGCGTTCCACCGTGGACATCCTCGATGCCCAGCAGCGCGTCTTCCAGGCCCGTCGAGACCTGCTCGACACCAAGCTCGACATGCTGCAAAGCTACGTCAGCCTGCACACCCATACCGGCCAGATGAATCGCGCGGTACTGGCGCAGGTGCAAGGCCTGTTCTAGACAGTCCAGGGGTCAGGTTCGCCACAAGAAAACCGTCCAGGCGCCGTGCCTGCCTTCAGGTTTTCAGGCACAGCAGGCCCCCTGTGGAAGCGAGCTTGCTCGCGATAGCGGTGGGTCAGTCAGCATCCATGCTGGATCTGCCGCCGTTCATTGCGAGCAAGCTCGCCCCACCGTTTGACCTGGGGGCTTGATTCAGGCGGTGAAGTCGCTGGCATGCAGCTCCTTGACCCCCACCAGTTCGAACTCGAACTCGGCGGTGGCGTCGGCGTCGACACTGCCGTAGAGAATGCCATCGGCGAAGCGCAATTGGCCGGTGGCGTTGCTGGCATCGAAGGCATTGCTGCCGATGAAGGTGAAGGCATCGACCGTGGCGGTCAACGGATTGGCGTCCAGGCCGGTGAGGTCCAACTTGTCGAACTCCGCGCTCTTGAAGCCACTGATCACATCGCGCAGAGCCCCGACGCCCATGTCCGACAGCGCACCAAACGCGTAGGTGTCGGCGCCCGTGCCACCGGTGAGGTTGTCGGTGCCCGCGCCGCCGATCAGCCGGTCATCGCCCGAACCGCCCACCAGCGTATCGTTGCCGGCCCCTCCATCCAGGATGTTCGCCGCACTGTTTCCCGACAGCGTGTCGGCGTAGGCGCTTCCTTTCAGGTTCTCGATGAATTTCAAGGTGTCGAGCCCCGAGCCCACGGTGTTCTGTTGCGCAGACGTCGAGAGGTTGACGGTTACGCCGGACAAGGTGCGTTCAAAACTGGCCGTGTCATTGCCGTCGCGTCCATCCAGGACGTTGTTGCCGGCGCCGGCGAACAGCGTATTGTCCAGGGCATTACCGGTGCCGTTGGCGGCGCCCGTGCTATCGACATACAGGTTCTCGACGTTGTTGCCCAAGGTATAGGCCGCCAGGCTGCTGTGCACGCTGTCGATCCCGCCTGTCAGCGCATTGCCGTTGGTCTCGATCACGCTGTCGTCGACGTTGTCGACAAAGTAACCGTCGTTGCCGTCGCCACCGCTCATGCTGTCGGCCCCGGCGGCGCCGTCCAGCACGTTGTTGGCGGCATTGCCGGTGATGAAGTTGCGGCGTTCATTGCCGGTACCGTCGATCTGCGACACACCGGTGAGCACCAGGTTCTCGAGATTGGCTCCCAGGGTCCAACTGACCGAGGCCTGCACCGTATCGATCTGCGCGGTCGAGGTGTTGGTTTCCACCACGCTGTCGAGGGCATTGTCGACCACATAGATGTCGTTGCCATCGCCCCCGGTCAGGGTGTCGGCGCCCAGGTCGCCATCGAGGGTGTCATTGCCCGAGCTGCCCACCAGGGTGTCGTCCTGGTCAGTGCCGGAGATCATTCCGCCTTCGTTCTGGGCACCGTCGAAAATGTCCTGCACGCTGTTGTTGTCGTTGGGGTTGCCCTGGAAGCCCAGGTCATTGGCAATGTAATCCGCCAGGCGCTGGCCGACGATCTCCGCCGATTCCTCGTGCAGGTGCCAGACATCGTCCGGGTACACCAGTGGATCGACTTCATAGCGCAGGGGCAGGTCGTTGTAGTCCACCGCCAGCTTGACGTCGGCACGTTCGGCGGCGATGGCTTCCTGGGCGGCGCGGACATAACCGACGCCTTCGACGATGGAAGCGATCTTCTCTTGCGAATAGCCGCGGGCCCGGGCCGCGTCCTGCTCGTAGTGGCCGGTCTCCATCAGGTACACATTGAAATTGCCGAACTGGGCGTGCAGGTAATCGAAGACTTTCAAGGTCGCGGCCTTGTACGCCGCAGCCGCCGCGGCCTTGTCGGTGGAACGGGCGATCTCCTGGGCGGCTTCCTCGCCCTGGCCCCAGATGATGCCCATGGTGACGTTGTCGATCGCCTGCAGTTCGGTGCGCTGGTCGCGCAGCAACGTCACCGCTCGCAACAGTGCCGGCCCGGGTTGGTTGGTGTCTGTCAGCCACCAGCACAGCTGGAGTTCCTCGGGGCTGAGTGTGGACAGGCCGTTGACCGTGCTGCCACCGACCGCGATGTCGATGCCGTTGCCATCGGCATCGGTGAACTGGCTGCGCACGTCGTAGGTGGTGTAGCGGTTCAGGTCATTGACCAGCATCGAGGTGCCGGACTGGTCGTCGTCCTCGGTCATGCGCAGCAGGCGCGCATTGGATTGGCCAAGGGTGGGCAGGTAGAGGATGTCCTGCTGGGCACGCTCGCCGAAGACGAAGTCGTTGGCGGTGAGGGTGTTGAGGTAGTTGCCGTTGAGGGCGATCTCGAAGCGATTGCCATCGGCGTCGGCTTCGGCGGACTTGATGTAGGTCTTGTCGCCGGCCGCGTTCAGGGTCATGTACAGCGTGCCGTTGCTGCCATCGCCGAGGCCGAGCAAACCCAGCCCCGAAACGTCGATCTTGTCGACGCCCACGGTGAAGTCATAGATCGTGTCGGTGGCCGTGACACCGCCGGTGTCGTAGTCGCGATAACTGTCGGACAGGTTGTTGTAGCGGAAGGTGTCGACCCCATCGCCACCGTACAGCGAGTCCCGTCCGGCGCCACCGTCGATGATGTCCGCACCGGTCCCGGCCTTGATCGTGTCGGCGCCGCCCAGGCCGAGGATCAGGTCCGCGCCCGCCGTACCGTTGAGGCTGTCGCCATTACTGGTGCCGGTGATGGTGTTGGCGGGGGCATCCGCCACTGCCAGGCTGAAGTTGTCGCTGACCGATGCGCCCGCCGGGTCGGTGGCCTTGACCAGTACGTCGTAGGTCCCCGCGGCGGTACTGGTGGGCGTACCGCTGAAGGTCAGGCTGGTGGCATTGAATGTCAGCCAGGCGGGCAGGGCGCTGCCGTTGGCCAGGGTGGCGGTATAGGTCAGCACATCCTGGTTGGCGTCGGTGAAGCTGTTGTTCGCCACCGTGTAGGTGAATGGCGTGCTTTCACTGGCCGTCTGGTCCAGGAGCGGGATGGCCACCACCGGCGCCACGTTGGTGGGGGTGGTCTGGTCGGCGAAGACGAAGTGACTGGCCGTCAGGCTGCTGGCGAGGTTGCCCGCCATGGAGATCTCGAACCGGTTGCCGTTGGCGTCGACCGTCAGGTCCTTGAGATAGGTCCGGTTGGTGGAGGAACTGTAGGTGACCTGCAAGGTGCCGTTGAGCCCGTTGCCCAGGCCGGTATAGCCCAGGGCCGATACATCGATCTTGTCGGCGGCCACGTCGAAATCGAGGATCTGGTCACTGGCGCTGGTGGAGCTGGTGCGGTAGCTGTCGAGCTTCGAGGTGTAGCGGAACACATCGGCCCCTGTGCCGCCGGTGAGTTTGTCGACGCCAGTGCCGCCCACCAGGATGTCGTTGCCGGCACCGCCATTGAGGGTGTCGTTGCCCGCGCCGCCGAACAGCTGTTCATTGGCCGCTGTGCCAGTCAGGGTGTCGTTGTTCGGCGTGCCATTGATGACAATGGCGGTGGGCACGTCCTGTACGGCGAGGGTGAAGCTGTCACTGACCGTGGCGTTGCTGCCGTCGGTGGCGGTGACCTGGATCGAGTAGGTGCCCGATGCCGTATCGGGAGGCGTGCCGTTGAAGGTGCGTGTGGCGGCATCGAAGGTCAGCCAGGCGGGCAGCGGGTTGCCATTGGCGAGCCTGGCGGTGTAGCTGAGGCTGTCGTTGTCCGGGTCGGTGAAGCTGGTGGCCGGTACGACGTAGCTGAACGGGGTGTTCTCGGTGGCGTTCTGGTCCAGCAAGGGCGTGGCCAGCACAGGGGCCTGGTTGGTCGGTGAGGTCGTGGCGAAGACGAAATTGGCGCTGGTCAAGGTGTTGAGGTAGTTACCCTCCAGCGCCACTTCGAAGCGGTTGCCGTTGGCGTCGGCCTCCAGGGATTTGACGTAGGTCTTGGTGCCGGCGCTGTTGAGCACCAGATAGACGGTGTTGTTCTTGCCGTCGCCCAGGCCGGTGAAGCCCATGGCCGAGAGGTCGAGCTTGTCGGCACTGACGTTGAAGTCGGTGATCAGGTCTCCCAGGTTGGCGCCGCCGGTGTTGTAGTTGCGGTAGCTGTCCAGGCGGTTGGCGAACACGAAGGTGTCCGCCCCGGTACCGCCACTGAGGGTATCCATGCCGGCGCCGCCGTCGAGCTTGTCGTCCCCTGCGCCGGCGCTGAGGCTGTCGTTGCCGGCCAGGCCCAGCAGGGTGTCGGCCGCATCGCTGCCCAGCAACGAGTCGCTGGCGCTGGTACCGGTGATTACGCGATTGAAGATGAAATTGCTCGCCGTCAGGGTGCTGGCCAAGTTGCCCGAAAGGATCAGCTCGAAGCGATTGCCGCTGGCATCGGCGTCGAAGTCCTTGATGTAGGTGCGGTCGCTGCTGGCGTTGTAGCTGACTTGCAAGGTGCCGCCACGACCGTTGCCCAGGCCGGTGAAACCGAGGCCGGCGAGATCGATCTTGTCCTGGGTGACGTCGAAGTCGGTGATGGTGTCGTCGAAGCTGGTGGTGGCGTTGCGATAGCTGTCGAACTGGCTGCCGAAGCGGAAGGTATCGGCCCCGGTGCCGCCGGTGAGCTTGTCGACGCCCGCGCCGCCGACGAGGATGTCGCCACCGGCCGCGCCATTGATGGTGTCGTTGCCCGCGCCGCCATAGAAAATCTCGCTGGCGGCGCTGCCCAGCAGGGTGTCGTTGCCGGCAGTGCCTTGTACCGTGGTCATGGGCACCGTAGCACTGACGTAGCTGCCGTCGCCATAGACCAGCGTGGCGCCCTTGCTGGTGTGGCTGATGGTGTTGGCGATGATGGCGTTGCGGTCGGTGCCGTCCTCGTTGCGCTCGGCGACGCCGTAGGTCGACAGGTCGCTGCCGGTGATGAGGTTGCCCTGGATCGTGTTGTCGCTGCCGTTGAAGTACTTCCCGGAGACCCCCAGCGTGTCGTCGTAGGACTGGATGATGATTTCCGGCACCGGTGCGCCCAGGGAGTTGTTGTTGAGGGTGTTATCGATGACCTCGACGTGGTTGCTGCCGTAGATGCGAATGCCGGCGCTGGCGTTGTCGTGGATGTCCACGCCGCTGACCGTCACTTCGCTGGACAGCTTGATCAGCACCCCTTCGGCGCCGTTGCCATAGACCTCGCCACCGGTGATGGTGATGTTGCTGGGGGAGGGGATGTCCTCGCTGCCGCGCTGGACCACGATGCCATTGCCGCCGTTGTCGTAGGCGATGTTGTTGGTCAGGGTGAAATCATGGGTGCTGGTGACGACGTTGAAGCCGTGGCGGTCGTTGTTGTAGGCGACGTTGTTTTCGAACGTGCTGTCGCTGAGGAAGTCCGCCACGAAGCCATCCAGGCCGTTGCCGTGGGACACGCTGTTCTTGATGACCATGTTCACGGTCTGCTCGTGGGGGTCGAAGCCGTACCCGGAGCAATCCTTGATCTCGACGCTGTCGAGGGTGACGTTGGAATCGTAGCCTTCTTCGCCGGGGATATAGCCGTTGAACCAACCGTCGACCTTGCCGGTGGTGCTGTCGCGGTTGCCGTCGATGGTGAGGTTGCTGACGCCGAAATCGTGGGTTTCCTCGCCATAGGCCGAGCGGATGATGCCGGTGATCTTGGTGTCGGAGCCATCGGCCAGCTTGACCGTGGTGTCGCCCATGCCGTCGCCGTACAGATAGACGTTGCTCTTGAGCATCAGGCAGCCGTCTGAAGGTTCCTCTCCACCCGAAACGATATAGGTGCCGGTCGGCATGTAGACCTGGCCCCCACCCGCAGCGGCCGCCGCGTCGATCGCAGCCTGGATGGCCGCGGTGTCATCGGTAATACCGTCTCCTTTGGCGCCAAAATTTTGTACGTTGAAAATCATGAGCTTATCTCCGTATCGGGCTGGAACTACGGTAAATGCCAATATTCCATCGGCAACCACGCAGTTATGACCCGGTGGAGCGAGAAAGTTGTGACCGCATATCGGGCAAGTGTCAAAAAGCCGGACTACCGGATCGACGGTCGAAACGAAAACAACGGTCCATTGACGCCTGCGGCGTCCTGGAGCGGCCATTGCTGCCTTTGTTGATTGGCATCAAGCCCGGGGCCGAGCGCCCGCGGTAGCCTCGAACAAAGGTCGCCCGGTGATGAAGGAGCCCCATGAGCTATCCGCTGTTTCTGACGTTGCACCTGTTCGCCGCGCTGGTCTTTATCGGCACGGTGTTCTTCGAGGTGCTGTTCCTGGAAAGCATCCGCCGGCAACTGCCCGGCAAGGTCATGGTGCTGCTGGAGCAGGGCATCAGTCGGCGCGCCCGGCAATTGATGCCCTGGGTGCTGCTGGCGCTGTTCGGTGCGGGCGCCGCCATGGTCTGGCTGCGCTACTGGCCGGCGCTGATGTCGCCCCTGCAATCACCGTTCGGCTTGCTGCTGGGGCTCAAGATCGGGCTGGCCGCCAGCGTGCTGGGGCATTTCCTCTGGGCCATGTGGCTGTTCAAGCGTGGACGGATGAATGCCCGTTACGTACGGATCATTCATACCCGGGTGTTCCTGCACCTGGTGGCCATCGTGCTGCTGGCCAAGGCCATGTTCTACGTGACCTGGTAGCGATGGGGGCATGTGTTCCGGGCGCTTGATACAGGTCAAGGTGGCCTGGCGGATCACATCGGACAATGGCCCGGCAGCCACTCGGAGATCGTCATGTTCGACCTGTTCCATAAATTCCACGGCGGCGTCGGTTCCCTCGACCTGCTCCGGGGCTTGCGCAACAGCCGCCAGAAGCGACGCCCACTGTCGTTGTCGGTGCACTTGCCTTCGCGCCTGAGGCTGGCGTCATGTTCACCCCTTGCCAGCGTCTGCCGGTGCGCCGAGATCGACGTCTACCTGCAGCACCTGACCTACGAAATGGGACTGGTGGGCTGCCATCTGGGGGCTGGGCGGCGAGTCGAGCAGTTCTACCTGACCGGTGGCACACCGGTGATCGTCCATCTGCAGCGGCTGATGGAGGAACTGCACAAGCGCTTCGATTTCTGTGAGAGCGGCGACCACAGTATCGAGGTGGACCTGCATCACACCGATTGGTCGACCATGGGCCTGATCCGTGACCAGGGCTTCAGCCACGTCAGCATCGGCGTTCCCGATATGGGGCCCGATGCCGATCTCTCGGTGGATTGCTACCAGAACCCGGCACCGATCCATTCGTTGATCGATGCGGCGCGCACCTTCGGTTTCCGCTCGGTCAACATTGACCTGGGCTACGGCCATGCCTGGCAGACACCCCACAGTTTCGCCGCGAAGCTGGCCACTTTGATCGAGCTGGAACCGGACCGGCTGCATGTGTTCGATTACGCCCGCGCCCCCTGGCGCTACCGCCTGGCCCATACCCCGGGCGCCGGGGCCTTTTGCAGCCAGGCCGACAAGGATGCGATGGGCCGGATCTGCTGCGAGCAACTGATCGCGGCGGGTTATCACTACATTGGCCAGGGGCAGTTCGTCAGGACCGACGACGACCTGGCGGTCGCCCAGGAACATGGGCGCCTGCACCGCAATTGCCAAGGGTTCACCCGGCATGGCTGTTGCGATCATGTGGGGTTCGGCTTGTCCGCCGTCACCCAGATCGAGCACCTGTACGTGCAGAACACCGACGATCTGTCGCACTACCGCCAGGCCCTGGATGCCGGACAGTTACCCATCTACCGGGGTTGGCGTTGCGAGGCCCGGGACCTGGTCCGGGCCAGCGTGACCGAACAACTGTCCTGCGACCTGGAGCTGGATATCCCCGCCATCGAAGCCCGCTTCGGGCTGGTGTTTCGCGAGCATTTCGCCTCGATCTGGCCGCAGCTGGAGGCCCTGCATGCCAAGGGCTCGATCGATTTGTCGAGCCGCTTCATCGGCATCCTGCCGGCCGGGCGACTGGACGTGGACGCGATCTGCGACCTGTTCGATCCGCGCCCGGACGCAGCGCGCCGCGCGCCCTTCGAGCCGATACCTGACCAGACCTTTGAAAAGTTGAATCCATCATGACGCCTTCCTCCGGTTTCAATCGGGCCCTGGTCGAGAAATACGATCGTCCGGGACCGCGCTACACCTCCTATCCCACGGCACCTCAGTTCCACCAGGCGTTTGCCATGGATGAATACCGCCAGGCGGCGCAGCGCAGTAACCAGGCGCCGGCGCCCAAGCCATTGTCGGTGTACATCCACGTGCCGTTCTGCCAGAGCCTTTGCTATTACTGCGCGTGCAACAAGATCATCACGCGCAAGACCCATCGCGCGGCCGAATACCTGACGTACCTCAAGCGGGAAATTGCCTTGCAGGCGGCGCTGTTCGACCGCACGCGCAAACTGACCCAGTTGCACCTGGGAGGCGGCACCCCCACCTACCTGACCCATGAGCAGCTGGGCGAGCTGATGGACTGCCTGCACCAGTGGTTCGACATGGACGACAGCGACGAACATGAGTTCTCCATCGAGGTCGACCCGCGCACCGTCGGTGCCGCGCAGATCCGGGGCCTGCGCCAGCTGGGATTCAACCGCCTGAGCTTCGGTGTCCAGGATTTCGATGCCCAGGTGCAACAGGCCGTCAATCGGGTGCAGAGCGAGGCACAGGTCGCGGAGCTGGTCACGGCGGCCCGCCTGGCGCGTTTCAAGTCGGTCAGTGTCGATCTGATCTATGGCCTGCCGCTGCAGACCATCGCCAGTTTCGATGTCACCCTGAGCAAGATCATCGCGCTGCGTCCCGACCGGATCGCGGCCTACAGCTACGCGCATCTGCCCCAGCGGGTGCGAGCGCAGCGGATGATCCGGCCCGAGGACATGCCGCCGCCGGAGCGCAAGCTGGAACTGCTGGAGCTGACCATCAACCGCCTGACCGAGGCCGGATATGTCTACATCGGCATGGACCATTTCGCCCTGCCGGACGATGAACTGGTGCGCGCCCGCGTCCAGGGCACGTTGCAGCGCAATTTCCAGGGCTATTCCACCCATGCCGATTGCGATTTGATCGGCCTGGGGGTGTCCTCGATCGGCAAGGTCGGCGACAGCTACAACCAGAACGTCAAGGAGCTTTCCCAGTACTACGCGCGCCTGGACCAGGGCCTGCTGCCGGTGCAGCGCGGCTATCGCCTGAGTGACGATGACCGGCTGCGGCGCGAGGTCATCAGCGAGCTGATGTGCCACGGCCGGGTCGACTTCGGTCGGGTGGAGGCGGTCCATGGCATACGTTTCAACGAATATTTCGCCGACTCGCTGGCTCGTCTCCAGGAACAGGCGGGCGATGGGCTGTTGCAGATTCGCCCTGACGCACTGGAGCTGTTGCCCCAGGGACAACTGATGATGCGCAGTGTCGCGATGGCCTTCGATGCCTACCTTGAGGCTGCCCCGACGATCCAGTATTCGCGTACGGTCTGATGGGGCATCAGAGGGTGGGGGAAGCTGCCAGCCGTCAGCTCCTGTCGTCGTCGGGCTCCGTCGAGGCCGGGATCAGGTCGCGTATCGCATAGAAACCCTGCACCAGGCGTTTCTTGGCCCGGTACTCGCACAGCAGCAACAGGGTATCGGGCAGTTGGGAGATCGACGAGGCGTGCTTGACCACCATCGTCTTGCCTCCCGAGCGCAAACGGACCCGTGTCCCGGGCTCGAACGTCCCCATTTTCAGTCACCTCGCGGTTATCTTGTTTGTGCTTTCGATCCAGCCCCCGCCCAGCGCCTTGTACAGATTGACTTCGGCCAACAGCTGCGCCAGGCGGTCGACGATGAGGGTCTGGCGGGCACTGAACAGCGAGCGTTGCGCATCGAGAAACGTCAGGCTGCTATCGACGCCGATGCGATAGCGGCGCTCGGCGAGCCTGTAGTAGTCCTGGTTGGCCTGCACCAGATCGTTCTGGGCGATCAGTTGATCCTTGTAGGTCTTGCGTGCCGCCAGGCCATCGGACACTTCCTGGAAGGCGGTCTGGATCGATTTTTCATACTGCGAGACGCGAATGTCTTTCTGGATTTTCGAATAGTCCAGGCTCGCCCTGAGGCTGCCGGCATTGAAAATCGGCAGGTTGATCTGTGGCTGGAACAACCAGCTGCCGGAGCCGCCCTTGAACAGGCCCGACAGCTCGTTGCTGGAACTGCCGGCATTGGCCGTCAGGCTGATGCTGGGGAAGAACGCGGCCCGGGCCGCGCCGATGTTGGCATTGGCCGACTGCAGCAGGTATTCGGCCTCGAGAATATCCGGACGCCGTTGCAGCAGGTCCGAGGGCAGGCCCGCCGGGACTTCGGCCAGCAGATCGTCCGCCAGCGCCAGGCCAGGCAGCTCATCGTCTACCGACGTGCCGACCAGCAGGGTGAGGTTGTTGAAGTCCTGGGCCACTTGTCGCTGGAATTTCGCCAGGCTGGCCCTGGCGCTTTCCACCGAGGTGCGCGATTGGCTCAGGTCCAGGGCCGAGGCGGTGCCGACCTGGTTGCTGCGCTCGGTCAGGCGCAGGCTTTGTTCAAAGGACTGGAGCGTATCCTGGGTCAGTTTCAACAGCTCCTGGTCGGCCCGCCAGGTCAGGTAGGCGCTGGCCACGCTGGCCACCAGGCTCAACTGGGTGCTGCGACGGGCTTCTTCGCTGGACAGGTAGATGAGGGACGCCTGGTCGCTGAGGCTGCGTATGCGTCCGAACAGGTCCAGCTCATAGGCACTGATGCCCAGGGTGGCGGAGTACGAGCTGCTGATCGTCGAATCGCCGGTCTGGGTGATACTGGCCGGCACTCGCTGGCGTGACCCCGAGCCGTTGGCACTGACCGCCGGGAACATGTCCGCGCGCTGGATCCGGTACTGCGCCTGATAGGCCTCGACATTCAATGCCGCCACCCGCAAGTCGCGGTTGTTGAGCAAGGCTTTCTCGATGAGTTGTTGCAGCGTCGGGTCGCGGAACAGGTCGCGCCAACCCTGGTCGGCGGCCAGGGGCCCTTGCAAGGCCGGGGCATAGGCCGACGTCTGCGGGTACTGCGCGGCGACGGGGGCATCTGGGCGCTGGTAGTCCGGGATCAGCGAACAGCCACCAAGCAGCAAAGCCGCGGCCGTCAGGGGGCTCAGGAGTTTATGCATCGACCTGTCTCATCAAGATGCCTGCTCAGGGCCCACAGGCGGGGGCAGGCGGGTTCGGTTGGGGGCGCGGTTGCCCGCGCCGGTCGGTCATGATCCGATCATCCACTTCGCCAGCCCATGGCGTCCGCTGACGCCAAGCTTGGCGGCGGCGCGTTTGAGATAGGTTTCGATGGAGCTGTTCTTGACCCGAAGCTTTTCCGCGATCTCCGGGACGGTACCCCCGGCCAGCAGCCCCAGGCACACCTCTTTCTCCCGCACCGAAAGGGTGACGTCGCAGGGACTCAACCGTTCGTTGAAGTCGCGCTGCAACTGCGTCTGCTCAGCCGCATTGAGCGAGTGGCTCGATGCACCGCCAAGCGCCTTGACACTGGACTGGCGGTTCAGATGGGCATGGCGCTCGGCCAGGGGCAGCAGGGTTTCGGAGAGGTATTTCAAAAACGACAGTTCCTGAAGGGAAAAGTCGCGATGCAGCTGGGGGCGGTGCAATGAGATCACGCAGCGGCGGTTGCCTTTGCGGGAAATCAGGCTGCACTGGTGGGACGTGCCCAGGCAGGTATTGCCTCGTTCGTCCTTCAGTCGGGCGCCCAGGTGGATCAACAGGGCGTCATCGACTTCCAGTACTCGTTTCACCAGGGGATGGTCGTTGCGCTGGATTGCCGTGGTAGGGCAGACCGATTGCATCTCCGGGCTTTTCTGCTGGCCAGCCTCGCCCAGCAATTGCACATCGAGGACAGTCGTCTGGTTGTCGTCCACCGTCCACTCACTCAGTTCGAGTCGACCGATCGGCACCGAGGGTTCGATCAGCTGGTGCATGTTGGTCAAGAAACTCTCGTGTCCGACACTTGAAATCAGCCTTCCTAGCTCCGCGTAGATGTGCGTGTTTTGCGCACCTCCAAAAACCGCATGTCGATTCATATGCTTATCCTGCATATCGAAACTGCTCTGCATTTCAGTGATCGTTGACGGAGGAAAATCCGACCGCTTCCCAAAATGCTGAAGCCTTTCTGGATTAATACCTGAGGATCAAATATCACCTGTGAATCCATTCACATAAAAAACGATTCAGCCGGTAGGACTATATAAGCATTCGCATGTAGGAAAAGTCTGTAAGGGAAAACAGGGACAATCCGGGGGCAACCGGGTAGCACTGTCCAACCGATCCTTCCCTGCTTGCTGGCAAAACGCTTCCGGTCAACGACATCCTCATTGCTGAATGGCTGCTTTTTCGGCGATGGAAATACCCTTTTGAAAACAAACGAATAGGGAGTTCGCTAGCGACTCCTACGAGCAATCCGTCTGTTTTCTGGCGGCTCAGCAGGCCGTTTGCTATCCCCAAATGGCCACAGAATTGCGCGTTCAAGTATGTAGGACAATTCCATTTTTTGAATTTTTTTTCATTTTTTGTCTATGGGTGAGTCCGTTTTTGTCATTGACGTAGGTGCAAACCTGCGGTCAACCGCCCTTGAACGACAGGATATCCAGGTTCTTCTTGCGCCAGCTGCTTTGCGGGACAAGGCGGAAATACCATTCCCGGAACCAGCAGGCGAGCGCTGACTCGGCTTGCTCGATACCACTCATGAAGCGCGCGGCATTGACGATCCCGTTGGCCCGTGGGAGCCGGTATTCCTGGTATTGGGCCAGTGCGGTACGCAGGTCCGGCGTCTGCGTCAGACGGTCGGCCAGCACCACGGCATCTTCGATCGCCTGCGCCGCGCCCTGGCCCAGGCTGGGCAACATCGGATGCGCCGCATCGCCCAGCAACACGACGTGGCCGTCGCAGAACTGCTTCACCGGCTGGCGATCCCGGGCATGCATTTTCAGCAGCGCACTTTCGGGGGTGGCCGCGATGGCCGCGACGACTTCCGGCGCCCAGCCGGCATAGGCCGCCAGCACTTCCTGCTTGTCGATGTTCAAGGCGGCATCCGCCGCGTTGTCGCTGTTGCAGGTGCCCCACCAGTAAGCCTGGCCGTCCCCCACGTCGCACAAGCCGAAGCGTTTGCCGCGACCCCAGTAATGCGCCACATACCCTTCGCTCATCACCGGGTGACTGAACGGCGTCACCGCCAGCCAGGCGATGTAGCCCGAGGCTCGTGTCGGTGTTTTCCCCAGCATCTGCTGGCGCACCACCGAGTTCAGGCCATCGGCGCCGATCAACAGGTCGGCCTCCTGGCTGCTGCCATCCTCGAAGCGTACCGTCACGCCATTCGGGCGATGGGCGTAACCCACGCAGCGCAACCCTGTGGTCAGGGTGTCGGGGGCAAGCTGGCGGGCCAAGGCCTGCAGCAGCAAGGGACGCTGGATATTCACGCTGGGGTGGCCCAGCTGTTCGCCGATCTCATGGATCGGCATGCTGGTGATGGGCGTGCCGGTCTGTTTCTTGAAGAAAAACCGTTTGATGGCCTGGCCCGCCTGTTCCACCGGGACATGGGCATCGATGGCGTGCAGCGCCGCCATGGCATTGGCCATGATGGACAGGCCGGTACCACCGGTACGCAGCGTCTGGGCCGCTTCGAAGACCTTGACCTGCCAACCGGCCCGCTGCAGGGCGATGGCGGCGGTCAGCCCGCCGATGCCGGCGCCCGCCACGATGGCTTTCCTGGGTTCAGTCATGCTGTTTCACCTTTCTCGAGCCGCTTAGGGGCGTTCAAACGATTGCCGTCCGGGATCCGATGTGCTCGGTCCGGGCCGCGTCCATGCGTAGCTTGATGAATTCACCGACCCGGACGATGTGCGGTTCACGCATCATGGTCAGGTGGTCGCCCTCCACGGCGATCCGTTGTACCTGGGGGGCGATCGAGCGCCAGCCGCGATACGGATCGTCGAAGGCGGTGCCCACCAGTTCGTGGGGGGCTTGCAGCACCTCGGGCAACTGCACATCCGCGGCGAACAGCGTGATCGGCAGATCCAGTGGCGCAAAGCGGTAGTCCAGCAACGACTGCCAGTTCGCATGGAAGACCCGGAACAACTGGTCCAGGGTGGCCAGGGTCAGGGTCTGGTCGAAAACGCCGCGGTCGATGGCGTGCCGCCTGATCGCCTCGAAGGCTTGCTGGTCTTGCATGGCAGAGAAGTCGAGCGCCTGGTAGTCGTATTCTTTCTGGCCATCGCCGCTGAGCAGTTCCCACATGAACCAGTTCATGAATTCGCTGCGCTCGATCTGCACGTCGCCTTGCTTGACGCGCACGATGGTGTCCAGCAGAAACACGTTGTGCAGGCGCCGGCCGCGCCGTTGCAGCTCGCTCGCCAGTTCATACGCCACGACCCCGCCGTAGGACCAGCCACCGATATTGAGCGGGCCCTGGGGCGCGACCTGTTCGATGGCGTCGGCGTAATGCACCGCCTGGGCCGGTACCGAGTGCAACGGGCCACGCTCATCCCAGGTGCCCGGAGCCTGCAGCGCATAGAGATGGACCTGGTCCTTGAGCACCCGGGCCAGGGCGGCATAGCAGAGCACATGCCCGCCGATGGGGTGGACCAGGAACAGCGTCGGTGCCCGGCTGGCGTTCTTGAAGTCCACCAGCGCGCCGGTTTCGGCGGGCGCGGTACCGGCCTGTTGCAGCACCTGGGCAAATTCGGCGATGGTCGGTGCCTGGATGAAATCGGACAGCGACGGCGCGAAGCCCTGGTGCCGGGTCAGCATGGCGACCAGCTGCACGGCCTTGAGGGAGTTGCCACCCAGCTCGAAGAAGTTGTCGTGCACGCTGATCCGTTCCAGGCCGAGGGTTTCCTGCCAGTAGGCTTGCAGCAGGTCCTCGGCGACCGTGCGAGGGCCGGTGAACGGACGTTGGGAGGTGTGCTGCACATCGACTTCCTGCAAGCGTCGCCGGTCAATCTTGCCGGTGGGGCCGAGGGGTATCCGGACGATGCCGACCAGGGTGTTCGGCACCATGTAGTCGGGCAGGGCCAGGCGCATTTCGGCCTTGAGCTGGTCGAGATCCGGCTGGCACCCCGGCATGGCCTGGACGAAGCCCACCAGGTAGCGCGTGCCGTCGGCGGCGGTCTTGTCGATGACCGCCACCTGTTGAATGTCCGCGCCGAACCGGGCGGAGCCGAGCATCGCCAGTTCGATCTCGCCCAGCTCGACGCGATAGCCGCGGATCTTGACCTGGGCGTCGCTGCGTCCCTGGTAGACCAGGTCGCCCCAGGGCAGGTAGAAACCGATGTCTCCAGTTTCGTACAGGCGCCGGGTCCGGCCGTCCAGCTGGCGATAGACGAAGCGCTCGTCAGTCAGGTCGGGTCGATTCCAGTAGCCGTTCGCCAGGCAGGTGCCCTCGATGTACAGGTCGCCCATGACCCCGACCGGGCAGGCTTCGCCCGCTGCGTCCAGCACATGCATGCGAACCCCGTCGATTGGCGCACCGATGGGCGGCATGCTCGGCCAGGTCGTGGTGGCGCCTTCGAGCTTCAGGCTCGTGACCACGTGGGCTTCGGTCGGGCCGTAGTGGTTTTCCACCCGGCAATCGTCGAGGCCATCGATCAGGGCGCGGATTTCGCCGGTGATCTTCAGTTGTTCGCCAGCCACGCTGATCTGGCGCAGCGATACGGGGCGAATGCCCAGTTGCTGGGCCACTTCCGCCAGGCCCTGGAAGGCGACGTAGGGCAGGAACAGGCGATTGACCGCGTGCTCGCCGATGAATTTCAGCAGGCGGATGAAGTCGTAGCGCAGCCCTTCATCGATCAAGGCCAGTTCCGCGCCGCAGCACAGGGTCGAGAAGATTTCCTGGAACGACACGTCGAACGAAATGGGCGAGTACTGCAAGGTTTTCAGCGGTGCGGCGCTGCTGTCCTCGTCCTGTCGGCGGTTCTGCCAGAGGATCATGTTGGTCAGTGCGCGGTGAGGCATCGCCACGCCCTTGGGCCGTCCCGTCGAGCCCGAGGTATAGAGCACGTAGGCGTTATCTTCGTCGGCGATGGTGGCGGCGAGGGTGGAAACCAGCGCGAGGTGGCGTGCAAGGTCATCGTCGAACTCGCTGACGACACTGTCCCAATGGCGCTTCACTCCCTGGCTGGCCAGGGGCGCCAGGTGCGCCGAGGCGTCGGCGAACAGCACCAGGCTGGGCTGAGAGTCTTCCAGGATCAGCCGGATGCGGTCGTGGGGGTAACTCAGGTCGATCGGCACATAGGCCGCGCCGGCCTGGACGACACCCAGCAGGGCGACGATCAGCTCGGGGGAGCGGGGCATCATGATCGCCACCCGATCGCCCTGGCCGATACCCTGCCGGTGCAGCCACTGCGTGAGCTGCGCACAACCGTTGCGCAGCTCACGGTAGGACAGGCGGGTCTGCTCGAAGCTCAGGGCGATCTGCTCGTCGTGGCGACCCAGGCTCTCCTGCAGCAGGGTCGACAGATTGTGCCGGGGAGCGGTCACCGGCGTGGCTTGCTCGATCTGGGGAAGCCAGGCTGGAATGCGGGGCACCGCAGTGGGCTCGGCGACGATCGACTCAAGGGTGCGCAACAGGTATTCGGCATAGGCCTCGACCTGGCTCGTGGCGACGCGGGCCGTGCAATAGTCCATTTTCAGCATCAGCGAACCATTGCCCGGGTGGCGGCCCATGGTGGTCAGCAAGTCGTAGTTGCTGGCTTCCGTGGTGTCCCATTCCACCAGGATCTCGTCACCCTGGGTCAGCATGTCCTTGAGTACATAGAAGTCGACGTAGTTGAACACCACGTTCAGCGCAACGGCGGTGTCGCGATGAATCAGGGCGAACGGATAACGCCGATGGGGGAAGACCTGCTGCTCCTCGCCGATCAACCCTCGGATCATCTCCAGCCAACTCTGGCCCTGGGCGTTGAAGCGCAGGGGCAGGGTGTTGAGGAACAGGCCCAGGACCGAGGCCGCGTCCTCGAACTCCGGCCGGCCATGGCTGATGACACCGCACAGCACTTCTTTCTGGTTGGACATGATGGCTTGCGCGAAACCGTGGGCGGCCAGCAGCACGGCGCGCAACGGCAGGTCCTGGTCGCGGCAGAACGCTTCGAGCCGCGCCAGATCCGCACCAGGCAGCTCCCGGTAGGCCGAGCGGTGCGGCGTCGTATCCGGGGCCACCACGGGCACCCAGCTGGTCATGGACGCGGTGGGCGCCTCGCGCAGGTATTCGCTCCAGAACTGGCGATGGGCATCATCGGCCATGGCCTCCCGCTCCAGGACGATGAAATCGGCCGGCGTGGTCGTCAGCGCCGGCAGGGCGTCCGAGCCTTGCGTCGAGGTGTAGAGCGTGATCAGGTCGCGCATGAGGGTCGCCACGCTCCAACCGTCGAGAATCGCATGGTGGAAACTCAACACCAGGTCGATTTCCTGCGCCGCCACGAAGACACAGAACTGATACAGCGGGGCCTGCTGCCAATCCTCGCGATAACGCTTGCGTTCATCCACATAGCGGGCGATGGCCTGGGCGCGGGCATCGGGGCTCAGCGAGCGTGCATCGACAACCTGCACGGGGGCTTCGACCACGGGGTGTACCCGGGCCATGGGCACTTCGGCGTGACCGATGTCGAACGACATGCGCAACGCCGGGTGGCGCTGGATCAGTGTCTGGCAGGCACGCTGCCAGGCCATCGGATCCCAGTGCAGGCGCAGGCGATAGCGGAAGATATCGTGATAGATCGCCGAGTCCGGATGCATCATCGAGTGATAGATCATCCCGACCTGCAACTGCGAGGCCGCGTACACATCGTCGAACTCGCCTTCGTGGGCCAGGCGAATCGCCTCGGGGACCTGGGCGAACGGTGCCACGTGCATCGACGGCAGCAGGGGGATCGGCGAGATGGCCTGGGCCTGGATGCTGTGGGCCAGTTGCGCGATGGTCGGGTGCTGATAGACCTGGGCCAGTGTCAGGCCGATCCCTTGTTCACGTGCCTTGATCTGCAAATGGATGACTTTCAGCGAGTCGCCGCCCAGCATGAAGTAGTTGTCGTGGATGCCCGGCGCCGGCCGGTCCAGGTTCTCTGCCCAGAGGTCGGCCAGCATCCGTTCCAGGGGGGTACGCGGCGCCGTCGCATCGCTGCTGCCGAAGGTCTGTTCGGGCTCGGGCAGGGCCTTTCGGTCCAGCTTGCCGTTGACGTTCAGGGGCAGTCGTTCAAGCTGGATCAGGTGCCGGGGCACCATGTAGTCGGGCACCTGTCGGCGCAAGGCCTCGCGCAGGGCCTGCGGGCAGAGTTCGTGCCCGGGTTCGCCCACCAGGTAGGCGCTGAGGTACGCATCGCCTTCACCTGCCTGGCGAGCGATCACGACCGCTTCCTTCACGCCTTCGCAGGTAGCGAGGCGCGCCTCCAGTTCGCCGAGTTCGATCCGCAGGCCGCGGATTTTCACCTGGAAGTCGTTGCGCCCCAGGTATTCGAGACTGCCATCGGGCAGCCAGCGAGCCAGGTCGCCGGTCTTGTACAGCCGCGCCTGGGGATCGGCCTGGAACGGGTCGCCGACAAACCGCTCGGCGGTGAGCTGCGGCCGGTTGAAGTAACCTCGCGCCACACCGATGCCGCCGATATGCAGCTCGCCGGCGATGCCGGGCGGCAGCGGTTGCAGGTTCGCGTCGAGGACATACAGCTGGATATTGGCGATCGGCTGTCCGATCGGGACGATGCCGGGGTGTACGTCGGGCCGGCACTGCCAGGCAGTGACGTCGATGGCCGCTTCGGTGGGGCCATACAGGTTGTGCAGTCGCACCTGCGGCAAATGCTCGAAAAACCGCACCTGCAGGGCATGGGGCAAGGCTTCGCCACTGCACAGCACTTGCTGCAGGGCCGACAGGCGCTGGGGCTCGACCTGGTCCAGGAACACTTGCAGCATCGACGGCACGAAATGCAGCAACGTGATGCCGGCGCCAGCCATGATGTCCATCAGGTAGCGGGGATCCTGGTGACCGCCGGGGGCCGCGACCACCAGTTGCGCGCCGCTCAGCAAGGGCAGGAAGAATTCCCAGACGGAGACGTCGAAACTGAAGGGGGTTTTCTGCAGGATCCGACTGTGCTCGTCCACCCGGTAAGTATCGCGAGCCCAGAGCAGGCGGTTCACGACGCCGTCATGCTGGTTCATGACGCCTTTGGGCAGGCCGGTGGAGCCTGAGGTGTAGATCACGTAGGCCAGGTGCCGGGGTGTCAGGCCCAGGGCCCTGGCGTCCGGGTTGTGCGTCGGTTGCCGGGCCAGGCGGTCGAGGTCGGTGTCCAGGCACAGCACAGGCACATCCACCGTGGGCAGGTTCGCCAGCAACCCCCGGGTGGTGACAAGCACGCCGGGAGCGCTGTCCTTGAGCATGTGGTCCAGGCGGTCGGCGGGATATCCGGGGTCCAGGGGGACATAGGCAGCGCCCGCCTTGAGGATTCCCAGCAGGCCCACCACCATTTCCAGGCTCCGCTCCAGGCAGATGGCGACTCGGGCGTCGGGGCCGATGCCTTGCTCGATCAGGGCATGGGCCAACCGGTTGGCCTGTTGGTTCAGCGCATCATAGGTCAGTGCCCGGCTCTCGAAACGTACCGCTATCGCTTCCGGGCGCGCGGCCACCTGGGCTTCGATCAGCCCGTGCAGCAGCACGTCCCTGGGGTAGTCGACGGCTGTGCGGTTCCACTGCGCCAGCAACTGGTGTTCGGCCGGTGGCATGAGGTCGAGAGCCTTGACCGGCACGTCGAAATCATCGACCACGCCCTGCAGCATATGCATGAAGCGCTGTTGCATCGCCTCGATCTGCGTGGCATCGAAGTAGGCTTCGTTGTAGATGAAATGCATCGACACATCGTCGTCCGGCGCCGCTTCGCGGATGTGCATCGCCAGGGGCATCTGTTCGTAGCCGTTGCTGAGCTTGACCGGCTGCGCGGGGGCCGTTGCGTACCAGGTGTCCTGGTCCTGTTCGTAGGACACCACCAGGTCGAACAGCTGCCGGCGGCCCTGATGCTGCAAGCCCAGTTCCCGGTTCAGTTCGCTCAAGGGAAAACGTTGATGGCGGTAGTCCTGCTTGAGTGTCAGGGCGATCCTTGAGACCAGCTCGCTGAAACTTGACTCGGTACCCAGGCTCAGGCGTACCGGGCTCATGCCGACAAACAGCCCCACCGTGGCCTTGTGCGCGGCATTGGCGCGGTTGAGGATCGGCAGCCCGATCACGATTTCATCGCGCAGGGTCACTCGGGCAAAGTAGCTGTACAACAGGCCCAGCATGGCGTGGAACACCGTCGCTTGTCCGCAGGCCTTCGCCCGCTCGCCAAGACGGTCGTACAACGCTCGCGGCAGGCGCCAGGCATGGTTTCGGCTGGGGGCCAGGCGCTGGCCGGACTGGGCCTGGTAACGAGGCGCGAGCAAGGGTTCGGGCACCGTCCTGTATTTGTCCAGCCAGTACTGGCGTTGGCGTTGGAAGGCCGGTGAGTCCCTGTCGGCTCGCTGTTGTTCGATGTACGCCTGATAGGTCGGCGCTGGTTCCAGGGCGTCCGGCGACACCGAAAGGTCGGTGTAGGCCTGGCTGATGGCCCGGCCGATCATGGCGAAGGACCAGCCGTCGATGATCAGGTGATGGCAATTGATGAAAAAGTAATGGAGGTCTTCGCGGACCTTGATCAGGACCGCGCGAAACAGCAGCCCGCTGTCGAAGGAAAACGGCGTTTGCAGGTTCCCTTGCAACAAGGCCAGGGCGCTGGCTTGCGGATCGGCTTGCGTCGACACGTCGTGCAGGGCCAGCGGTACGCTCGCCGACGCCAGGAAGCGCTGGCGCGGCATGGGATGTTCGGCCGAACCGGGCACCAGATGGATGCGCAGGGCATCGTGGCGGGCGACCACCTGGTCGATGGCCTGTCGCAGTCTCGAGGCATCCACCGAGCCATTGATGCGCGCGTAGCCGCCGATGTTGTACAGCGGACTGTCTCCATGCAGCACCTGATCCAGCCAGATGTCCAGTTGCGGGGCGGTAAGCGGGTAAAGTACGTCCATGTCCGTTGTCCTTTTCAAAGCCGACAGCAGGCATCCGGGCGCTTGCTGTCGGTGGCGGGTTCTTCCCTGCGTACGCTGTGCCTGGGTGGGCTTATGCGACCTGGTAGCGTTTCGGCGCGGTGCCGTGCGTGGCCCGGCGGGCGAGGGCTTCGACTTGCTGCGCCGCCGCTTCACAGGCGCTGTCGCCACTGGCGATCAGCGCGCGATAGCGATCACAGCTGGCGCGCACGTCGGGGCTGTTCAAGACCTTGTCCAGCGCCGCGGCCAGCGATTCGGCGGAGGCGGGCGGGAATACCCGCAAACCGCAACCCAGTCGCTCCATCCGCGCGGCGTTGTCGAACTGGTCGTGGGCGAACGGCGTGGCGATCTGCGGCACGCCAGCCGCCATGGCCAGCGCCGTGGTCCCGACGCCTCCGTGATGCACCAGGGCCGCACTCTGGGGCAGGATGCGACTCATCGGTACATAGCGCCGCACCAGGATCCGGCCTTGGGCGGACACCGCCGGGTCGACTGGCTGGCTGGTGAGGAATACGCCGCGCCGATTCACTTGCTTCAGGGCCTGGACCGCCGCAGTGAAATACTGCTCGCTGTTGACCATGGTCGAGCCCGGGGTGAACACCACCGGATTGTCCTCGTCCAGGAAGTCTTGCAGTTCGGCGTCCATCTGCTGGAAGCCCGACTCATCGAACAGCGGAAAGCCGGTCAGCACCGTCTGCGCGGGCCAGTCATGCTGCACCGGGGCGAACCACTGCGGGAACAGCCCCAGTACCCGATCCGGCGAGGAAATCCATTGGCTGATGATGCGTTTGACCGCAGGCAATCCCAGCTCCTGACGGAAACTGTTGAGTTGCGGCGCCATGACCCGATCCAGGAACGCTCGTTCGATGAGGCCCAGCAGCAGGCGCTTCATCCGATAAGGCACGAAGCCTGGCAGGTTGGTGCCTGGTGGATGGGTCGAAGGCGCCGCGGCGGACCAGAAGCCGAATGGCGAGACCTGGGCGGTGACCAGGGGAATGCCGTGCTTCTCATGCAGCAGACGCGCCGAAAACGCCCACAAGGAACCCAGCATGACGGTTTCGTCGTCGCAGGCCTGTTCCAGCAGTCGATACTGTTCACGCAGGGTGCTGGCGATGGTTTTCCAGAGCGTCGGCAACGAAGTCCGCGGGTGCCAGAGGGCCGGGTCGGCCATGACTTCGTCATATTCTTCACGGGTGCCCAAGGGCAGGAACTCGAAGCCGCAGCGTTCTATCAATGGGGCGAACGCGGCGCTGGCGCAAAACGTGATCCGATGCCCGCGCGCCGCAAGGGTGCGACCGATGCCGACAAAAGGATGGACGTCACCGGCTGAGCCGACGGCCGTAATGATCACATGCATAAGGCTCCCTCCAGAGTGATCGTGGGTTACGCAACGGATGAGCGTTCGTGGACTCCAGCCACTAAAACGATTCAGCCTTGGTGGTTATTAAGCATGGCCCGGCGGGAAAAGTCTGTGGCGGAAAACCGGGACAGTTGCCAGGCCATGGAACCTCGTGACGGCGGGCCGACCTTCGAAAGTGTCGAGCCAGACACCTTGCAGCTGTCTGGGCCATTGCCGTCGCAGGCAAACCCGCGCGGCGATGGCCCGGTCATCGTCGAGACTGACCGGGCCATCGCCCTGCAGGCTGGACCACGCCCACGGGGTGGGTCATGACGCCATGGCAGTCCTCAGCTCCCGGGAAATCGCCTCGCCCAGCCCGGTGACATGGGGAGCCTTGACCACGGTGTTGTGAGTGCCGGGAAGGGCCGTGACGCTCACCCGATCCTGGAGCAGTGCGCGCCAGCCCAGGGTCGGATCGCTGCGTTGCTGGTCACTGGCTGTGAACAACGACACCTTGAGCGGGCTCGGCAGGCTGACATAGGCACCGATGGCCTGCCGTGTCGCATAGGCCACCGCCAGGTGCGTGCGCAACAGGCCGGCATCGATGTCGTGAGGCAGCTCCTCGGGCAACAGGCGATTGGCTGTGCACAGCGCCAGCATCGCCTCGATGGCGCAGTTCTCGGCCAGCGCCGTCAGTTGCCGGGACAGGTCGGGGTCGATCTGCTCGGGCAGCCAGGCCATCAGGAACTGAGCCTCGCTCACCGCCGGCGCCGGGACCGGATCAGGGCGTGCCGATGCGTCGATGATGCCGAGGAACTCCAGGGCTTCACCACCGGCCTGGAGCTGGCGTGCCATTTCATAGGCGATCAGCCCACCGGCCGACCAACCGGCGATCCGGTACGGCCCTTGCGGCTGGACCTGGCGGATGGCGGCCAGGTAGCGCGTGGCCATGGCGCCGACATCCGACAGCGGCGCCTCCCCCGCCACCAGGCCGCTGGCGGCCAGGCCGTAGACCGGCATCTGGGGATCGAGTGCCGACGCCAGGTCCCGCGCATACTGGACCTCACCGCCCAACGGATGCACCAGGAACAATGGCCGCTGGGAGCCGGTCCGCCGGATCGGCACCAGATTGCCGTGGGCGCCCGGTCGTGCCTGGCCGTCGAGTGTCCTGGCGAAACCGGCGATGGTCGGCTCGACGAACAGGTCACGCACCGCGATGGGTTTGCCCAGCACCTTGCGCAGCCGCGAAGCCATCTGCACCGCCATCAACGAAATGCCGCCAAGGCTGAAGAAATCGTCATGCCGGCTGACCTGTTCCAGCTTGAACAGGTCCTGCCAGAGCGCCGCGATGGCGATCTCGGTATCGCCTTGCGGCGCCTCGTAGGGCAGGGCCTGGACCGGGCTGTCCGCGAGGCTTTCCGGCTGCTGCGTGGCGCTGGCCGAGCGCACCAGCATCGGGAGGTTGTCCAGCAACTGGCCGAGGGACTGGCGGGGATCGGCGACCAGCTGTTCCAGGACCGTGGCGAACAGTCCGGCGATGTTCTGCACGGTGACACGGTCGAACAGGTCGTTGGCGTACTGCAGGCTGCCACCGATGCGCTCGCCGTTGTCGATCAACGACAGGGACAGGTCGAACTGAGTGGTGTTGTGTGGGCTTTCCAGGGTCTGCACGTCCAGCCCTGGCAGTTGCAGCGGTGACGGCGGCGTGTTGTCCAGGCTCAGCATCACCTGGAACAACGGGCTGTGACTCATGCTGCGGGTTGGTTGCAGGGCGCTGACCACCTGTTCGAAAGGCAGGTCCTGATGACTGTAGGCCGCCAGTGTCTGCTGCTTGATGCGTTCCAACAGGTTTTCGACACGGCTGTCGCGCCCGGTGTCGACCCGCAATGCCAGGGTATTGGCAAAAAAACCGATCAGTGCCTCCAGCTCGGGGCGTTGGCGATTGGCGACAGGGGTGCCGACCACCACATCGTGCTGGCCGCTCAGGTGGCTCATCAGCACTGCCCAACCGCCCAGCAGCACCATGAACAACGTGGTGCCCCGGGCCTGGCTGAACGCGCGCAACTGCGCACTGAGTGCCGGTGTGAACGCGCACTCGACGATACCGCCGGCATAGCTCTGGATCGCCGGGCGCGGGCGATCCAACGGCAGGTTCAACAGCGCGGGCGCGCCCTCCAGGTGTTGTCGCCAGAAATCGATCTGCGCCTGCAGCGCCGGGCCTTCCAGGGACTTGCGCTGCCAGGCGGCGTAATCCACGTATTGCAGCGCCAGGGGCGGCAGCGGGTCTTTGTGCCCCTGACTGAAGGCGCTGTAGAGCGCGCTCACTTCACGGGCCAGTACACTGTTGGACCAGCCGTCGGACACGATGTGGTGCAAGGTCATGAACAACACATGCTCTTCATCCGCCAATTGCACCAGATGGCCGCGCATCAATGGTCCCCGGTTCAGGTCGAACAGTTGCGTCGCATTCACCTGGCCGAGGCGTTCCAGCGTGGCGCTGCGTTCGTCGGCCGGCAGCGAGCGCAGGTCTTGTTGCTCCAGTTGGAAGCGGTAATCGGCTGGAGCGATCTTCTGTACCGGTTCGCCATCCACCAGTTCGAAACGGGTGCGCAGGGTTTCATGGCGCGCCACCAGGCGGTCCAGGGTGGCCTGCAGGGCGGACTTGTCCAGCGGCCCTTTCAGGCGCAAGGCCAGCGGCAGGTGATAGGCGGCGCCCGCCGCGTGATCCAGATGATCGAGGAACCACAGGCGTTGCTGGGAGAACGACAGCGGCAGGCGTCCCGAGCGATTGGCCAGGGGAATCGATGCCGATTCGCTGGACGACGCGGCGTTGACCAGCGCGGCAAGGCCGCGCACGGTCGGTGCTTCGAACAGCTCGCGCAGGCTGATCCGCGCACCCAGCTTGCGGCGCAGCCGCGAAAGCAATTGCACGGCCAGCAGGGAGTGGCCGCCCAGTTCGAGGAAGCCGTCGTGGCGGCCGACCTGATCCAGGTGCAGCAAGCCTTTCCAGATCTCGGCAATGGCGATTTCGGTTTCGCCCTGGGGCGCTTCGTAGGCCTGGCTGGCCAGGGCCTCGGCACCCGGTGCGGGCAGGGCCCGGCGATCGAGCTTGCCGTTGGCGGTCAGGGGCAGGGCGTCCAGGTGCACGAAGGCGCTGGGCACCATGTACTCGGGCAGACTGTCCAGCAGGGCGCTGCGCAGTTGCTCGACCGGAACCGGCTCGCCGCAGACGTAGGCCACCAGGCGTTTGTTGTCGGTATCGCCCTGGCTGTCTTCCCGAGCGATCACCACGGCTTCGCGGATGCCGGGGCAGGCCAGCAGGGCGCTTTCGATCTCGCCCAGTTCGATGCGAAAACCCCGGATCTTCACCTGGAAGTCGTTGCGGCCCAGGTATTCCAGTGTGCCGTCGGCCAGCCAGCGACCCAGGTCGCCGGTCTTGTACAGGCGCGCATCCGGCTGGTCGCTGAACGGGTCGGCGATGAAGCGCTCGGCGCTCAGTTCCGGCCGGTTCAGGTAACCCCTGGCCACGCCGATGCCGCCGATATGGATTTCCCCGGCCACCCCCAACGGCGTCGGTTCGCCCCGGGCATCGAGGACATGGACCTGCACATTGGCAAACGGCCGGCCGATGCTCGGACGGTCGCCCAGGTCGCGGATCAGGTCGAGGGTGGCGTCCACCGTGCACTCGGTGGGGCCGTACATGTTGTAGAAGCGGATGTTTCGGCAGTTGCGCAGTTTCTCCCAGGTGGCGCTGTTGATCGCCTCGCCGCCGAGCAGCACGCTCACCGGCTGGTAACGCTGGCGCTCCAGCAGGCCGGCGGCCAGCAGGGTGTCGAGCTGGGACGGGGTGGAGTCGAAGGCGTGGACCTGGTGCTGTTCGAGGAAGTCCAGCAGCTCGTGGCCGCTGGCGCGGATCAGTTGCGGGATGATCACCAGGCGATGGCCGCAGAACAGCTGGGCGATGCCCTTGATCGACATGTCGAAGAAGAAGCCGGCATTCAAGGCCACGGTGGCCGGGGCCGGGCAATGCTGGTGGGTGGTGCGGCGCATCACCTGCCAGAAGTTGAACACCGAGCGGTGCTCGACCATCACGCCCTTGGACTGGCCGGTGGAGCCGGAGGTGTAGATCACGTAGGCCAGGTGTTGCGGGGTCAGGCCGGCGATCCGCGGGTTCACGTCGAACGCCACATCGTGGGCGGCATGCAGCGAGGCGTCAGTGTCCAGTAGCAGGCATGGCAGGTCCCCGGTGGGCAGCGACAGCGCCGACTGGGTCAGCACCGCCAGTGGCTGGCTGTCCTGGAGCATGAAGGCCATGCGGTCGGCGGGGTGGGCCGGGTCGATGGGCACATAGGCCGCGCCGGCCTTGAGCACGCCCAGCAGGCCGACGATCATGTCCAGACTGCGCTCGGCGCAGATGGCGACCCGTTGATCGGGCTGCACGCCGAGGGCGAGCAGCTGGCGGGCCAGGTGGTTGGCGCGGCGGTTGAGCTGGCGGTAGGTCAGCTGGCGGTCTTCGCAGACCAGGGCCACGGCGTCGGGGGCGAGCCGGACCTGGGTTTCGAACAGGGTATGGATCGGCTGGGCCGGCCCGAAGTCGGTGGCGGTGCGGTTGAAGTCGCGCAACAGCAACTGGCGCTCGTCGTCGGGCAGCACGTCCAGGCTGCTGGCGAGGCGCTCGGGGGTTTGCTCCAGGGCCTGCACCAGGGCGGCGACGGCCTGGGCCAGGTAGGCGGCGATGCGGTGCGGGTCGATTCCGGTGATGGACTGGGCGGTCAGGGAGAACCCATTGCCCACGTTGGCCACGGCGATTTCGATGGGGTAGTTGGTACGGGTTTCCGAAGCAATGAAGTGCATGCCTTCCTGCTCGCCCATGTCCTCGACGTTTTCCCCGGAGGCGTTCACCAGGTCGCCATGCCGGCAGTTGAGGATCACCGTGAACAGTGGCAGCGAGGCGTCCACCGCACTGCATCGCTGGGCCAGGGCCAGGGATGCCTGCTCGTGGGTCAGCAGTTCACTGAGCTGCTGGTAGGCGTCACGGACGATGTCGCTGACGGTGTGCTGCTGCAAGCGAATGCGCATGGGCAAGGTGTTGATGAACATGCCCAGGGCGTGGTCGGCCCCGGCGGTGCCTTGGGAGCGACCCGAGAGCACGGTGCCGAAGATCCCGTCGTCGCGGCCGCTGGTGGCAGCCACCACCAGGCCCCAGGCAGCGTGGAACAGCACCGAAGTCGGCACCCCTTGCTGGCGCGCGGTGCGATGCACACGGGCACTGAGTTCATCGCCCAGAGGGCGGACCGCACGCTTGATCCCGGCGCCGTTGCCTCGTACATCCAGCACGCCGTAAGGCGCGGTGGTGGAGTCGACATCGGCCAGCAGGCGACGGAAGTAGGCCTCGTGTTCGGCCTGGGACACGCTGGCCGCCTGGGCGATGAAGTTACGGTACGGCTGGGACGGCGGCAGGCTGTCGGCCTGGCCGGCCAGCACCGCCTGGATCTCCAGCATGATCAGGCGCAAGGTCACGTTGTCGCTGACCAGGTGATGGTCGAGCAGCGCCAGCAGCCACTGGTCACCCGGTTCATCGTGGATGATGTAGGCCGCGATCAGCGGCGCCCGCTGCAGGTCGAGTCGCAGGTGATGGGTGTCCGTATGGTCGCGCAGGACCTGCAGGGCGTCTTCGCCGGGGGCGCACTCCAGGGCCACCACCGGCAGCCGGGCCTGGCGATGCACCACCTGCACCGGTTGCGGCAGGCCCTGCCAGCGCAAGGCGGTGCGCAGGATATCGTGGCGGTCGATCACCACCTGCACGGCGGCGAGGAAATTGTCGAGCAACTGGCGCCGAGCGAAGGTCACCACGGTGCGCATCAGGTAGGCATCGCCTTCGGACTGCAACAGATGGTGGAACAGGATGCCTTCCTGCAACGAGGACAAGGGGTAGATGTCCTGGACATTGCCGGCGCCGCCGGGAACGTCGGCGACGATCTGCTCGATTTCCCCCTGGCTGAGGGTGACCAGGGGCAGCATCTGCGGTTCGATGGCGGTGCAGCCGGCGGGGATCAGGTTCTCCGGCACGGCCCGTCGCGCATTGTCGCCACCGGCCAGGACGGCTGCCATGGCCTTGAGGGTCGGGGCGGAAAATACCGTGCGCACGTCCAGTTGCAGGCCGGCCTGGCGCAGGCGCTCGATCAGGCTGATGACCAGGAACGAATGCCCACCCAGTTCGAAAAAATGATCGTGGCGGCCCACCCGTTCGACCCCCAGCAGTTCCTGCCAGGCACTTGCCAGGGTGTTTTCGACCGGCCCCAGCGGGGCTTCGTAATGCTGGCTGGCGGTGGCGGATGCATCCGGCGCCGGCAGGGCATTGCGGTCCAGCTTGCCGTTGGTGGTCAGCGGCCAGGCCGTCAGGGTCACGAACGCGCTGGGCAGCATGTGTTCGGCCAGCACGCTCGCCAGTTGGCTGCGCAAGGCGGACGACTCCGGGACGACCCCGTCATGGGCGATCAGGTAGGCCACCAGGCGCTTGTCGCCGGGCTGGTCTTCGCGCACGGTGACCAGGGCTTCGCGGACTTCGGCACAGGCCAACAGCTGGGCCTGGATTTCTCCCAGTTCGATGCGGAAACCGCGGATCTTGATCTGTGAGTCGTTGCGGCCCACATAGACCACGCCGCCGTCGGCCCGGTAGCGGGCGATATCGCCGGTGCGATACAGCCGCGCGCCGGGCTCGCTGGCGAATGGGTCGGCGATGAACCGCTGGGCATTGAGCTCGTCGCGGTTGAGGTAATGCCGGGCCACGCCGGCGCCGCCGATGTAGATCTCGCCATCGACGCCCACCGGGGCCGGTTGTCCATAGTCGTCGAGAATGCGCAGGCACAGGTCGGGCAATGGCGGGCCGATCAGGCTGGGAGCGCCGGCGTCGATTTCATCCTGGCTGACGGGGTAGTAAGTGGCGTGCACGGTGATCTCGGTGATCCCGTACATGTTCACCAGGCGGGTCCGGGTCAGCGCCGTGCGAGCGGTCCACGGCCGCAGGCTGCGGAAGTCCAGAGCCTCGCCACCGAAAATCACTTCCCGCAGGCTGTGCTCCCGGTCGCTGCGTTCCCGGGCTTCGATGAACTGGCGGAAGGCGCTCGGCGTCTGGTTCAGGACGCTGACCTGGTGCTGGCACACCAGCGCGTAGAAATCATCGGGGGAGCGGGCGATCTCGCTCGGCACGACCACCAGCTTGCCGCCGTAGCTCAGGGCGCCCCAGATTTCCCAGACCGAGAAGTCGAAGGCAAAGGAATGGAACAGCGTCCACACGTCGTCGCTGCCGAAGCTGAACAGCTCGGCGGTGGCGTCGAACAGCCGGGCGACATTGCCATGCTCCACCAGCACCCCCTTGGGCAGCCCGGTGGAACCGGAGGTGTAGATCACGTAGGCCAGGTGCCGGGACGTCAGGCCTAGGTCGTCGGCCAGCGGGTTCACATCCAGCGAATCGTCCGCCAGGTCGGCGGCCGGGACGTAGTCGTCCAGGCTCACCCATGGCACTCGGTGCGCGGGCAGGGCGTCCAGGCAATCCGGCTGCGCCAGCAAGGCCACCGGGGCACTGTCGTCCAGCAGATAGGCCAGGCGCTCGGCGGGATAGGCCGGGTCCAGCGGCACGTACGCCGCGCCGGCCTTGAGCACGGCCAGCACCGCGCAGACCATCTCCACGCCGCGCCGGGCCAGGATCGCTACCCGGTCGTCAGGGCGTACCCCTTGGGCGAGCAGTTGCCGGGCGATGCGGTTGGCCCGGCGATTGAGCGCCTGATAGCTGAGTTCCTGCTCGCCGAAGACCAGGGCGATGTCCCGGGGCTGGGCGCTGGCGAACGCTTCGAAGCGTTGGTGAACCAGCAGGCCGGGGGCAAAGACAGCCTTGGGCGGCAGTACCGCCGGCGAAGCCTGGCGCTGTGCCGGGCTGAGCAATGGTAAACCGAGCACGGGTTGCTCGACGTCTTCGACCATGGCCGCCAGCAGGATCTGGAAGTGCTGGGCGAACCGCTCCACGGTGCCGCGATCGAACAGGTCGCTGGCGTACTCGATCACACCGGCCAGCGTACCGCCGTCGTTGCCCAGGGTCAGCATCAGGTCGAACTGCGATGTTTCATGGGCCTGGGCCACGGGCATCAGGGTCAGGCCGGGCAGGCTCAGCTCGGTGCCGCCCGGGGTGTTGTCCAGGGACAGCGCGACCTGGCACAGCGGGTTGTGGCTCAGCGAGCGTGGCGGCTGCACGGCTTCGATGACCTGCTCGAACGGAATGTCCTGGTGCTCGTGGGCGGCCAGCGTCGTCTGTCTGATCTGCGCCAGCAGCTGGGTCACGCTGGGGTTCTGCGTCAGGTCCACCCGCAGGGCCAGGGTGTTGACGAAGAAGCCGATCAGTTGTTCGGTTTCGGTACGGCCGCGGTTGGCCGTCGGCACGCCGATGACCACGTCCCGCTCGTTGCCCAGCCTGGCCATGAGCACCGACCAGGCACTGAGCAGCGCCATGAACAGCGTGACGTCGTGGGCCTGGCAGAAATGCTCCAGCCGCTGGCGCAATGCCGCCGGGATCTGCACCGGCACATCGCCGCCCCGGTAGCTTTGCGTCGCCGGGCGTGGGCGGTCGGTGGGCAACGACAGCAGCGCCGGCGCCCCCGCCAGGTGGTCGCGCCAGAAGTCGGCCTGCCGGGCGAGGCGTTCGCCGCTGAGGGCCCGGTGTTGCCAGGCGGCGTAGTCGGCGTACTGGATCGGCAGCGCCGGCAGGGGATCGGGCTGTTGCTGGCTGAACGCCCGGTAGAGGGCGGCCAGTTCCCTGACCAGGATACCCACCGACCAGCCGTCGGAGATGATGTGGTGCTGGGTGATCAGCAGGATGTGTTCGTCATCGGCCAAACGCAGCAGGCGCCCACGGATCAGCGGTCCCTGGCTGAGGTCGAACGGCGCCAGGGCCTCGCTGTTGCCGATGCGCGACGCACTGAGGCTGGCCTGCTCGTACGGCAGCGCGCTCAGGTCCTGTTCGGCCAGCGCGAAGCCGCAGTCGGCCGGGGCGATGATCTGCACCGGCTGTTCGCCATGGCGTTCGAAGGTAGTGCGCAGGCTTTCGTGGCGCGCCACCAGGCGGTCCAGGGCAGCCTTGAGCGCGACCCGGTCCAGGTGACCGCGCAGCAGCAGGGCCGCAGGCATGTGATACGCGCTGCCGGCCCCGGCGTCGAGTTGGTCGAGGAACCACAGGCGTTGCTGGGCGAACGACAGCGCCAGCGGTGCGTTGCGGTCGGCCGGTTCGAGGGGCTCGATGGCGCTGCTTTGCAGGTTGCCCACCACCCGCGCCAGTTCTGCCACGGTGGGATGGCTGAACAGTTCGCGCAACATCAGCTCGCCGCCCAGCTGTTGGCGCACCCGAGCCACCAGTTGCGCCGCCAGCAGGGAATGCCCGCCGAGTTCGAAGAAACTGTCGCTGCGGCCGACGCGCTCCAGGCCCAGCAGCTCCTGGAAAATCTGTGCCAGGGCCTTTTCAGTGGCCCCCTCGGGGGCGACGTAGCCGCGATCGGACATGGCGTCCAGGTCCGGTGCCGGCAAGGCATCCTGGTCCAGTTTGCCGTTGGCGGTGAGCGGGTAGGCGTGCAGGCTGACGAAGGCCGTCGGGATCATGTAGTCGGGCAGGGTGGCCCCCAGCTGCTTGCGCAGGGCGGCCACTTCCAGCACCGCCCCGGGACGGGGGATCAGATAGGCGATCAGGCGTTTGCCCTGGCTGGCGTCTTCACGCGCCAGCACCCGGGCTTCGCGCACGCCGTCGCAGGCCAGCAGCTTGGCTTCGATCTCGCCCAGTTCGATGCGGAAACCGCGGATTTTCACCTGGGCGTCCATCCGGCCCAGATGCACGATCTCACCGTTGTCCAGCAGTTTGCCCAGGTCCCCGGAGCGGTACAGCCGCTCGCCGGGACGGAACGGATCGGCAATGAAGCGTTCGGCGGTCAGTGCCGGACGGTTCAGGTAGCCCCGGCCCACGCCCAGCCCGCCGACACAGATTTCCCCGGCCACTCCCAGCGGCAGCAAGCGCTGACGGGCGTCGAGCACATAGGCCACGGTGGTGGGGATCGGCCGGCCGACGTTGGAAATGCCGGCGGCGATGTCCGCCGCGCCGATGGCCTTGTAGGTCACGTGGACGCAAGTCTCGGTGATGCCATACATGTTCACCAGGGCCACGTGGCCGAAGGCGCGGTGGAAGGCGTCGAGCTTGCCCAGCTCCAGGCTCTCGCCACCGAAGATCACATAGCGCAGCCGTTCCAGGCGCACGTGCGCGGCTGCCAGCGCCGCGGCGCTGAGCTGATGGAACGCCGAAGGCGTCTGGTTCAGGACGCTGACCTGTTCGCTTTCGAGGAAGCCCAGCAACGCTTGGGGATCACGGCGCAGGGCGTCGGGTACCAGGGTCAGGCGCGCACCGAAGAGCAGCGCGCCGAAGATTTCCCAGACCGAGAAGTCGAAGGCGTTGGAGTGGAACAGCGACCAGACGTCGTCGGCGCTGAACTGGAAGTCCGGGCGATTGGTGTGCAGCAGGCGCACCACATTGCGGTGTTCGAGCAGCGCGCCCTTGGGCTCGCCAGTGGAGCCCGAGGTATAGATCACATAGCAGAGGTGGTCCGGGGCATTGACACAAGGCGGGTTGGCGCTGCTGGCGCCGTTGTCCGGGTTGGCTTCGAAGGCCTCGATGCCCAATGCCTGCAACGTCGGCGCCATGTCCGGGCGAGCGATGGCCTTGCGCGTGCCGCTGTCGCGCAGCACATAGGCGATGCGATCCTGGGGCGAGGCCGGGTCGATGGGTACATAGGCACCGCCGGCCTTGAGCACTGCCAGGGTGGCGACGATCATCTGCACCGAGCGATCCAGCGCGATGGCCACCGGTTCCTGCGGTTGCACGCCCGCGGCGCGCAAGTGGTGGGCGAGGCGGTTGGCCTGCTCGTTGAGCTGGCGATAGCTCAGGCGTTCCTGGCCCAGGTTGACGGCGATGCGCTCCGGGTGCTGGCGCGCCTGGTCCTCGAAAATCTGCTGCAGGGTCAGGGTGTCGGGCCAGGCCGCTTCGCTGTCGTTGAAGTCGATGATCTGCCGCTGCCGCTCGGTGGCGTCCAGCAGGTTGACGTCATCGATGCACTGCCCGGCGTCCTCGACGAAGGCTTGCAGCAGGCGCACGTAGTGACGCATCAGTTGTTCGATGAAGCCGGCGTCGAAGAACTGCGCGTTGTACACCAGATGCCCGGACCACTGCTGCTCGCCGGCCGAAATCAGCAGGTGCAGGTCGTTCTTGCCATAGCCCAGGTTGGTTTCCAGGGTATTGACCGCCAGGCCGGCGACCAGGGCACCGGTATCGGTGCTGCGCTGGAAATTGAAGAGCACATCGAACAACGCGGTGCGGCTCATGTCCTTGGCCGGGTTGAGGGCCAGCACCAATTGGTCGAACTGCATGTGGCGATGGCGCAGGCCCTGGTTCAGGTTGTCGGCGGTCTGCTCCCAGAGTTCCTGCAAGGTGGTATCGCTGGCGCAGAGACCGCGCATCACCAGCAGGTTGTCCAGCGGCCCGACCACATCGCGCAAGGCCGGTTCTCGGCAAGCGGCCGTGGTGCCGACCACCAGTTCGTCGTGTCCGGCGTAGCGTCGCAGCAGGGCGGTGAAGGCGCTCAGGGCCAGGCTGTCGGCGCTGACGCCGGTTTCCCGGGCCAAGGCTTCGAGGCGACGTGCCAAGGCCGCTTCGATGGTGAAGTCATGGGTCGCCTCGGCGAACACATGCACGGCCATCCGCGGACGATTCAACGGCAGTTCCAGGGCCTGCAGCTTGCCCCGCAGTTGATAGGCCCAGTAGGCCCGCAGGTTCTCCGTGAGCGCCGCCGGCAACTGCCGCTGCCAGGCGGCGAAGTCGCCGTAGGTCAGGGACAGGGGCGGCAGTTCGGCGCTGCGTCCGGCGCAGGCGGCTTCATAGAGAGCCAGCAGGTCGCGCTTGAGCAGTTGCATGGAGGTACGGTCGGCCAGCAGGTGGTGCACGGCGATCGCCAGGACGGCGTTGTGTTCGTCCCCTTGTACCAGGCAGGCACGTACCAGGCTGCCACCGTTCATGGTCAATGGCCGGCGGGTCTCGGCCAGGGCCAGGGTCGCCAGGTTGTCCGGCTGGCCCTGGATCACTTCCAGGGGCTGGCTCGCCGGCCCGTCGAAGCATTGCCAGGCGCTGGCGCCATCGTCACTCGACACCCGGCAGCGCAGGATCGCATGGCGGGCGAGCAACCCGTCGAGGGCGGTTTGCAAGGCCGGCTGGTGCAACTCGCCGGCCAGTTCCAGCAGCAGGGGAATGTTGTGATAGACCGGGTTGGCTTCGTACAGGTAACCGTTCTCGAAGGTGTCGACGAACCAGAGCCGTTCCTGGTGATAGGACAAGGGCATTCGCTGTGGCATGGGCGCCTGGGCGACGACATCGGGCAGGGCCAGCGCCGGATCCAGCTGCAACGCACCGATACGGGTGTCCGGGGCTTCGGTGAAACAGCGCAGCAGGCGTTCGAAACGGTTGGCCAGGCGTTCGACGGTGCTGGCATCGAACAGCGCGGTGGAATACGACAGGCTGCAGGACAGGCTCGGGCCGCCCTCGTCGATGTGCAAGGACAGGTCGTGCTGGGTGTTGTCCTTGCGTGACGGCAGGAACTCCAGGTCCACCCCCGGCAGGTGCAACTGGCCGCCGGCGCCCCCTGCGTTGGTGTAGAGCATGGTCTGGAACACCGGGCTGTGGCTGGCACTGCGCGGCGGCTTGAGGGCTTCGACCACCAGCTCGAACGGTGTGTCCTGGCGGCTGGAGGCGTCCAGCATCGTCTGCTTGACCTGCTGCAGCACCTGGTCGAGGGTCGGGTTGGCTTCCAGGCGGATGCGCAAGGCCAGGGTATTGACGAAGAAGCCGATCAGCGATTGCACATCCTGGCGGTCGCGGTTGGCGGCAACGGTGCCGATCACCAGGTCCTGCTGGCCGCTGATGCGCGCCAACAGGACTGCCCAGGCCGCCATCAGGGTCATGAATGGCGTCGCGGCGCGCGACTGGGCGAACTGCACGATGGCGCTGGACAGCGAGACCGGCAGGTCGAAACCCAGGGTTTCGCCACGGTAGCTCTGCACCGCCGGGCGCGGCCGATCGGTGGGGAGCGAGAGCAGGGCCGGGGCGCCGGCCAGCTGGGCGCGCCAGAACTCCACCTGCTGGTCGAGACGCTCGCCCTCCAGGTGTTGGCGTTGCCAGGCGGCGTAGTCGGCGTATTGCAGGTCCAGGGGCGGTAGCGGATCGGCCTGTCCAGCGCTGAACGCGCCATAGAGCGCGGCGAATTCCTTGACCAGGATGCCGATGGACCAACCGTCGGAAATGATGTGGTGCTGGGTGATCAGCAACCGGTGCTCAGCGTCGCCCAGGCGCAGCAGGCTGCCACGGATCAGCGGTCCATGCAGCAGGTCGAACGGTTGCGCCGCTTCGTCTTCGGCCAGGCGTTGTGCCTCGCGTCCGGCTTCGTCCGCGGGCAGGTGGCTGAGGTCATGTTCGGCCAGGGCGAAGCCGCAATCGGCCGGGGCGATGACCTGCACCGGCTGTTCGCCGTCGCGACGAAAGGTGGTGCGCAGGCTTTCATGCCGCGCCACGAGACGGTCGAGGGCGGCCTTGAGGGCGGTCCGGTCGAGAGCGCCGCGCAGGACCAGCACGGCGGGTATGTGGTAGGCGGCGCTGGCCGTCGGGTCCAGTTGGTCGAGGAACCAGAGCCGCTGCTGGGCGAAAGACAGCGCCAGGGGAGCGTCGCGATCCGCGCCGGGAATGGCTTCATGAGCCGTTTCGATGACCCGTGTGGCGCCGCGTTGCTTGAGCAGACGCAGGAGTGCGGCACGTTTCAACTGGTCGAGACTATCGTTATGTTCGTTCAATTTTTAAGCATCCTTGGAGACGATAGCGAGCAGTTCGCTTTCAGACAGCGAAGCCATTTCTTGTTGCAGGTCCATCAATTCATCCGACTCGAACTGCGCCAGTTGCAGGGTGGTGATCAGGTCGGCCAATGCCAGCAGCGACGGGTGCTCGAACACACTCCGCAGCGGCACCTCGACGGCGAAGGTCTCCCGTGCCCGCAGCGTGACTTGCACGGCCAGCAGCGAATGACCGCCGAGCTCGAAGAAGTCGTCGTGCCGGCCGATCCGCTCCAGGCCCAGCAGGTCGGCCCAGATCTGCGCCAGCAGCTCTTCGGTCTCGCCGTTGGGCGCTTCGTACTGGCGCAAGGCAAAGTCTTCGCTGCGCGGCGCGGGCAGGGCCCGGCGGTCCAGCTTGCCGTTGGGGCTCAACGGCAACCGCTCCACCACCACGAACGCCGCCGGGACCATGTAGTCCGGCAGTTGCGACGTCAGGTATGGCCGCAGGGTGCTGCTGGCGTTGCGACCGGCCAGGTGCGGCTCGACACTCAGGTACGCCACCAGGCGCATCGCCCCAGGCGTGTCCTCCCGGGCGATGACCGCGGCTTCGCGCACCCCCGGCAGGGTCAGCATCAGGGCTTCGATTTCACCCGGTTCGATACGGAAACCACGGATCTTCACCTGCTGGTCGTTGCGTCCGAGGAATTCGAGCACACCGTCGGCGCGCAGCCGCACCAGGTCGCCGGTGCGGTACATCCGCGCCTCGTCGCCAGGGCAAAACGGATCGGCGAGGAAGTGTTCGGCGTTCAGCTGGGCACGGTCCAGGTAGCCTCGCGCGACACCCGCGCCCCCGACGTACAGCTCACCCGGCACGCCGAGGGGCACCGGTTGGCGCTGCTCGTCGAGCACGTACAGGCGGCTGTTGGGGATGGCGCGGCCGATCGGCACGGTGCCCCGGTCCTCGGCAGTGCAGCGATGTACCGTGGCCCAGACGGTGGCTTCGGTTGGGCCGTATTCGTTGTACAGGGCGATGGCCGGCTCCAGCCCGGCGCACTCCTGCACCAGTTGCGCCGGGCAGGCCTCGCCGGCAACGATCATTTCCCGCAGGTGGCCGTGGCCGTTACCGCTGGCAAGGCTCGTCAGTACCAGGCGGCCCAGGGACGGCACGCACAGCAACGAGGTGACGGCCTGCTGGTCGATGAAGCGGGCGATGGCCTCGGGGTCGCGTGCGGTCTCGGCATCCGGGATGCACAAGGTGCCGCCGCCTACCAGGGTGCCGAAGATCCCGGCCACGGAGCTGTCGAAGGCAATCGAGGACAGCAACAGGAAGCGCTTGTCGATCGCCGGCCCGTACACCGCGCCCCGGGCCAGTGTCGAGGCCACCAGGTTGCGATGTTCGATCATCACCCCCTTGGGCTTGCCGGTGGAGCCCGAGGTGTAGATCACATAGGCCAGGTGGGCCGGGGTCAGGCCCGAGCCGTCCAGTTGCGGATCGCGACTGTTGGCCTGGGCCGCCAGGGCCTGTTCGATGGCCAGGTAGCGGGTACCTTCCTGCAGCGTACCCACCGCCGTGCGTCCCACCGGATCGGCCAGTAGCAGGCGTGGCCGGGCGTCGTCGAGGATCGAGGCCAGGCGCTCGGCCGGGTAGGTCGGGTCCAGCGGCACGTAGGCGCCACCGGCCTTGAGGATCCCCAGCAGGCCCGTGATCATGGACACACCGCGTTCGACGCAGATGGCGACCAGGTCCCCTGGCTGGACGCCTGCTGCCAGCAGGTGATGGGCCAGGCGATTGGCCTGGGCATTGAGCTCGGTGTAGCTGAGCTGCGTGCGGCTGTCGAGCAGTGCGCAGGCGTCCGGCGTCCGGCGCACCTGTTCTTCGAACAGTTGCTGGATGCACAGGTGCGTCGGGTAATCCACCCGGGTCTGGTTGAAGGTCTCCAGCAGCAGCGTGCGCTCCTTTGGAGGCAACACGTCCAGTTGCATGAGAGGGATCTGCGGCGTGTACATCAGGGCCTGGGCCAGTTGTTCCAGGGCCCGTTGCATCAAGGCGCAGATACGCTGCGGGTCCACCACCCGGACGCTTTGCACGGTCAGCCCCAGGGCATCGCCGTAGTCGTTGACCGACAGGGTCAGCGGATAGTTGGTCCGTTCGGCGCTGTCGAGGATACGCATGCCCGGCCATTGCAACTGGCTGTCGTCGCGCTGGTGCCGGTAGTTGAGCAGGGTGGTGAACAACGGCAACGCACTGGGCACGCCGCTGCAACGCTGCGCCAGCGCCAGGGAGGCTTGCTCGTGGTCCAGCAGTTCCACCAGGTCGCGGTGGGTCGCCAGGACCTTCTCGTTGGCACCGCAACCGGTCAGGCACACCCGTACCGGCAAGGTGTTGATGAACACGCCCAGGGCCCGTTCGGCCCCCGCGGAGCCTTGCAGGCGTCCGGCGACCACCGTGCCGAATACCACATCGTCGCGCCCGGTGCAGCGGGCCAGCACCTGCGCCCAGGCAACGTGGAACAGGGTCGCCGGGGTAATGCCCCGTTCCCTGGCCTGGGCCCGGAGGCGCAGGTTGAGTTCGACGCTCAGTTGCACGCTGGCTTCTTCGATGTGATTGCCGTCGCCCTGCACTTCGAGCAGGTCGAAGGGCGCGGTAGGGGCATCGACGTCGGCCAGTCGCCGGGTGAAGTAGGCTTCGTGGACCTCGGCCGGGGTGGCCTGGGTCTGGGCGATGAAGTCGCGGTACGGCTGTGCGGCGCCCAGGCTTTCACTTTGTCCATGGAGGATCGCGTGGATCTCTTCCAGGACGATTTCCAGGGTCACATGGTCACTGGCCATGTGGTGGTTGAGCAGCGCCAGCAGCCAGCGTTCGGAGTGCGGATCCCGGGCAATGCAGGCACGCATCAACGGCGCCTGGCGCAGGTCCAGGCGCAGTTGCCGTGGATCGCTCAAGGCTTCGAGCTGGCCGAGCGGGTCCTGATGTCCGTTCAAGGTGACGCTGTGCACCGGCAACCGCGCGTGGCGCTGTACCACTTGCACCGCTTGGGGCAGGCCATCCCAATGCACGCAGGTGCGCAGGATGTCGTGGCGATCGATCACTTGCTGCAGGGCGCCGATAAAGGCATCGAGGCGCTGGCGATCGTCGAACTCCAGCATCGAGCGCACCAGGTAGGCATCGCCTTCGTGTCCGAGCAGGTGATGGAACAGGATGCCTTGCTGCAGGGGCGCCAGGGGGTAGATGTCCTGGACGTTGGCGACGCCGCCCGGCACGGCGCCGACCAGGCGCTCGATCTGCTGCGCGGTGAGTTTCACCAACGGCAGCATGTCCGGGGTCAACAGCTGGCAGTCGGCCGGAATGCGGTTGGCCGGTGCCTGGAAGGCGGTGTGGGTGCTGTCGCCCAGTGCGATAGCCAGTTCTCGCAGGGTCGGCGCACTGAAGACACTGCGCACGTCGGCGTTCAAGCCTTGTTCGCGCAGGCGTTCGATGAGGCTGACCGCCATCAGCGAATGTCCGCCGAGTTCGAAGAACCCGTCATGCCGGCCAATGCGCTCGTGCCCCAGCAATTGCTGCCAGATCCCGGCGATAGCCACTTCCACCTCGTCTTGGGGCGCCTCGTAGGTCCGGCTGGCGTAGGCGTCCTGGCCCGGCTCGGGCAGGGCGCGACGGTCGAGCTTGCCGTTGGGGGTGAGGGGCAATGCGTCCAGCACCACGAAGGCACTGGGCACCATGTGTCCGGGCAGGCGACCCAGGAGCTCGGCGCGCAATTGTTCGGCCGATGCCGGCTCGCCGCACAGATACGCCACCAGGCGTTTGTCGCCGCCCTGGTGGTCGCGGGGGACGACCGCCGCTTCCCGGACCCCATCGAGGGCGGCGAGGGCCGCCTCGATTTCGCCCAGCTCGACACGCAGGCCGCGGATCTTCACCTGGTCGTCGTTGCGTCCCAGGTACTGGAGGGTGCCGTCGGGCAACCAGCGACCGATGTCACCGGTCTTGTACAGGCGCGCACCGGCCCGGTCGCTGAACGGGTCGGCAATGAAGCGCTCGGTCGTCAACTCCAGGCGGTTGAGGTAGCCGCGCGCGACCCCGACGCCACCGATGTGGATCTCGCCCGACACGCCCACCGGCAACAATTGTCCATGGTCGTCCAGCACATGCAGTTGCATGTTGCGGATCGGCCGGCCGATGGGGATCGAGCGGTTCCGGTAATGGGCAAGGTCGCGGTCGGCGGTGTACCAGGCCACTACGTCACTGCACTCGGTGGGTCCGTAGCTGTTGATGATCGCCGGGCGCGGCAACGGCAGTTTTTCCAGCATGGCGACCTGGATCGGCTCGCCCCCCAGCACCACCCGCTTGAGGCACGCCAATGCCTGTTGCCGGTCGGCGTCCACCAGCGCGTGGAACGCGCTGGGCGACAGGTTGATATGGCTGATACCCGCCCTGGCGATCTGGGCGACGATGGCGTCAGGGTTGAACGGTTCTTCGGCCAGGTGCAGCGAGGCCCCCACCATGAGCGGGGCGAGAATGTTCTTCTGGGTCAGGTCGAAGTTATAGGACGAGGCCAGCAGCACCGCATCGCCGGCATGGAAGGCCAGGTCGTCCAGGTACCAGTCCAGCAGGTTGCGCAGGCCGCGATGTTCCACCATGACCCCTTTGGGCAACCCGGTGGAGCCGGAAGTGTAGATCACGTAGGCCAGGTGCCCGAAGTGCAGGTCCGTGATCCCAGGGTTATGGGTCGGGTTTTGCAGCAGCGCCGGGCTGTCCGCTTCGAGGGTGGCCAGGCCCGCCGGCAGCGGCAGGGTGTCCAGGTCTTGCTGGCGTACCAGCGCCCTGGGCGCGCTGTCGGCCAGCATATGGGTCAGGCGTTGCGCCGGGTATTGCGGATCGAGCGGCACATAGGCCGCCCCGGCCTTGAGGATGCCCAGCAGGCCAGCGACCATCTGCGGACTGCGTCGGGCGCACAGGCCGACGGTGTCGTCGGGCCGCACACCCAGGGCAATCAGGCCATGGGCGATGCGGTTGGCCCAGGCGTTGAGCTCGGCGTAGCTGAGGGTCTGTCCGTCGCCCGCCAGTGCCACGGCTTGCGGCGTGCGCCCGGCCTGGGCTTCGAAGACCGCATGGGGGAAGCGCGCCGGGTCTTCGTCGAGGACCGCGCTGGCGCTGTTGAAGGTTTCCAGCAATTGCCGGCGTTGTGACTCATCCAGCAGCGGCAAGGTCGCCACTGGTTGGGTGGCATCCTCCAGCATGGCATCGAGCAGTTGCAGCAGATGCTGGCCCCAACGGGCGATGGTGCTTTCATCGAACAGGTCGGTGGCATATTCGAACTGGCCGGCGATGATGTCGCCGTCATCGTTCAGGGACAGGCTCACGTCGAACTGGGTGGTGCCGGTGGCCGGGGCCAGCGGGGTCAGGCTCAGGCCGGGCAGGGCCAGGGCCTGGTCCTGCGGGGTGTTGCCGAGTACCAGCATGGCCTGGAACAGCGGGCTGTGGCCGAGGCTGCGTTCCGGTTGCAACGCCTCCACCACCTGTTCGAACGGCAAGTCCTGATGGCCGTAGGCGTCGAGGGTGATGCGCTTGATCCGGGCCAGCAACTGTTCGACCCGGTCATGGGCCTGCACGTCGACGCGCAGGGCCAGGGTGTTGACGAAGAAGCCGATCAGCGCCTCGGTTTCGCGCCGGGTGCGGTTGGCCACTGGCGTGCCGACCACCACCTCGGCCTGATTGCTCAGGCGCGACAGCAGGATCGACCAGGCTCCCAGCAGGGTCATGAACGGCGTCAGGCCTTGCTGCTGGCTGAAGCGGCGCAGCCGGGCACTCAAGGGCGCGGGCAGTTGCAGGGCCAGGGCCGCGCCCTGGTAACTCTGCACCTGGGGCCGTGGATGGTCGGCGGGCAGTTCCAGCAGCGCCGGGGCGCCGGTGAGGTGCTCCTGCCAGAAGCGGACCTGGGCTTGCAGGCGTTCGCCTTGCAAATGTTGCTGTTGCCAGGCGGCGTAGTCGGCGTATTGCAGGGCCAGGGGCGGCAGGGGATCGTCGAGGTCCTGGCAGAACGCGGCGTACAGGGCGTTGAACTCGCCGATCAGGACCGCCACCGACCAACCGTCGGAGACGATGTGATGCTGGGTCACCAGCAGGATGTGCTCCTCCTCGGCCAGGCGCAGCAGGCGACCGCGGATCAGTGGGCCGGCACTCAGGTCGAAGGCCTCGCGGGCTTCGTCCCGGGTCAGTCGCTCGACGGCCTGTTGCCGGGCGTCGCTGTCCAGGGCCTGCAGGTCGTGCTCGGTCAGGGCGAAGCCACTGTCGGCGGGGGCGAAGCGTTGCCGGGCTTCACCGTCAATGCGTTCGAAGGTGGTGCGCAGGCTTTCGTGGCGGGCGACGATACGGTCCAGGGCGCGTTGCAGGGCGTGGCGATCCAGGTGGCCGCGCAGGTGCAGGGCGGCGGGCATGTGATAGGCGACGCTGGCGGCGTGGTCCAGCTGGTCGAGGAACCACAGGCGTTGCTGGGCCAAAGACAGCGGCAACGGCTGGTCGCGAGGGACCACGGCAATCGCCTGGAGACTGGACTGAGCGGCCTGATCCACATGCCGGGCCAGTTCCCTCAGGGAGGTCTGGGCGAACAGCGTGCGCAGGTCGATCTCGACCCCCAGGTCCTGGTGCAGGCGGGCTTGCAGCTGCACGGTCAGCAGGGAGTGGCCGCCCAGTTCGAGGAAGCCGTCGTGGCGACCGACCTGATCCAGGTGCAGCAAGCCTTTCCAGATCTCGGCAATGGCGATTTCGGTCTCGCCCTGGGGCGCTTCGTAGGCCTGGCTGGCCAGGGCCTCGGCACCCGGCGCGGGCAGGGCCCGGCGATCGAGCTTGCCGTTGGCGGTCAGGGGCAGGGCGTCCAGGTGCACGAAGGCCGTGGGGACCATGTACTCGGGCAGGTGCTTGAGCAAGGTGCTGCGCAGTACGTCGGCACTGGCCGGTTCACCACACAGATAGGCGACGAGTCGATGGTCCTCGCGGGCGATCACCACGGCGTCGGTGACACCGGCGCAACCCAGCAACACATTCTCGATCTCGCCCAGTTCGATGCGAAAACCCCGGATCTTCACCTGGAAGTCGTTGCGGCCCAGGTATTCCAGCGTGCCGTCGGCCAGCCAGCGACCCAGGTCGCCGGTCTTGTACAGGCGCGCATCCGGCTGGTCGCTGAACGGGTCGGCGATGAAGCGCTCGGCGCTCAGTTCCGGCCGGTTCAGGTAACCCCTGGCCACGCCGATGCCGCCGATATGGATTTCCCCGGCCACCCCCAACGGCGTCGGTTCGCCCCGGGCATCGAGGACATGGACCTGCACATTGGCAAACGGCCGGCCGATGCTCGGACGGTCGCCCAGGTCGCGGATCAGGTCGAGGGTGGCGTCCACCGTGCACTCGGTGGGGCCGTACATGTTGTAGAAGCGGATGTTTCGGCAGTTGCGCAGTTTCTCCCAGGTGGCGCTGTTGATCGCCTCGCCGCCGAGCAGCACGCTCACCGGCTGGTAACGCTGGCGCTCCAGCAGGCCGGCGGCCAGCAGGGTGTCGAGCTGGGACGGGGTGGAGTCGAAGGCGTGGACCTGGTGCTGTTCGAGGAAGTCCAGCAGCTCGTGGCCGCTGGCGCGGATCAGTTGCGGGATGATCACCAGGCGATGGCCGCAGAACAGCTGGGCGATGCCCTTGATCGACATGTCGAAGAAGAAGCCGGCATTCAAGGCCACGGTGGCCGGGGCCGGGCAATGCTGGTGGGTGGTGCGGCGCATCACCTGCCAGAAGTTGAACACCGAGCGGTGCTCGACCATCACGCCCTTGGACTGGCCGGTGGAGCCGGAGGTGTAGATCACGTAGGCCAGGTGTTGCGGGGTCAGGCCGGCAATCCGCGGGTTCACGTCGAACGCCACATCGTGGGCGGCATGCAGCGAGGCGTCAGTGTCCAGCAGCAGGCATGGCTGGTCCCCGGTGGGCAGCGACAGCGCCGACTGGGTCAGCACCGCCAGTGGCTGGCTGTCCTGGAGCATGAAGGCCATGCGGTCGGCGGGGTGGGCCGGGTCGATGGGCACATAGGCCGCGCCGGCCTTGAGCACGCCCAGCAGGCCGACGATCATGTCCAGGCTGCGCTCGGCGCAGATGGCGACCCGTTGATCGGGCTGCACGCCGAGGGCGAGCAACTGGCGGGCCAGGTGGTTGGCGCGGCGATTGAGCTGGCGGTAGGTCAGCTGGCGGTCTTCGCAGACCAGGGCCACGGCGTCGGGGGCGAGCCGGACCTGGGTTTCGAACAGGGCATGGATCGGCTGGGCCGGCCCGAAGTCGGTGGCGGTGCGGTTGAAGTCGCGCAGCAGCAACTGGCGCTCGTCGTCGGGCAGCACGTCCAGGCTGCTGGCGAGACGCTCGGGGGCTTGCTCCAGGGCCTGCACCAGGGCGGCGACGGCCTGGCCCAGGTAGGCGGCGATGCGGTGCGGGTCGATTCCGGTGATGGCTTGGGCCGTCACCGAGAAGTCGTCTCCTTCATCGGCCACCGCCACTTCGATCGGATAGTTGGTACGGGCTTCGTTGCTCAGGAAGCGTACGCCGTCCCAGGCCAGCACCTGGCCTTCGTTGGCCAGCGAGCCGCCATCGGTCTGGTGCCGGTAATTGAGCAGGGTGGTGAACAGCGGCAGGCCGGGGCCGACGCCGCTGCAACGCTGGGCCAGGGCCAGGGACGCCTGCTCATGGGACAGCAGTTCGCTGAGGTCGCGATAGGTTTCGTCCACCAGCGCGCCGACCCCCGACCCGGCCAGTCGCACCCGCACCGGCAAGGTGTTGATGAACACGCCCAGCGCCCGGTCGGCGCCCCGGGAGCCTTGCAGGCGTCCGGCGACCACGGTGCCGAACACCACATCGTCGCGGTCGGTGCAGCGCCCGAGCACCTGGGCCCAGGCGATGTGAAACAGCACCGCCGGCGTCACGCCGGCGCTGCGCGAGCAGGCGCGGATGCGCTGGCTCAGGGCTGGATCCAGGCGCACGCTGGTTTCCGTCACCTGGCTGCCGTCGCCCTGGACATCCAGGACGCCGAAGGGGGCGGTGGGCTCGTCGACGCTGCCCAGGCGCTGGCTGAAATAGGCTTCATGGACCTGGGGCGGGGTCGCCAGGATCTGCGCGACGAACTCCCGATAGGGCATCGGTGCCGGCAGCTCGGCGCCCCGGCCTTGCACCAGGGCCTGGACTTCTTCGAGCACGATCCCCAAAGACACGTGATCGCTGATCATGTGGTGGTCCAGCAGGCTCAGCCACCAGCGTTCGGAGTGCGGGTCCCGGGCGATGCAGGCGCGCATCAACGGCGCCTGTTGCAAGTCCAGGCGCAGGTGGCGCGGGTCGCTCAAGCGCTCCAGCTGAGCGCGCGGGTCTTCATCGCCAGCCAGGGTGACAAGCTGCACCGGCAACGTTGCCTGGCGTTGCACCACCTGCACCGCCTGCGGCTGGCCGACCCAGTGCACGGCGCTGCGCAGAATGTCGTGGCGATCGATCACCTGCTGCAAGGCGTCGATAAAGGCATCGAGACGCGCGCGATCGTCGAACTCGATCATCGAGCGCACCAGATACGCATCCCCTTCGTGCCCCAGCAGGTGATGGAACAGGATGCCTTGCTGCAACGGCGCCAGGGGGTAGATGTCCTGGACATTGGCGGCGCCGCCGGGCACGCCGGCGACGATGCGTTCGAGCTGGGCCGGGGTCAGTTCCACCAGCGACAGCATGTCTGGCGTCAGGGCGCTGCAGTCGGCCGCAATGCGGTTGGCTGGCGCCAGGAACGGGGTTTCATCGCTGCGGCCCAGGGCCTGGGCCATCTCCCGCAGGCTGGGCGCGGTGAACACGGTGCGTACCGACGCATTCAGGCCATGCTGGCGCAAGCGGTCGATGAGGCTGACCGCCATCAGCGAATGCCCGCCGAGCTCGAAGAAACGGTCATGGCGTCCGACCTGTTCAAGGCCCAGCAGTTCTTGCCAGACCGTGGCCAGCAGTTGTTCGATCTCGCCCCGCGGCGCCTCGTAGGCCCGGCTGGCGAATGCTTCCTGGCCCGGGGCCGGAAGCGCGCGACGGTCGAGCTTGCCATTGGGCGTCAAGGGCATGGCTTCGAGCTGCACGAAGGCGCTGGGCACCATGTAGTCGGGCAGCACCGCCAGCAGCGCGGCGCGCAATTGCTCCACCGGCACTGGCTCGCCACACAGGTAGGCGACCAGGCGCTTGCTGTCGGATTGGCCCGGTCTGCTTTCCTGGGCCACCACCACGGCCTCGCGCACGCCGGGGCGACCGGCGAGGACGGCCTCGATCTCTCCCAGTTCCACGCGGAAACCGCGGATCTTCACCTGGTCGTCGTTGCGACCCAGGTACTGGAGGGTGCCGTCGGCGCACCAGCGACCCAGGTCACCGGTCTTGTACAGGCGTGCCTGGGGATCGGTGGTGAACGGGTCGGCGATGAACCGTTCGGCGGTCAATGCCTGGCGGTTGAGATAGCCACGCGCGACGCCGACGCCGCCGATATGGATTTCCCCGGCGACTCCCAGGGGGGCCAGGTTGCCGGCGCCGTCCAGCACATGCAGCTGGGTATTGCGCAGCGGCTTGCCGATGGAACGGAAGTCGTCCCGGTCACTTTCCATGCGGCGGATCGAGGCGTTCACGGTGGCCTCGGTTGGGCCATAGGCGTTGTACAGCGCCGGACGATGGCCGCTGCGGGCGAACCACTGGCTCACCGCCTGTTTACTCACCGCTTCACCACCGATCATGAACTGCCGCAGGCAGGTGGGCAGGGCCACATGGGCATCCCGGCTCACCTGTTGCCAGAACACGGTGGGCAGGTTGGCGACAGTGATCGCGTACTGCTCGCACAAGGTGGCGAAAGCCGCGGTGCCGGCTATCCAGGCATCGCTGCGCAGCACCAGGGTGGCTCCGGACAGCAAGGCGCCGAAGATTTCTTCCACGGACATGTCGAAGGTCATGGTGGCGAATTGCAGGATGCGGTCCCGGGCATCGAGGCTGTAGCGTTCCTGCAAGGCGCCGATCTGGTTGCACAGCGAGCGGTGCTCGAGCATCACGCCTTTCGGTTTGCCGGTAGAACCGGAGGTGTACATGACGTAGGCCAGGTGGCGGGAGGTCAGGCCCTCGATGCGAGGGTTGCCGGCGTCGCCGTCAGCCGTGTCGTCCAGCAGCAGCCGGGGCAGTCGCAGCGCCGGCAGTTGCTCGCCCATGGCATTCACCAGGGCAGCCTGGGTGAGCAGTACCCGGGGCGCACTGTCGTCGAGCATGTGTTGCAGGCGATCCTGCGGGTAGTTCGGGTCCAGCGGCACGTAGGCGCCGCCCGCCTTGAGGATCCCCAGCATGCCGACGATCATTTCCAGGCTGCGTTCCACCAGCAGTGCGACACGCTCATCCGGACGCACGCCCGCGGCAATCAGCCGATGCGCGATGCGGTTGGCCCGGGCATTGAGTTCGGCGTAGCTGAGGCTGGCCTCTTCGGCCTGCACGGCAATGGCATCGGGATGCGCTTGCACATGCTGCTCGAACCATTCGTGGACCAGGCGGCCCTCGGGAAAGGGCACATGCGTCCGGTTGAAGTCACCGAGCAACTGGCGACGTTGTGGATTGCTCAGCAGCGGCAAGGTCGCCACTGGCTGGGTGGCATCCTCCAGCATGGCATCGAGCAGTTGCAGCAGATGCTGTCCCCAACGGGCGATGGTGCTTTCATCGAACAGGTCGGTGGCATATTCGAACTGGCCGGCGATGATGTCGCCGTCATCGTTCAGGGACAGGCTCACGTCGAACTGGGTGGTGCCGGTGGCCGGGGCCAGCGGGGTCAGGCTCAGGCCGGGCAGGGCCAGGGCCTGGTCCTGCGGGGTGTTGCCGAGTACCAGCATGGCCTGGAACAGCGGGCTGTGGCCGAGGCTGCGTTCCGGTTGCAACGCCTCCACCACCTGTTCGAACGGCAAGTCCTGATGGCCGTAGGCGTCGAGGGTGATGCGCTTGATCCGGGCCAGCAACTGTTCGACCCGGTCATGGGCCTGCACGTCGACGCGCAGGGCCAGGGTGTTGACGAAGAAGCCGATCAGCGCCTCGGTTTCGCGCCGGGTGCGGTTGGCCACTGGCGTGCCGACCACCACCTCGGCCTGATTGCTCAGGCGCGACAGCAGGATCGACCAGGCTCCCAGCAGGGTCATGAACGGCGTCAGGCCTTGCTGCTGGCTGAAGCGGCGCAGCCGGGCACTCAAGGGCGCGGGCAGTTGCAGGGCCAGGGCCGCGCCCTGGTAACTCTGCACCTGGGGCCGTGGATGGTCGGCGGGCAGTTCCAGCAGCGCCGGGGCGCCGGTGAGGTGCTCCTGCCAGAAGCGGACCTGGGCTTGCAGGCGTTCGCCTTGCAAATGTTGCTGTTGCCAGGCGGCGTAGTCGGCGTATTGCAAGGCCAGGGGCGGCAGGGGATCGTCGAGGCCCTGGCAGAACGCGGCGTACAGGGCGTTGAACTCGCCGATCAGGACCGCCACCGACCAACCGTCGGAGACGATGTGATGCTGGGTCACCAGCAGGATGTGCTCCTCCTCGGCCAGGCGCAGCAGGCGACCGCGGATCAGTGGGCCGGCACTCAGGTCGAAGGCTTCGCGGGCTTCGTCCCGGGTCAGTCGCTCGACGGCCTGTTGCCGGGCGTCGCTGTCCAGGGCCTGCAGGTCGTGCTCGGTCAGGGCGAAGCCACTGTCGGCGGGGGCGAAGCGTTGCCGGGCTTCACCGTCAATGCGTTCGAAGGTGGTGCGCAGGCTTTCGTGGCGAGCGACGATACGGTCCAGGGCGCGTTGCAGGGCGTGGCGATCCAGGTGGCCGCGCAGGTGCAGGGCGGCGGGCATGTGATAGGCGACGCTGGCGGCGTGGTCCAGCTGGTCGAGGAACCACAGGCGTTGCTGGGCCAAAGACAGCGGCAACGGCTGGTCGCGGGGGACCACGGCAATCGCCTGGAGACTGGACTGAGCGGCCTGATCCACATGCCGGGCCAGTTCCCTCAGGGAGGTCTGGGCGAACAGCGTGCGCAGGTCGATCTCGACCCCCAGGTCCTGGTGCAGGCGGGCTTGCAACTGCACGGTCAGCAGGGAGTGGCCGCCCAGTTCGAGGAAGCCGTCGTGGCGACCGACCTGATCCAGGCCGAGCAGGGTTTTCCAGATCTCGGCAATGGCGATTTCGGTCTCGCCCTGGGGCGCTTCGTAGGCCTGGCTGGCCAGAGCCTCGGCACCCGGCGCGGGCAGGGCCCGGCGATCGAGCTTGCCGTTGGCGGTCAGGGGCAGGGTGTCCAGGTGCACGAAGGCCGTGGGAACCATGTACTCGGGCAGGTGCTTGAGCAAGGTGCTGCGCAGCACGTCGGCGGGTACCTGTTCGCCGCAGACATAAGCCACCAGGCGCTTGCTGTCCGGCTGCCCGGGATGATCTTCCCGGGCGACGACCACCACTTCGCGGATGCCAGGGCACAGGGCCAGGGCCGCTTCGACTTCACCGATCTCGATGCGCAGGCCACGGATCTTCACCTGGAAGTCGTTGCGCCCCAGGTACTCCAGCGCCCCGTTGGCCAGCCAGCGGCCCAGGTCGCCGGTCTTGTACAGGCGCGCATCCGGCTGGTCGCTGAACGGGTCGGCGATGAAGCGCTCGGCACTCAGCTCAGGCTGGTTCAGATAACCCCTGGCCACGCCGATGCCGCCGATATGGATTTCCCCGGCCACGCCCAGCGGCTGGATCTTGCCCCGGGGGTCGAGCACGTACATCTGGATATTGGCGATCGGCTTGCCAATGGGCACGCTTTCGCCCGGGTCGCCGGGGCGGCATTGCCAGGCGGTGACGTCGATGGCGGCTTCGGTGGGGCCGTACAGGTTATGCAGCTCGACGCCCGGCAACTGCTCTTCGAAGCGGCGCTGCAGGCTGCGGGGCAGGGCTTCGCCGCTGCACAGTACCCGACGCAGCGTCGGGAAGTCCTGGCTGTCGCGATGCTCCAGGAACAGGTCGAGCATCGACGGCACGAAGTGCAGCAAGGTAATGCCGGTCTGGCGCATCACCTGGGCCAGGTAGTCCGGTTCCTGATGGCCACCGGGACGGGCCATGACCAGTTCGGCACCGGCCAGCAACGGCAGGAAGAATTCCCAGACCGACACATCGAAACCGAACGGGGTCTTCTGCAGGACCCGGTCGTCGGCGTCGACACGGTATTCGTCCCGGGCCCAGAGCAGACGGTTGACCACCCCCATGTGCTCGTTCATCACCCCTTTGGGGGTACCGGTGGAACCGGAGGTGTAGAGCACGTAGGCCAGGTGCCTCGGCGTCAGGCCCAGGGCCGCCGGATCCGGGTCGTGGGTGGGCTGCGCAGCCAGGCGGGCCAGGTCCTGGTCGCCATCGAGAAGCAGCAGCGGCCTGTCCGACGGCGGCAAATGCTCCAGCAGTGCCTGGCTGCTCAGCACGGCGTGGGGAGCGCTGTCCTCGAGCATGTAGGCCTGGCGCGCGCTGGGCAGGTCCGGGTCGATGGGCACGTAGGCGCCGCCGGCCTTGAGGATGCCCAGCAGGGCGATAACCATGTCCGCGCCGCGCCGCAGGCATACGGCCACGCGGGCGTCCGGCCCGACGCCGAGTTCGCCCAGGTGATGGGCGAGCTGGTTGGCCCGGCGGTTGAGTTCGGCGTAACTGAGCAACGGACCGTCGTCGCCGCGCACGGCACAGGCCTGCGGACGCCGCTCGGCCTGTTGCTCGAACAGCCCGTGAATCAGCACGTCCCGGGGATATTCCCGGGCCGTGGCGTTGAAATCCACTTGCAGGTGTCGCCGCTCCACCTGGCTCATCAGCGGGAAGTCGCCCACGGGCGTGTCATGCTGCTCCAGCACCGCTTCGAGCATCGAGACCATGCGGTCTTGCAGGTAGCGGGCTTCCTCCAGGCTGAAGTACGCGGTGTTGAAGTTGAAGTCCAGATGGACGTCTTCGAAGGGATGGTAATCGCGCACGAAGATCGCCATGGGCGTCTGCTCGTAGCCATTGTCCATGGTGATCACGGTGGACGAGGTACCGCCGAACTGATCGTCGCCGTCCAGGCTTTCGAACGACAGCGACACGTCGAACAGTTGCCGGCGGCCGGTCTGGGCCAGGCGCAACGTGCGGTTGAGTTCGGCGATGGGGAACCGCTGGTGGCGGTAGCAGCGGCGCAGTTGGCCGCCAGCGGTGTGCATCAGGTCCAGCAGCGAGGCGTCGGGATCCACCGGCAGGCGAATCGGGCTGACCGAGGAAAACATGCCCGCGGTTTCCTTGGTGCGCGCGGTGGTACGGTTGTGCACGGGCATGCCGATGACGATTTCATCGACGCCCACGGTGCGGCAGAAATACGTGGCGACCACGCTGATCAGGACATGGGCCACCGACAGGCTGCGTTCGCTGGCAAATTGCGTCAGGGCGTTGTACAGCGCCCGTGGCAGCATCGCCTGGACCTGGGCGCTGGGGGCCAGTTCGTTGGCCTGGCCGGTCTTGAAGTCGGCCCGGCGTTGCAGCAGCGAAGGAGGCATCTGGGCGTAGGTTTCCTGCCAGAACTGCCGGTCGCGCTCGTAGCGCGAGGACTGCAGGTAAGCCCGGTCGTCTTCGAGGAACGACAGGTAGGAATGGCCTTGGGCAACCTCCTCGTTGCCCGCCAGCAACCCGTTGTAGGCGGCGCCCACGGCGTGGCCGATCAACGCCACGCCGATGCCGTCGGTGACCAGGTGATGGTAACGGTTCAACCAGTAATGGCGGTTCGGGCCGCAACGCACCATGCGGGCTTCCCAGAGCTGGCCGGTCAGCGACTCGAACGGCTGGCGAAAGGCGTTGCGCAGGTACTCCATGGCCAGCCCGGCATCGGCCTCGGCTTCGGTGAACTCCACCACCTGCATGTCGACCTTGACCTCGGGCAAGACCCGCTGGCGACCGGTACCGCCTTCATGGCTGAAGCTCAGGCGCAGGGCGTCGTGACGGTTGGCAACCAGCTCGATGGCTTTCTCGAACAGCGCAATGTCGATCTCACCCTTGATCTCCAGGGCCATGCCGATGTTGTAGTAGGGCAGGTCCGGGTGCGCGATCTGGTCGAGCCAGATGCCCTGCTGGACGGAGGCCAGTTCGTGGGCGGCGCAGTCTTGCGTGGGCAACATTTCGGTCGACGAATCCATATCGGAGCACCTGCTGGCGGAATCAATTGAGGTCTGTCTCCGTTCGAATGGCGGTGCATGGAGGCCTGGGCGACTGCCAATCGGCGGGATGCAGATAAACGTGGCGAGGGACAACGGCGCGGTTGGACAGGCACCTGATGCGATGTCGGCGTCGAGGGGCGGTGTCGTGGCTCGTCGATGGGTCGGGCTGCCGTCCGGTCACGCCCGGTGTCCCTTCACAAGGTGGGAAAAAATTAGAGGATCCGATGGGTGATGTCTGTCATGGGAAGCAGGGACAACGTCGGGAAACGGGGCTTTGCGGTGCTTGGGCGAGGTCGAGGGAGTCTGTTATACCAACGACCCTGAAAGCGCTTGCGAGGGTCTGAAATGCCATTGGTCGCCGAATCGGATCGCCCGGTCTCCAAGTTCTGGAGCCTGTCCCGTTTTCCCAATCACCCCCAGGCAGGAAAGGTCGATGTGATCGATGCACTGGCGATTTCCAAAGCCGATTTCACCCGGCTCTATGTCAATCGCAACCGTCCCTGCCTGATCAGGAATGCCGTGCGCCACTGGCCGGCATTCGAAAAATGGAAGCGCCTGGACTATCTCAAGGCCCATTCACGAAACAGCCCGGTGGTGGTCCGTTCACAGATCGTTTCCGAGGTCATCGGTTGGTCCAATCCGGAGGTCAAGGCCGAGCTGACCGCATACGCCAATACGGTCTACCGGGAAATGCCGTTCCACCAGTTCCTCGAGGCCCTGGGCCAGGGTGACTCACCGTTGGTGGCCGACAGCTGCCGCTTCTCCGAAGGCTCGGCCATCGAGTCGATGAAGGCCGACGTCGGCGGCCTGCCGTTCATGCCGCAGTTGGGCAAGACCCGGGCCTATCCGCCCCATCGCAGCTTCCTGTATCGCAACTCCTATACCGATTGGCATTTCCATGTCACCGACGAAACCTTCATGGCCCAGGTGGTCGGGGCCAAGGAGGTCTTGCTGCTGCCACCGGACCAGACCAGTTGGCGGGCGTTGCGGCCGGTGATCGAACAGGCCGGCTACCTGTACGACATTGACACCGGTCGCTTCCCCGGTACCCGCGACTTGCGTGCCTTGCGCGCGGTGGTGGAGCCGGGCGATGCCCTGTACATCCCGGTGTACTGGTGGCATGCGGTGCAGTCGATGGACGACGCCTTCGGCGCTACTGTCGCGGCGACGTTCCCGACGCCACTGCATGTCAGTGGCGACATCAGCTCGCCCATCGCCAGGCGAGTGTTGCGCACCTACCTGTTTTCCCGCTTCGCGCCCCTGGTGTTCGGCGCGGTGGCGTATTCCCTGGCCTACCGGTTGCTGAACGGGCTGATCGGTGTCTTCACGCCGCGTGACGTGCGCACATGAGTCGCGTGGGCGAGCGCCGCGGATTCGATCTGGGCCGAGGCTTCTATTTCCTCTGGTGCGGCGAGTCACTGGCGGTGGTGGGCACGGCGCTGATGGAGTTCGCCCTGGGCGTCTGGGTGTACACCCACACCGGCTCGGCGGTGGCGTTCGCCAACGTGGTGCTGGCGGCCACATTGCCGGCGGTGCTGTTCCTGCCCCTGGCCGGCGGGCTGGCTGACCGGATCAGTCACCGGGTCATCATTGTCTGTTGTGATGTGAGCCTGGCATTGCTGTTGTTGGGCGTCATGGCGTTGCTCTGGTTCGAACGCCTGGAATCTCTGCACCTGTACATCTTCAACTGCCTGGCTTCCATCGTCAGCGCCTTTCGCAAACCGGCGTACCAGGCCGCCGTCAGCACCATCGTCGCCCCGGAAAAATTCACCCGGGCCTCAGGGCTGATCAGTATCAGCAAGAACGCCTCGGCCCTGGTGGCGCCACTGGTGGCGGGGGCGATCATGGCGAAGGCCGGGCTGGTGACGATCCTCGCGGTGGACCTGCTGACGTTCTGCTCCGGCACGCTGCTGGTGATCAAGGCGTTCTCCCACGTCCGCGGCGCGTCGACCCATCCCGACGATGCGCCCAAGGACACGGTGTTCGCAGGGGCAGTGGGCAACGTCAGTGTGGCGCTCAGGTTCTTTGCCAGGGAGCGCCTGATGGCCGGCCTGCTGGTGTACACCATGATGCGCGGCGCGGTACTGGCGCTGGCGACGTTGATGATGACGCCGTTGCTGCTGTCCACCCTGGGCAGTCAGACCCTGGGGCTGGCCTATACCTGGGCCGCCCTGGGCGGCCTGGCCGGGGCGGGGCTGCTGATTTCCATGGGCAATCCGCGACGACTGATGGCGTTGGTGGCGGTGGCCGATCTGCTCCTGGCCGGCTGTGTCATCGCCCTGGGCGTGGTATCGCAAGCCGTCGCCTACTGCGCCTTGGCGTTCGTCGCGATCACCATGGCAAGCATCGCCGATGCCAGCGTCAACTCGTTGTGGATGCGCAGGATTCCCGCTGGCAACCGCGCCAGCATGTTCGCGCTGATCAGCATGCTGACCATTGCCAGCACCAGCCTGGCCGTCATCGTCGGTGGCTTGCTGGTGGATCACTGGTTCCAGCCGGCGCTGCTGCCGGGCGGCCCGTATGCCGATTCCATCGGCCGTTGGCTCGGGGTCGGCCCCGGGCGAGGCGTGGGCCTGTTGTTCGTGGTGACCGGCGCGCTGTTTGCGCTCCTGCCTTTGAGCGTCCTGCTCTACGGCCCGATGCGTCGCCTGGACGAGACACCCACGCCCCAGGCCACCGCGCGGATGGCCGATGGTCCCCAGGTCGAGCCCCTGTAATGCCCGCCCCGGCTGCTGTACCGGATTCCCGTGACAGACAGGCCAGGCCCGCTGGGTCACCCTTTGCAGACGCTCCTGCCGTGCCCGCTTTCCGGGCGTGCGGGACTGTATCGCCACCGCCATCGGAATCGACAACCCTCATTGAAAGGAGCACCTATGCGCCCGTCGTTTTATGATTCCAGCCGTTTTCCGCACCTCAAGAACCTCGCCGATAACTGGGAAGTGATCCGCGAGGAATTCCTGGCCCTCGATGCGCCGACCCTGACCATCAACCGCGTGGGCAAATCGATCACCGAGATCGTCGATGAAGTGACCGCGCACATGGAAGCCGGCGGTGAATATGGCTGGCTCTGGGGCTGGGGAGACGACATGGATGTCATGCCGGAATGGACCCAATACGGCCTGGTCGCCTATGACACCCCGATCCCCTATGCCCGCGCGGCCATGCCCGGGACCATCGAGCTGTTGAGCAAGATCCCCGGCATCAAGCTCTGTGCATTGCTGCGCATGGAGCCCAACGTCTTCCTCGGCACCCACTCCCACACGGGCACCTGGGAAGAGGGCCTGCTGCACATGCAATTGACCATCGATGCGCCCACCACCCAGAACTATGCCTACCTCAACGTCAACGGCAGCTTCAACCAGAGCACCAACGGCAACCTGGTGATCTTCGACGGCTCCCTGGACCACTTCGCCGTCAATGCTTCTCGTGCTCACCGCACTGTGCTTTATCTTGAGTTCTATCGCGAGAAGCACATGGCGGCATGAGGTCCACCTGGTTGGGCGAGTGCAAGTCTGCTCGTGAAGATGAGTGTCGGTCGACGTCACCGCGAGCAGGCTTTCCCTTGAAGTGAGAACGTCGTCCCGGCATCACGATATCTACGTATCCGCACCTGGCTTCATATGAAACGTATCCCGTGCGATCGATGGGCATTGTGAACATCGACGACGAACTGCATGACCCCTGCGCCGGGCCGCCAGGCTGTTGCGTCTCATCAACGCGCAGGTCGCCACCGGCCTGCTGCATCACCTCACCATCGCAGACCGGTAAGCGCCTGGCCCTATGCCGAAAGCCTGTTTGAACTGCCTGGTGAGATGGCTTTGATCAGCAAAACCGAGCTCCGCGGCGACCCTTGATGGCGTAGTGCCTTGCTTCAACAACACTTGCGCACACGCCAGGCGCTTTTGCGTGACCCAGCTATGGGGAGGCAGGCCGGTTGCCTTGCGAAACACTCGGGCAAAGTGAAAAGGGGAGAGGCCGACGCTGGAGGCAAGCGCCTCAAGGGAAGGGGGGAACGCCAAGTGCTCAAGCAGTATTTCCCTGGCTCTACGCACCGCTACAGGCTCGTTCCCTGGCGCAGCGACCGGGCCTAACCTGGCATGCCGCTGGAACAGCATCAGCGCCGCTTCCCTCCAGGCGGTTTGCTGCAGCAATGCTGAAGCCTCATGTTCTGCAAACAAATGAACGTTACTGAACGCACGTGCCACTTGTGAATCGGTCACGACGCTGCTGATAAAGCGAGGAGAGCCGTTGAAGCGCATTTCCAGCTCAGCCAGGACCTCGGCAAGCTGCGTCAACGTGGGGTAAAAACCTCGGTAGCGCCATCCTTCGTCATGGGCGGTAGCGCCGGTATGCACCTCGTCCGGATTGATCAAGACCACGGTACCGAGGGGGGCAACGTGTTCACTGCCTCGATGCCGAAACCGCTGCGCCCCCGACTCGATGACCGAGATGACAAAACTGTCGTGAACGTGAGGGGTAAAGCGTTGCTGGTAATATTGAGCGTGCAGCAATTCCACGCCACCCAGGCTTGAGGCTTGCCAGAAACGTGCGTTTTCAATCTTGCCGGCCACGGTTCACCTCAGAGCATTGACCTGAACAGGTAGAAACAGCCCATGCTGACCAGGACGCTCGTCAGCACCTGTCCCGTCCAGAGCATGAGAACCATGGTGCAGAACCCACCCAACAGATACGGATTCAAAACGCTCAGGCTCAGCGTTTGGCCTGGGAGGAAAATGATGGGGCCGCAGATGGCGGTCAGCATCCCCGGCACTGCGTAGGAAAGCAGATCCCGCGTGCCTTGGCTGAGTCTAAACGGTAAGCGCGGTTCCAGAAACAGGTAGCGGTTCAGGAAGACAATCGCACCCATCCCCACGATAACGGCAAGGATCATGGGCGTCCCTCCAGGAGCCGCTTGCACACGAAGCCCGCCGTCATGCCAGCCAACCCCGATACCACCAGCGCAGACTCCCAACGCCAATAACTGAGCAGCACCGAGCAGGCAAGGGATACGAGCACGCACACGACCGTCGGGATCGATTTCACCACAGGGGTGATCAACGCGATGAAGGTTGCAGCGATGGAAAATTCCAACCCGAGCGACTCAAGGTTCGCAATGCTCTTGCCCAGCAGGATCCCTGCCAGGGTGAACACATTCCAGGCCAGGTAAAAGCTGAGGCCGACGCCCAGCGCAAACCAGCGGCTGAATGTCTTTTGATCGTACTGGCTGTTCAGCGCGAAGAATTCGTCGGTCAAAAGAAAGCCCAGACCTAGTCTCCATCGCGAAGAAAGCGAGGACAGGGTGGCGCGCATGTGCAAACCGTAGAGCAGGTGCTGTGACGTCAGGAGAAAGGTCGTCACGAGAATCGAGGGCAGGCTGGCCCCTGTCTTGATCATGCCAATGGCCACGAGCTGGGCGGCGCCGGCGAAAACGATGGCCGAGAAGCCTTGGCCTTCCAGAGGCGTCATCCGGGCATCGATCGCCAATGATCCAACCAGCAAGCCCCAGGGAGCGCAGGCCAGGGACAATGGAATCACAGCCATCGAGCCTTTCCAGAAAGCCTGGCAAGGCGAAAGGGTGGAACGCATGAGCGGTGCACTTCGGTTATGAACGGGGGTTCAGAATCCTGGATTGTGCGGCTGGCGTATTGAACGATATTGCTGTCTGGGGATATTGGCGGCTTGAGCACCGCCATCCTGCGCCAGGAGCTGACTGAAGCCATCATTATGGCTAAGTCTCGCAAAGACCTGTGCTTCGCCGAGATCGTTGAAGATGGCAAGAATCGAGCGTGTCAGCCCGTCTTGAGCAAGATGTGCCTGGTCAGCACAGGGCGCCAACCTCAAGAGTCGGCACTCTGTCCAGGTCTTGAATCCCAGCCTCAGACGGCCATCGATTCCAACGTCGACTCGAGGAATTTGAATGCGGTTTGTTTCGAACGCTGGGTCGATTCGAAGAACGCCAGGTGACTGCCGTTGCGCTCCACGTGCAGCAGGGCATCGCTGATGGATTCGGCAATACGCTGGGAACCACCGATGTGAGTGGTTTCGTCGGCATCGCCAGCCACCACCAGGGTCGGCACGCTGATGCGTTCCAGGCGTGGCGGCAGCTCGGTCTTGTTCAAGGCATCGTTGAGCCGCGCATAGCGATAGAACAGCTCTTCGTTGACGTAGGGATAGAGCGCGGCATGGGCGATGGAGTCCGGGATGGTCGCCAGTGTCGCCTGGTCGAGGAACAGCGCTTGCAGGTCGCTGGCCTCGTTGCGGTCCACGGCGGCCGACTCCATCAGCCATTCGAAATTCTGCTGATGGGCGGTACGCAGGCTGTTGTCGCCCAGGTTGTAGTCGCCATGCCACAGGCTCAGGGAGTTCACCCGGTCGCCGTGCAGGGCAGCGGCGCTCAGCGCGATCACCGCGCCGCCGCAGATGCCCATCAGGTGGGCATTGGACAGGCCGAAGTGATTCATCACATTGATCAGGTCGCCCACCTGGGCGTCGGTATCCACCGACAGTTGATCGAACGAAGTACAGGAACCGAACAACCCCCGGGTTTCCCAGGTGACCACGAAGAATCGCTCGCTGAGGGCATTGAACCAGTCGCGGCACAGGTCGAACGGCATGCCGCAGGGCAGTGCCAGGACGATCGCCGGGCGCTGGCGGTCGGCGCTGGAGTGCACCGACAGCGCGACGTTGTCCCGGGTGATCAGGTGTACTGTCTCTACCTCGGGCACTGCACCGCTGAAATCGAAGTGCCTGACCAGGCGCCCGAAACGCTTGACGCTTTCGAACTCGTCGAAATGGTCATAGGTGAATTCCAGGGCCTGGCAGATTTTCTTGCTGATGAACATCTCGAAGGACGACAGTTGCGCCTCGCCGTCATGCACGTATTGCACGGCCTTGACGCCGATCCGTGCGAAGGCGGCACTGACCGCCCGTTCCGTGGCCCTCACGCTGGGCGAGGCCTGCTCGGGAGGCAACCCGTCCCCCTGGGCCAGGAAGCTCAGGCAGATGGGGTCGGGCAAATGGATGGCAAGGTGCCTAAGCATCCTCACGGTCTCGCACAGGCGCGTCGCTGCGTCAGTGGAAATAGTCATGGATTGGGGACTCCTGTCAGGCACGTTGCGCATGCCACTGTCGTATGGCACAGAAAAAATCAGACCGCTTCGAACTTCTTGCCTCGGGTGGTGTGGGTGACAAGGCGGTTGTATTCCGGGGTCTTGTCCCCGATCACCTGGACCGCGCCGTACTTCTCGAGGCTGATGCGCCCACCGTATTCCTCGATGTGGTCGGAGTCCGGATAGATCTTCACGAAGGACGGCACGTAGCGCGACGCAAAGCCCATGCGCATGTCCTGGGACTCGCCGCTGTGGGGGTAGGACGCGTGCATCAGGGTCGACCAGAAAATGATGAACTGGCCGGCCTTCATCTGCATGGGCACCGCGGCCGACTCGTCGGGCTTCCAGTTCTCGTCGATCTGCAGCTGGCGATAGTCGTAGCCGAAGAATCCGCGGCGCACACCGTCCTTGACCACCGAGCTGTTGTTGGCGTCGGGATCGTAGGCCATGCGCTTGGTTTCGTCGTAGTTCATGCTGTTCTGGGTACCGGGGATGAACTGCAGGCAACCATTGGCGATGTTGGCGTCGGTGAATGCGGTCCAGACGGTGATGGTGCCACCGAAATCCTCGTTTTCCGGCCAGAGGATCTGCGGCTTGCCCGAGGCGTTGGCGAAGGTGTCGGCCTGGTGCCAGTCGGTGCCTTCGTCGCCCGGATACTTGGGAAAGAACTCGGTGCGCCAGCACAGCACATCCGGACCGAGGATGCTTTCGACGCGGTCGCAGATTTCCGGACGGCAGATGTGGCTGGCGAGGAAATCGTCGTCCAGGTGGCGGTCATAGTTGGCGATGTTGGTACCGGCGGAAATCGCATCCAGGTCCTGGTAGGCCGCGGCGCTGCGGTCGAGCAAGCGCAGGCGTGTGCGCTTCCAGGTTTCTTTCATTTCTTCGGGCGAATAGGCGTCGAATGGTCCGATGAAACCGTTCTTCTCGAAGGACGCGCGTTCTTCCGGGGTCAAGGCGAATTTCTTGCTCATGGGCTGTTCCTTTTCGGTCAATGGGCTTGGACAAGGGAGCGCTGGATGCAATCGGCCAATACCTTGGCGGTCGCACCGTTGGCCAGCACGCCAGGATCCAGGTTGACCTGGTAATGGGCCTTCAAGGTGCTCAGGGAGCGGATCAGGGCCAGGGAAGTGCCGCCGAAATCGAAGAAATCGTCGTTCAGGCCGATGTTCTTCAGGCCGATGTCCTGCGACCAGACCTTGAGCACGAACTGCTCTTGCTCGGTGAGGCCTTCGCTGGTGTGGTGCACGGTGGCGGCGATGGATTCGGGTGCGGGCAGGCGTTGCCTGTCGATCTTGCCGTGGGCGGTCACCGGCAGTTCCGCCAGGGGGATGTAGGCGGAGGGGCGCATGTAGTCCGGCAGGCTGGCGGCCACCAGGGCGGCGACTTCGCTGCGCGTCTGTTCGTTCCAGGCCTGCACCCCCTGGGTCGGCACCACATAGGTGACCAGGCGCCAGTCGCCATCGCCGAAATCGTGACCGGCCACGTGGGCGGCGGCCACGGCCGGACTGCTTTGCAGGCAGGCTTCGACTTCCCCCGGCTCGATGCGGAAACCGCGGATCTTCAGTTGTTCGTCGCAACGGCCGGCATAGCGGTACTCGCCGTCATCGCCCAGTACCAGCAGGTCTCCGGTGCGATAGGCACGACCGGAACCACCGGGCAGTTGCACGAAGCGCTCGGCGTTGAGGGCCGGACGATTGAGATAACCCATCGCCACGCCGGCGCCTTCGATATACAGTTCTGCGGCCGTGCCCTGGGGAACGGGTTGCTGGTTGGCGTCGAGCAGGTTCAGGCGCCAGCCGTCCAGCGGGGCACCGATGGATACCATCGCGTTGCTCTCCAGGTCCTGGGCCAGCACGCGCTTGAAGGTGGTGTGGACGGTGGCTTCGGTAATGCCGTACATATTGATCAGCGCGGGTTTCTGGTCACCATGGCGCTCCACCCAGGGACGCAGCACCGTGGCCGGCAGTGCCTCGCCACCGAACACCACGTAGCGCAGCGCCAACGGCGCGCCGGCCTGGCGGTCGGCTTCATCGAGGCCGCGGAACGCCGACGGTGTCTGGCTCAGGACGGTCACGCCCTGGCCGGCCAGCCATTGGAGCATGGCCGCGGGCGAACGCGAGACATCGTAAGGCACCACGGCAACGTGACCACCGTGGGCCAGGGCACCCCAGATCTCCCAGACGGAAAAGTCGAAACCGATGGAGTGGAACATCGACCAGACGTCATATTCGGTGAAGGCGTATTCGCGTTGCGTGCTTTCCAGCAGGCGGCTGACATTGCCATGGGCGACCAGCACGCCCTTGGGTTCGCCGGTGGAACCGGAGGTGTAGATGACGTAGGCCACCGCATTGTCGGGGTCACGACGTTCGGCCTCGGCAACCGGCTCCAGCGTCGGGCCGGCCAGCAGCTCGGCGAGCGGTAGCACGCGCAGGGAAGAGCTCTGCGGCAGGTCGGCGAGGTCGCCGATCAACAGGCTCATGCCACTGTCGCGCACGATGTGTTCGACGCGCTTGCCCGGGTACTGCGGGTCGACCGGGACGTAGGCGCCGCCGGCCTTGAGGATGCCCAGCAGGCTGATGACCAGGTCGACGCTACGCGCCAGGCACATCCCCACCAGCATGCCGTCCTTCACGCCTTCCTGGCGAAGACGAGCCGCCAGTTGCGACGAAGCCGCATCCAGTTGCGCGTAACTCAACGAGCGAGTGGCATCGGATACCGCCGTTCGCTCAGGGAATTCACGGGCCCGGGCGGCGAAGATTTCATGCAGCAATGCACCGGGCGTGAGGGGGGCTGGCGCGGGGTTGACCGATCCGCCAGTGTTCTTAATCGGCATGACTAACGCTCCTGTTAATTGCCAGGTGCAGCGTATTTGCGCAGTTGCGAAAACCGTTGCACTCGAGACGTCACTGCGGCCCACGGGATCGTTTGATATGCCTGTGCGAATCGCAGCTGGCGCATTTCAGCACCGACTCCGTGCGTGCGTCTGTCGCGGGAAATGGGGACAAATCGGTCAATGCCGATCCGAGGGCGGAAACAGCGACGAACCTGCAGGACGATGCGGACCGCGAGGCTGAGCAAGCTGGCTGGCGCAGGACGGCGTGGCACCTGCGGATCCGCCCAGGCACCTGGCCGCGTGGCCTGGGCAAGCGTACCGACCCAGGCGGTCGGTCCGGCGTGACGCGGTGTGCCGGGTCTGTCCCGGTTTGCGGTGCCAGACATCCCCGGCGATCAATGTTTTTATCCTTGCCCGACAGTGGGGCGTATTGGTTTTGCCCCCAAGACATGGATCCGCGGATCAGAAGTCAGGAGTGATGCATGAGTCTTCAAACTAACGCTGCGCCCGTCCTGGACGATGACACGCTGGCCTGGCCCGGCCAGGACGACGGGGCGGTCAGGTTGTCGCTGCTCGCCGATGGCCTGAGCCTGCCAGTGGTGGTTGAACCCAACGACCCGGGCCTGGACCCGGCGCAGTGGGCCGGCCAGCATCGAGGGGCGATCGAGGCGCTGCTGTGTCGCCACGGCGCGGTGTTGTTTCGTGGCTTCGACCTGGCCTCGGTCCCGGCTTTCGAAGCCTTCGCCGAAGCCCTGTCCCCCGGCCTGCACGGCAGCTACGGCGACCTGCCGAAGAAAGAGGGCGGACGCAACGTCTATCGCTCCACGCCTTATCCCGAGCGGGAAATGATCCTGTACCACAACGAGAGCTCGCACCTGGAAAGCTGGCCGCGCAAGCAATGGTTCTATTGCGAGCAACCCTCTCGGGTCGGTGGCGCGACGCCGTTGGCCGACATCCGGCAGGTGCTGCAGCGGCTGCCCGAGCAGGTGGTGGCCCGTTTCGAACAGAAGGGATTGATGTACAGCCGTACCTTCACCGCCGGCGTCGAGCCCAGCTGGGAGTCGTTCTTCGGCACCACCGACCGTGCCGCCGTCGAACAGCGTTGCCGCGAGCAGGGCACCGATTTCGAGTGGCTCGATGCCGACACCCTGCAGGTACGTACCCTTTGCCCGGCAGTCATCCGCCACCCGCTGACCGGCGAACCGGGGTTCTTCAACCAGGTGCAACTGCACCATCCGTTCTGCCTGGGCGAAGAAATGCGCGAGGACCTGCTGGACATGTTCGGCGCCGATCGCCTGCCACGCATGGTCAGCTATGGCGACGGAACACCCATCGAGGACGACGTCATGGCGCTGGTGGGGGAGGCCTATGAGGCTTGCGCCGTCCGGTTCGCCTGGCGCAAGGGCGATGTGGTCATGCTCGACAACATGCTGGCCGCCCACGCCCGGGACCCATACGAGGAGCCCCGCCTGATTGTCGTGGCCATGGGCGAGATGACCGCCAGGGGCGATGTCTGGCAACCGGCGTGAGCCAGCTCGCGAGCCCATTCGAGGATAGCAACCCATGAAAGACCAGAAAGAGAAGAAGACCAGGCCCGGTTCGGTCATGCGTCTGCTGTGGCGCAACCATCCCTGGCTGACGTTCTTCACCTTGATTTGCGGTGTCATCAGTGGGGTCGCGTCCATTGCGGTGGTGAGTGTGATCAACCAGGCGATCCATAACGACGGCAACCGCCTGCAGGCCTTGTACTGGTTCATCGGGCTCAGTGCCACGGCCCTGATCCTGCGCAACGGCGCCGCGCTGTTCCCGGCCTATGCCAGCATGCGGATCATGACCCGGTTGCGCATCGCGTTGTGCCGCAAGATCCTCGCCACGCCACTGGAAGAAGTGGACCGTCGTGGCCCGCCCAACGTGTTGACCATGTTGACCAACGATATCCCGCAGCTGAACACGACGCTGGTGGTCATGCCCACGGTACTGGTGGAAATGACGGTGTTCCTGTTCGGCATCGGTTACCTGGCTTACCTGTCGTGGGTGGTCCTGGCCTTGACGGTGTCGCTGATGGTCCTGGGGGTCGGGCTCTACCTGTTCTTCTTCGCCAGTGGCGTGCGCTCCACCAATCGGGTCCGGGACGAATTCACAGCGTTCAATGAATACACCCATGCCCTGGTGTTCGGTCTCAAGGAACTCAAGCTCAACGGTGTTCGCCGTCGCTGGTTCGGCCGCTCCGCCATCGAGGCATCGTCGACCCGGGTGGCACGCTACAACTTCGTCGAGCGCGTGTGGTACACCGCGGCCGACAACGTGGGCCAGTTCACTTTGTCGTTGCTGATCGGTTGCCTGTTGTTCGCCGCGCCCTTGGTCAGCGCGGTGGACCCGAAGGTGATGACGGCCAGTGTGCTGGCGGTGCTCTACATCATGGGGCCGCTGTCGCTGCTGGTGGGGGCGATGCCGGTGCTGGCGGCGGGCCGGGTCGCCTGCACCCGGCTCGCGGACTTCGGTTTCGCGATCAACGATCCGCATCCCGAACCTGTGGCCGTCGAGGCCCCGAAAGTGCATCTGCTGGAGCACAAGAAAACCTGGGACAGCATCGAGTTGAAAGGCGTGCGGATGCACTACCAGGATCCCCATGCCGGAAGCGGCTTCTCCCTTGGCCCCATCGACCTGACGGTGCAATCGGGTGAACTGATCTACATCGTCGGTGGCAACGGTTGCGGCAAGAGCACCCTGGCCAAGGTGCTGTGCGGGCTCTATATCCCGCAAAGCGGCGAGGTGCTGCTCGACGGTGTCACGATCACCGATGAAAGCCGCAGCGAATACCGGGACCTGTTTTCCGCAGTGTTTTCCGACTTCCATCTGTTCAACCGCCTGATCGGACCCGACGAGGAGGAAGGCAATCCGGAGTTGGCGAGCAAGTACCTGGAGACCCTCGGCCTGGCTGACAAGATCAAGATCGAGGGACTCGGTTATTCGACCCTCAAGGCCTTGTCCTATGGCCAGCAGAAACGACTGGCCCTGGTATGTGCCTACATGGAGGACCGGCCGGTCTACGTGCTCGATGAATGGGCCGCCGACCAGGACCCACCGTTCAAGAAGTTCTTCTACGAGGAGCTGCTGCCGGACCTCAAGCGCCGCGGCAAGACGGTCCTGATCATCACCCATGACGACCAGTATTTCCAACTGGCCGACCGGATCATCAAGCTGGCCGATGGGCACATCGTGTCGGACATCAACTGCGCCATTCGCGATAAGCGAGCCTGAATGAGCGTCCCGAGCCCATCGTCCGGCTTGCGATGTTGTCGCGACAGCACCTGCAAGACCCCGTGAAACCCGCCTGGCATCCAGCCCGCCCGACAGCCGCGAGTCCGCTGTCGGGTGGCGGCGCCATGCACCCACGATTCGCCCGTTAACCCGTACTGCGCGGCTGTTTGCGCGGACCTGCACCAACCCAGGCGTGCCTGTTGCGTTTGTCCGGGCAGCACTGACAAATTTCTGAGAAGGAACGTATGACATTTTTCTTTGCTGTGGACGTCGTTGTCGCAACCGGTTGCCGGTTCTCCCAGATGCCATCGCCGACAGGCGTTCCTGCTGCGGAGGGCCGGGTATGAACCAGTCCCTCAAGCTTGCGGCCACCTATCCGCTGACGGCGTCCCAGCGGGATATCTGGCTGGACCAGATGACCAAGGGCGATTCGCCCCTGTACACCATCGGCGGTTACCTCCATATCCAGGGCGCCGTCGATCCCCAGCGGGTCGAACAGGCGGTCGGCCTGCTGGTGCGCAAGCACGACGCCCTGCGCACGATCCTGCACAGTGACGCCGGCGCCGACGGCGTGCCCATGCAGACCCTGGTCGAATCGCTGGAGGTGCGCGTCCCGCTGATCGACGTGTCCAACCGGCCCGAACCCCAGGTCGCGGCCCAGAGCTGGGTGCAGCAGGGGCTGGAAGTGGCCTTCGCGCTGGACAAGGGCCCGCTGTTCCGCTTCTACCTGGTCAAGCTCCACGACACGTCGTTCTACTTCGTGGTCAATCTGCACCACATCATCCAGGATGGCTGGGGCATCAACCTGATGCTCGCCTCGTTCAGCGACCTCTACAACGCCCTGGAGGAAAACCGCGAACCAGACCTGTCGGCGCCGTCCTATGTCGGCTTCATCGAGGACGACGCCCGCTATCACGGTTCGGATCGTTACCTGCGGGACCAGGCGTACTGGCTGGACAAATACCAGGACGTGCCGGACCCGCTGTTCACCGCCCGTTACCGGGACCGTTTTACCGAAACCGTGGTGCCCAGCGCCCACGCCATGACGCCCTTTCCCCATACCCTGAACGAGCGCGTCGATACCCTGGCCCTCGTGCACAAGGTGTCGCGTTTCCCGGTATTGCTGGCGGCGCTGTATGTGTATTTCGTGCGCACCACCCAGCGCGACGAGCTGGTGGTGGGGCTGCCGATCCTCAACCGCTCCAATCCGGCCTTCAAGCAAACCGTCGGGTTGTTCACCCAGGTCAGCGCCATGCGCCTGCAGTTCGCCGATGACCTGCCGTTCGGTGAACTGGTCCGGGAGGTGGCGCGCGCGCTCAAGCAGGACTATCGCTACCAGCGCTTTCCCCTGAGCGATATCCATCGTTCCCTGGAGTTGCGGCGCGATAACCGCGCCCAGCTGTTCGATGTGTCGTTCTCCTACGAGGAGGAGAACTACCTGTACCGGTTCGGCGAGGCCACGGCCTATTCGGTGAAGAGTTCCAACGGCCAGGAGCAGATGCCACTGGCCATTCACGTGCGGACCAACCCCAACGAAGACAACGCCTGGCTGCACTGGATCTACAACCAGGCGTACCTGCAGGCCGATGAAGTCGAGGCCATGGCCGAGCGCTTCCAGCATGTGCTGGAACAGGGCCTGGCGGACGATACGCTGGCGGTGCGCGATTTTGTCTTGCCGACGCCAGCCGAAGCCCGCCTGCTCAAGGCCTGGAACGCGGATGGCGCGCAGCGCTACGAGCATGACCGCACCCTCCATGGCCTGTTCGAAGCACGGGCGGCTACGCAACCCAAGGCGGTGGCCGTGGTCCATGAAGGCCAGGCGCTGACCTATCGCGAGCTGAACGAACGGGCCAACCAGGTCGCTCACCGGCTGCTGGCCCTGGGGATCTTCCCAGACGATCGGGTGGCGATCTGTGTCGAGCGTGGGCTGGACATGATCGTCGGGCTGCTGGGCATTCTCAAGTCCGGTGCCGGCTATGTGCCGCTGGACCCGGCATACCCCCAGGAGCGCCTGGCCTTCATGCTGGAGGACAGCGCACCGGTGGCGATGCTCACCCAGGCGATGTTGCAAGATCAATTGCCGGAAGTCTCGGTGCCGGTGCTGTTGCTCGACCAGCCCGAAGCCGCAGGTATCGCCGCACAACCCCGGCACGATCCGAATATCGGCACCCTGGCATCCCGCAGCCTGGCCTATGTGATCTACACCTCCGGCTCCACCGGCCTGCCCAAGGGGGTGATGGTGGAGCATCGCAACGTGGCGCGGCTGTTCTCGGCCACCCGACCCTGGTTCGATTTCGGTCCCCAGGACGTCTGGGCCCTGTTCCATTCCTTCGCCTTCGACTTCTCGGTCTGGGAAATCTGGGGCGCGCTGACCCACGGCGGCCGCCTGCTGGTGGTACCGCAACTGGTGAGCCGTTCGCCGCAGGATTGCTACACGCTGCTGTGCGAGGAGGGCGTCACGGTACTGAACCAGACGCCGAGCGCCTTCCGCCAACTGATCGCGGCCCAGGGCGAAAGCGAGCTCAGGCACAGCCTGCGCCAGGTGATCTTCGGTGGCGAAGCCTTGGAGACCGGCATTCTCAAACCGTGGTATGCCCGGGAGATCAACGCCGGCACGCAACTGGTGAACATGTACGGCATCACCGAAACCACCGTGCACGTGACCTACCGCGCGCTACACGCGGCGGACGCGCAACTGGTGGGCGTCAGCCCGATCGGCAAGCGGATCCCCGATCTGCGCCTGTACCTGCTGGACAAGTACGGCAAGCCGGTGCCCAAGGGGGTGGACGGCGAGCTGTATGTGGGGGGCGCGGGTGTGGCGCGTGGCTACCTTAACCGCCCGGAGCTCAATGAAACACGCTTCCTGCCCGATCCGTTCGACGACGATGCGAACGCGCGGATGTACCGCACTGGCGATCTGGGACGCTGGTTGAGCAACGGTGAACTGCAATACCTGGGGCGTAACGACGAACAGGTGAAGATCCGTGGCTTCCGCATCGAACTGGGGGAGATCGAGGCCAGGCTGGCCGCGTGCCAAGGCGTCCGCGAAGCGGTGGTCATCGCGCGCGAGGACGAGCCGGGGGACAAGCGCCTGGTGGCGTATGTACTGTCCCGGGACGGGGTCGCCTTGTCCGCTGCCCAGTTGCGTGGCGAGTTGCTGGGCTCGCTGGCGGACTACATGGTACCGAGCGCCTTCGTGATGCTCGACGCCTTCCCGCTGACCACCAACGGCAAGCTCGACCGCAAGGCGCTGCCCGCACCCGACTCCCAGGCCTATGCCCGACGCAGCTATGAGGCACCGGTGGGCCAGGTCGAAACCACCCTGGCCGCGCTGTGGGCCGAGCTGCTCGGTGTCGAGCAGGTGGGGCGCCACGACCGCTTCTTCGAACTGGGCGGTCACTCGCTGCTGGCGGTCAAGCTGATCGAACGCATGCGCCAGCTGGATCTGGACCCGGATGTACGGGTGCTGTTCGGCCAGCCGACCCTGGCCACCCTGGCGGCCGCCACGGGAGACAGCGGTGGCGTCGCAGTACCGGCCAACCGGATCGCCCATGACACCACGCGCATCACCCCGGACATGCTGCCCCTGGCCGACCTGGACCAGGCCGCCATCGACCGCATCGTCGCCACCGTGCCGGGGGGCGTGACCAACGTGCAGGACATCTATGCCCTGGTGCCGTTGCAAGAGGGCATCCTCTACCATCATCTGGCAACCACCGAAGGCGATCCATACCTGTTGCAGGCCCTGTTGCGCTTCGACAGTCGCCAGCGACTGGACGCTTTCGCCCAGGCTCTGCAGGCCGTGATCGCCCGGCACGATATCCTGCGCACCTCGGTGGCCTGGGAAGGGCTGGAGGAGCCGGTGCAAGTGGTCTGGCGCGAAGCGCCGCTGACGGTGCAGCAAGTGCACCTGGACCAGGTCGACGGCGATATCGCCGGCCAATTGCAGAGCCGCTTCGACCCACGCCACACCCGTTTCGACCTGCGCTTGGCGCCGATGATGCGCATCCACTTCAGCGAGGATCCCGCCGACGGCAGTTGGGTGGCAGTGCTGTTGTTCCATCATTTGATCGATGACGCCACATCTCTCGGCATGCTGGGCAAGGAAATCGAAGCACACCTGGAAGGGCGCGCAGCGGCGTTGCCGGTGTCGGTGCCTTACCGCAACTATGTGGCCCAGGTGCGCCTGGGCAGCGATAGCTCGCCACACGAGGCGTTCTTCAGCGAGATGCTCGGGGATGTCGACGAGCCGACATTGCCGTTCGGCCTGCAGGATGTGCAGGGTGACGGCAGCGGTATCGAGGAGGCGACGCTGGCCGTGGACACCGGGTTGGCCAGGCGCCTGCGCGCCCAGGCCCGGCGGCTGGGGGTGAGTACCGCCAGCCTGCATCACCTGGCCTGGGGCCAGGTAGTGGGGCGTCTGTCCGCTCGCCAGGACGTGGTGTTCGGTACCGTGCTGATGGGCCGCCTGCACAGCGGCCAGGATACCGGCCATGCCCTGGGCATGTTCGTCAACACCCTGCCGTTGCGGGTCGAGGCCGGCGCCCAGGGCGTGCTTGCCGCGCTCAAGACCACCCATGGCCGATTGGCCACCCTGCTGAGCCATGAACATGCGCCGTTGGCCCTGGCCCAGCGTTGCAGTGGCGTGGCCGCGCCGACGCCGTTGTTCAGCGCGCTGATGAACTACCGCCAGACCGCCGTTGCGGCACAGGCACCCAAGGATGCAGGCCAGGCGCGGGTCTGGGCCGGGGCGCGGATCCTCGCAGGGGAAGAGCGCACCAACTACCCGCTGTCGCTGTCGGTGGATGACCTGGGCGAATCGTTCGGGCTGACGGTCCAGGCCGTGGCCGGGATCGGTGCGCAGCGGATCTGCGGCTACATGCACACCATGCTCGAATCGGTGGCCGATGCCCTGGACGGCGACGTGGCTACGCCGCTGCACAGCCTGGCCTTCGTACCCGCCGCCGAGCGTCGGCAATTGCTGGACGAGTTCAATGCCTTCGATGCGGCGTACCCGTCGGGGTTGCGGGTCCATCAATTGTTCGAAGCCCAGGTGCGCGCCCAGCCCGACGCCATCGCGTTGAGCTATCAAGGCCAGCACCTGACTTACGCGCAACTGAACCGTCTGTCCAATCAGATTGCCCATCGGCTGCTGGAGTTGGGCATCCGTGTCGACGATCGGGTGGCGATCTGCATGGAACGCGGCCTGGAAATGGTCGCCGGGCTGGTGGCCATCCTCAAGGCCGGTGCCGGCTACGTGCCGCTGGACCCGGCGTATCCCATCGAGCGCCTGGCGTACATGCTGCAGGACAGCGCGCCCAAGGTGCTGCTGACCCAGGACTCGTTGCAGGAGCGTTTCTCGCAATCAGGCGTGCCCGCGCTATTGCTCGACGCTCAGGCACGCGACGCCTTCGACATCAGTTCGCAACCCACCAGCGATCCGGATGTGCCGGCGAGCGACGACAGCCTGGCCTATGTCATCTACACCTCGGGTTCCACCGGGCAACCCAAGGGCGTGGCGATGGGGCACCGGGCCCTGGTCAACCTCATGCAATGGCAGGGCGCGCAAGCGGCTCAGCATGGCAGGCGTGGGGCGCGCACCTTGCAGTTCGCCGCGCTGGGCTTTGACGTGGCGTTCCAGGAAATCTTCAGCACCCTGTGCGACGGTGGCGAACTGTCCCTGATCCATGCTGACATCCGCCTGAATTTCCACCGTCTGTTCGAGCACATCCGTCAACAGCGCATCGAGCGCCTGTACCTGCCGTGCATCGCCCTGCAGGCCCTGGCTGAGGCGGTGGTGGGCGAGCATCGGGACACGCCCCTGGAGTGCAACCTGCGGGACGTCATCACCGCAGGCGAGCAGTTGCGCATCACGCCCCAGATCCGCGCCTTGTTCGAACGCCTGGATGGCTGCCGCCTGCACAACCACTACGGGCCGACCGAGTCCCATGTCACCACGGCGCTGACTTTGCCGGACGCTGTCGCGGCCTGGCCGACGTTGCCGGCGATCGGTCAGCCGGTGGCCAATACCCGCATCTATCTGCTGGACGAACACCTGCAACCGGTGCCGGTTGGCGTGGCGGGCGAGATCCACATCGGTGGCGTCTGCGTCGCCCGTGGCTACCTGAACCGCGACGACCTGACTGCGCAGCGTTTCATCCGCGACCCGTTCGCCAGCGATGGGCAGGCACGCCTGTACAAGACCGGCGACCTGGGGCGCTACCTGCCCGATGGCCATATCGAATACCTGGGTCGTAACGACGACCAGATCAAGATCCGCGGCTTCCGTGTCGAGCTGGGGGAAATCGAGGCCAGGCTCTGCCAGCACGCCGGTGTGAAAGAGGCGGCCGTGGTCGCCCGTGAGGACAGCCCCGGCGACAAGCGCCTGGTGGCCTACATCACCGCCCAGTCCACTGATGCCGTGGCCGAGGCTGATGACCTGCGTGCGCACCTGCAAGCGCTGCTGCCGGACTATATGGTCCCGGCGGCCTTCGTGCGCCTGGAAAAACTGCCGCTGTCACCCAATGGCAAGCTGGACCGTCGTGCGTTGCCGGCCCCGGAAGCGGATGCCTTCGCCAGCCGTGCGTACGAAGCGCCGCTGGGGGAGGTGGAAACCACGCTGGCAGGCTTGTGGGCCGAGGTGCTCGGTGTCGGGCAGGTGGGACGGCACGATCATTTCTTCGAGTTGGGCGGACATTCGCTGCTGGCGGTGAAACTGATCGAACTGATGCGCAAGGCCGGCCTGAGCGCCGATGTGCGGGTGCTGTTCGGTCAACCTACCTTGGCCGCCCTGGCGGCGGCCGTGGGCGGTCGCGCCGAGATCAGCGTGCCGGCCAACGGCATTCCCGCCGGGTGCCAGCGCATTACGCCGTCCATGCTGGCGCTGGTGAGCCTGGACCAGGACACCCTCGACCGGATCGTCGCCGGTGTGCCGGGCGGTGCCGGCAACGTGCAGGACATCTACCCCCTGGCGCCGTTGCAGGAGGGCATCCTTTATCACCACATCGCCGCCGAACAAGGCGATCCCTACCTGCTGCAAGCCACGTTCGCCCTGGACAGCCGCCCTCGGCTCGACGACTTCGTGGCTGCCTTGCAGGCGGTGATCGATCGCCACGATATCCTCAGGACCGCGCTGCTTCGCGAAGGCCTCGACGCGCCATTGCAGGTGGTACTGCGCCAGAGCCGGCTGACGCTCGAAGAGCAGGCCCTCGACCCGGCCGAAGGCGATATCGCCGCGCAGTTGCAGGCGCGGTTCGATCCTCGTCATTGCCGGCTGGACCTGGACAAGGCGCCGCTGATGCGCCTGGCCTGCGCCTGGGACAGCGTTCACCAGCGGTGGGTCGCGGTTCTGCTGTTCCATCACATCGCCCTGGACCACACCGCCCTGGACGTGATGCAGGAGGAGATGCTGGCGTTCCTCGCGGGCGAGGCTGACCGCCTGGAGGCGGCCATGCCTTACCGCAACTACGTGGCCCAGACGCTGTTGGGGGTACCCCGTGAGCAGCATGAGCGTTTCTTCCGCGACATGCTCGCCGATGTGGAGGAGCCGACGCTGCCGTTCGGCCTGCGGGAAGTCCAGGGTGACGGTCGGGGCATCGAGGAGGTCAAGCTGAACCTCGATCCCACGCTGTGCCGGCGCCTGCGGCAGCAGGCGCGCCAACTCGGCGTGAGCGCGGCAGCCTTGCATCACCTGGCGTGGGCACGAGTGCTGGGACGTGTGTCCGGTCGCGAGGATGTGGTCTTCGGTACGGTGTTGCTGGGCCGCATGCAAAGCGGCGAAGGAGCCGATCGGGCCTTGGGCATGTTCATCAACACCCTGCCGTTGCGAGTCGACGTGGGAGGGCAGCCGGTACGCGCCGGGGTCAAGGCGACCCACGCACGGCTGACGGCCCTGTTGGGCCATGAGCACGCCTCCCTGGCCCTGGCCCAGCGCTGCAGTGGCGTACCGGCATCGTTGCCGCTGTTCAGCGCCTTGCTCAACTACCGCCACAGCCCGTCCCAGGAGGGCGAGAGTGTCGACCGCTGGGCCGGTACGCAAGTGCTGCAGGTCATGGAGCGGACCAACTATCCGTGCATGTTGTCGGTGGACGACCAGGGCGAAGGGTTCCTGCTGAGCGTGCAGACCGCCGGTGCGGTGGATGCTCGCCAGGTCGGTGGCTACATGCAGACAGCATTGGCGAGCCTGGTGGAGGCGCTGGAGTTCGCCCCCGACACCGCCGTCAATGACCTGGAGATCCTGTCCGAGTCCGAGCGGCGGCAGGTGTTGCAGGCGTTCAACGCCACCCAGGCCGAATACCCGCTGGCGCAGACGATTCACGGGCTGTTCGAAGCGCAAGTTCAGCGCACGCCGGAGTCGTTGGCGGTGCTGCATCGCGGACAACGCCTGAGCTATCGCGAACTGAACGAGCGGGCCAACCGCCTGGCCCATTACCTGCGCAAGCAGGGGGTGAAACCCGATTCCCGGGTGGCGATCTGTGTCGAGCGAAGCCTCGACATGGTGGTAGGCCTGTTGGCGATCCTCAAGGCCGGCGGCGGTTACGTACCGCTGGACCCGGCCTATCCGGCGGACCGGATCGCCTACATGCTGGAAGACAGCGCCCCGGCAGCGGTGCTGGCCCAGGCGGCGACGCTTGGATTGTTGGCCGGCGCTGCGATGCCGGTCATCGATCTGGGTAGCGAACTTTGGCAGGACGAGTCCGTCCTGAATCCGCAGGTTCCGGAACTGACTTCCGCGCACCTGGCCTATGTGATCTACACCTCCGGCTCCACCGGTCTGCCCAAGGGCGTGATGATCGAGCACCGCAACACGGTGAACTTCCTGACCTGGGCACAGCGTTCCTTCGACTCTGAAACCTTGTCGAAGACGCTGTTCTCCACTTCGCTGAACTTCGACCTGGCGGTCTACGAGTGCTTCGCGCCGTTGACCTGCGGTGGCAGCATCGACGTGGTCGCCAATGTGCTGGAACTGCAACAGGGCGAGCACGACATCACCTTGATCAACACGGTGCCGTCGGCCCTCAAGGCACTGCTGGAATCCGGTGGCTTGGGCGAGGGTGTCGAGACCGTCAACGTGGCGGGTGAAGCCCTCAAGCGCAGCCTGGTGGAAGCGCTGTTCGAGCAGACTTCCGTCAAGCGCCTGTGCAACCTCTATGGCCCATCGGAAACCACCACTTACTCAAGCTGGGTATCGATGTCCCGCGAAGAGGGTTTCGCTGCGCATATCGGTAAACCGGTGGCCAATACCCAGTTCTATCTGCTGGATGAACAGCGACAACCGGTGCCATTGGGTGTGCCAGGAGAAATCTATATCGGCGGTGCCGGTGTGGCGCGCGGTTACCTCAATCGCGATGACCTCACCGCCGAACGCTTCCTGAAGGACCCGTTCAGCCACGAAACCAACGCCCGGATGTACAGGACCGGCGACCTGGGGAGATACCTGCCGGACGGCAATATCGAATACCTGGGTCGTAACGACGATCAGGTGAAGATCCGTGGTTTCCGCATCGAACTGGGGGAGATCGAAGCACGGCTCGCTGGGCATGAAGCGGTAAAAGAGGCGGTGATCCTGGCCCGTGAGGACGTCCCCGGCGATAAACGCCTGGTGGCCTATTTCACCGAGTCCCGGGCTGTGGACATCGAGGCCCTGCGCAGCCACCTGCAAGGGCAATTGCCGGACTACATGGTGCCCGTGGCCTACGTACGCCTGGACGCCTTGCCGTTGACCCCCAATGGCAAGCTGGACCGCAAGGCCTTGCCGGCACCGGATCTGGATGCAGTGATCACCCGTGGCTACGAAGCCCCGCAAGGCGACGTCGAAACCACCCTGGCGCAGCTCTGGCAGGCGCTGCTGAGTGTGGAACAGGTCGGTCGCCATGACCATTTCTTTGAACTGGGCGGTCATTCCCTGCTGGCTGTCAGCCTGATCGAGCGGATGCGCCAGGTGGGCCTGAGTGCCGACGTGCGCGTGCTGTTCGGCCAACCCACCCTGGCCGCGCTGGCCGCGGCCGTCGGCCGCCATGACAACCAGGAAGTGCAGGTTCCGGCGAACCTGATCGCACCCGATTGCCAACGCATCACACCGGACCTGCTGCCGCTGGTGGCCTTGTCCCAGGAGGCCATCGATCGGATCGTGGCGAGCGTGCCGGGTGGTGCGGGCAATGTGCAGGACATCTATCCCCTGGCGCCGTTGCAGGAAGGCATCCTTTATCACCATCTCGCCGCCAGACAGGGCGATCCCTACGTATTGCAGGCGCAGTTCGCCTTCGACAGCCGCGAACGCCTGGATGACTTCTCCCTGGCCTTGCAGGGTGTGATCGACCGCCATGACATCCTGCGCACTTCCATGGCCTGGGAAGGGCTGGAGGAGCCGGTGCAGGTGGTCTGGCGCAAGGCAGTGTTGGGCGTCGAGCAGATGCGCCTCAGTCCTGGCGACGGCGACGTCGCTGGCCAGTTGAAGGCGCGTTTTGACGCCAGTCATCATCGCCTGGATATTCGCCAGGCACCGCTGATGTGCATTCGATTTGCCGAGGATGCGCCCAACCGGCGTTGGGTGGCGAGCCTGCTGTTCCATCACATGGCGCTTGACCATGCGGCGCTGGAAGTGGTTCGGCACGAGATGCAGGCCCACCTGCTGGGGCAGGCTGGCCGGTTGGGCGATGCGGTGCCGTATCGCAACTATGTGGCCCAGGCGCGCCTGGGCGTGAGCCCTGAAGAGCACGAAGAATTCTTCCGCGATATGCTCGGGGGTGTCGACGAGCCGACGCTGCCTTTCGGCTTGCAGGATGTTCGCGGCGATAACGCCGTCATGGAGGAAACCCGACAGGACGTCGCGATCGATCTGAGTCAACGCCTGCGCGCCCAGGCCCGGCGCCTGGGGGTGAGCGCGGCTGCCCTGCATCACCTGGCCTGGGCTCAGGTGCTGGGCCGGGTCTCGGGCCGTGAGAAGGTGGTGTTCGGCACGGTACTGATGGGCCGGATGCAGGGCGGCGAGGGCGCCGACCGGGCGCTGGGGATGTTCATCAATACACTGCCCATCTGTGTACCGGTGGGTGGGCGCGTGCGGGACAGTGTATTGGCGACGCACGCTCGACTGTCCGGATTGCTGGGGCATGAACACGCCTCCCTGGCACTGGCCCAGCGTTGCAGCGGGGTAGCCGCGCCGACACCGTTGTTCAGCGCGCTGCTCAATTATCGTCATACCAGCGCCGAGTCCATTACGTTGCACATGTCATCGGCCTGGCAAGGGATCGAGGCATTGGGTGGCGAAGAGCGCACCAACTATCCATTGACGTTGTCGGTGGACGATCTCGGCGAAGGCTTCAGTCTCACCGTCCAGGCGGTGACCGGTATCGACGCGGCACGGGTCGGTGCCTACATGGAAACGGCCCTGGCGAGCCTGGTGGAGGCCCTGGAGCATGCGCCGGAAAATCCATTGGCCGACCTGTCGATCTTGCCGGCGACGGAACGCGAAGAGTTGCTGGTGGGCTTCAACGCCACCCAGGCCGAATACCCGCTGGCGCAGACGATTCACGGGTTGTTCGAAGCGCAAGTTCAGCGCACGCCGGAATCGCTGGCGGTGCTGCATCGCGGACAACGCCTGAGCTATCGCGAACTGAACGAGCGGGCCAACCGCCTGGCCCATTACCTGCGCAAGCAGGGGGTGAAACCCGATTCCCGGGTGGCGATCTGTGTCGAGCGAAGCCTCGACATGGTGGTGGGCCTGTTGGCGATCCTCAAGGCCGGCGGCGGTTACGTACCGCTGGATCCGGCTTACCCGGCGGACCGGATCGCCTACATGCTGGAAGACAGCGCCCCGGCGGCGGTGCTGGCCCAGGCGGCGACGCTTGGATTGTTGGCCGGCGCTGCGATGCCGGTCATCGATCTGGGCAGCGAACTTTGGCAGGACGAATCCGTTCTGAATCCCCAGGTTCCGGAACTGACCTCGTCGCACCTGGCCTATGTGATCTACACCTCCGGTTCCACCGGTCTGCCCAAGGGCGTGATGATCGAGCACCGCAACACGGTGAACTTCCTGACCTGGGCGCAGCGTTCCTTCGATGCGCAAACCCTGTCGAAGACGCTGTTTTCCACTTCTTTGAACTTCGACCTGGCGGTCTACGAGTGCTTCGCGCCGTTGACCTGCGGTGGCAGCATCGACGTGGTCACCAACGTGCTGGAACTGCAACAGGGCGAGCACGACATCACCTTGATCAACACGGTGCCATCGGCCCTCAAGGCATTGCTGGAATCCGGTGGCTTGAGCGAGGGTGTCGAGATCGTCAACGTGGCGGGCGAGGCCCTCAAGCGCAGCCTGGTGGAAGCGTTGTTCGAACAAACCCAGGTCAAGCGTTTGTGCAACCTGTATGGCCCATCGGAAACCACCACTTATTCAAGCTGGGTATCGATGTCCCGCGAAGAGGGTTTCGCTGCGCATATCGGTAAACCGGTGGCCAACACCCAGTTCTATCTGCTGGATGAACACCGTCAACCGGTGCCATTGGGCGTACCGGGAGAGATCTATATCGGCGGTGCCGGTGTGGCGCGCGGTTACCTCAATCGCGATGACCTCACTGCCGAACGCTTCCTGAAGGACCCGTTCAGCAGCGAAACCAACGCCCGGATGTACAGGACTGGCGACCTGGGTCGCTACCTGCCGGACGGCAATATCGAATACCTGGGCCGTAACGACGACCAGGTGAAGATCCGTGGTTTCCGCATCGAACTGGGGGAGATCGAAGCCAGGCTCGCTCAGTATCCAGGTCTCCAGGAAACCGTGGTCCTGGCGCGCGAGGACATACCCGGCGATAAACGTCTGGTCGCCTATTTCACTCAATCCCGGACGAATGAGGCCGTGGACATCGAGGCGCTGCGCAGCCACCTGCAGGGGCAACTGCCGGCATACATGGTGCCGATGGCCTATGTCCGTCTCGATGCCTTGCCGTTGACCCCCAACGGCAAGCTGGACCGCAAGGCCTTGCCGGCGCCAGACCTCGACTCGGTCATTACCCGAGGCTATGAAGCCCCTCAAGGCGACGTCGAAACCACCCTGGCGCAGCTCTGGCAGGCGCTGCTGGGTGTGGAACAGGTCGGTCGTCACGACCATTTCTTCGAACTGGGCGGTCATTCCTTGCTGGCTGTCAGCCTGATCGAGCGGATGCGTCAGGTGGGCCTGAGTGCCGACGTGCGCGTGCTGTTCAGTCAACCCACCCTGGCTGCGTTGGCCGCCGCGGTGGGTGGCAGCAATGAAATCGTGGTACCGGCCAACCGGATCCCGTCTGGCTGTACGCGGATCACCCCTGACATGCTGCTCCTGGCCGACCTGGACCAGGAGACCCTCGACCGGGTCGTTGAAACGGTGCCCGGTGGCGCTCGCAACGTGCAGGACATCTACCCCCTGGCGCCGCTGCAGGAAGGCATTCTTTATCACCATCTCGCCGCCCGGCAGGGCGACCCCTACGTGCTCCAGACCCAGTTCGCCTTCGCAACCAGGGAGCGCCTGGAAGACTTCTGCCGTGCGTTGCAGCAGGTCATCGACCGCCACGACATTCTCAGGACCGCGGTACTCTGGGAAGGGCTCGATCAACCCTTGCAGGTCGTCTGGCGCGAAGCAGCGCTGATGCAGGAAGAGGTCGCACTGGACCCGGTCGACGGCGACATGGCGGCGCTGCTGTACCAGCGCTTCGACTCGAGGCATCACCGCCTGGATATCACCCGGGCCCCGATGCTGCAACTGGTCTATGCCCATGACACCGATACGGATCGCTGGCTGGCGATGCTGTTGTTCCACCATATGGCACTGGACCACACCGCGATGGACGTGGTGCGCCACGAGATGCAGTTGCATCTGCTGGGCCAGGCCGATCGTCTGGGCGCTGCGATGCCGTATCGCAACTATGTGGCCCAGGCGCGTCTGGGCGTGAGCCCTGAAGCGCACGAAGCGTTCTTCCGCGAAATGCTGGGCGATGTGGACGCACCGACCCTGCCGTTCGGCCTGCAGGATGTACAGGCCACGGGGCAGGGTATCGAGGAGGCCACGCGGGTACTCGCCCATGATCTGGGCCAGGGCTTGAGAGCGCGAGCCCGTCACCTGGGCGTGAGCGCCGCGAGCCTGGTCCATCTGGCCTGGGCGCAGGTGCTGGGGCGAGTGACCGGCCAGGACGATGTGGTGTTCGGCACCGTGCTGATGGGCCGGATGCAGGGCGGCGAGGGGGCTGATCGAGCCTTGGGCATGTTCATCAACACCTTGCCGTTGCGGGTGCGCGTGGGGTCAACCGGCGTCCGTGCCGGCGTGAAAGCCACCCACGCACGACTGGCTGCGTTGCTGGCCCATGAGCACGCCTCGCTGGCGCTGGCGCAACGCTGCAGCGGTGTGGCTGCGCCGACGCCGTTGTTCAGCGCCTTGCTCAACTACCGCCACAGCGCACCGACGGCGTCCAGCGAGGCGCTGCCGGCCTGGAACGGTATCGAGGTGCTCGGTGGCGAGGAACGCACCAACTATCCGCTGATGCTGTCGGTGGACGACCTGGGCGACGGCTTCAGTCTCACCGTCCAGGCGGTGACCGGTATCGACGCGGCACGGGTCGGTGCCTACATGGAAACGGCCCTGGCGAGCCTGGTGGAGGCCCTGGAGCATGCGCCGGAAAATCCATTGGCCGACCTGTCGATCTTGCCGGCGACGGAACGCGAAGAGTTGCTGGTGGGCTTCAACGCCACCCAGGCCGAATACCCGCTGGCGCAGACGATTCACGGGTTGTTCGAAGCGCAAGTTCAGCGCACGCCGGAATCGCTGGCGGTGCTGCATCGCGGACAACGCCTGAGCTATCGCGAACTGAACGAGCGGGCCAACCGCCTGGCCCATTACCTGCGCAAGCAGGGGGTGAAACCCGATTCCCGGGTGGCGATCTGTGTCGAGCGAAGCCTCGACATGGTGGTGGGCCTGTTGGCGATCCTCAAGGCCGGCGGCGGTTACGTACCGCTGGATCCGGCTTACCCGGCGGACCGGATCGCCTACATGCTGGAAGACAGCGCCCCGGCGGCGGTGCTGGCCCAGGCGGCGACGCTTGGATTGTTGGCCGGCGCTGCGATGCCGGTCATCGATCTGGGCAGCGAACTTTGGCAGGACGAATCCGTTCTGAATCCCCAGGTTCCGGAACTGACCTCGTCGCACCTGGCCTATGTGATCTACACCTCCGGTTCCACCGGTCTGCCCAAGGGCGTGATGATCGAGCACCGCAACACGGTGAACTTCCTGACCTGGGCGCAGCGTTCCTTCGATGCGCAAACCCTGTCGAAGACGCTGTTTTCCACTTCTTTGAACTTCGACCTGGCGGTCTACGAGTGCTTCGCGCCGTTGACCTGCGGTGGCAGCATCGACGTGGTCACCAACGTGCTGGAACTGCAACAGGGCGAGCACGACATCACCTTGATCAACACCGTACCGTCCGCCCTCAAGGCACTGCTGGAATCCGGTGGCTTGGGCGAGGGTGTCGAGACCGTCAACGTGGCGGGCGAAGCCCTCAAGCGCAGCCTGGTGGAGGCGCTGTTCGAGCAGACTTCCGTCAAGCGCCTGTGCAACCTGTATGGCCCATCGGAAACCACCACTTATTCAAGCTGGGTATCGATGTCCCGCGAAGAGGGTTTCGCTGCGCATATCGGTAAACCGGTGGCCAACACCCAGTTCTATCTGCTGGATGAACACCGTCAACCGGTGCCATTGGGCGTACCGGGAGAGATCTATATCGGCGGTGCCGGTGTGGCGCGCGGTTACCTCAATCGCGATGACCTCACTGCCGAACGCTTCCTGAAGGACCCGTTCAGCAGCGAAACCAACGCCCGGATGTACAAGACCGGCGACCTGGGGAGATACCTGCCGGACGGCAATATCGAATACCTGGGTCGTAACGACGATCAGGTGAAGATCCGTGGTTTCCGCATCGAACTGGGGGAGATCGAAGCACGGCTCGCTGGGCATGAAGCGGTAAAAGAGGCGGTGATCCTGGCCCGTGAGGACGTCCCCGGCGATAAACGCCTGGTGGCCTATTTCACCGAGTCCCGGGCCGTGGACATCGAGGCCCTGCGCAGCCATCTGCAAGGGCAATTGCCGGATTACATGGTGCCCGTGGCCTACGTACGCCTGGACGCCTTGCCGTTGACCCCCAACGGCAAGCTGGACCGCAAGGCCTTGCCGGCGCCAGACCTCGACTCGGTCATTACCCGAGGCTATGAAGCCCCTCAAGGCGACGTCGAAACCACCCTGGCGCAGATCTGGCAAGCGCTGCTGGGCGTGGAACAGGTCGGTCGTCACGACCATTTCTTCGAACTGGGCGGTCATTCCCTGCTGGCCGTCAGCCTGATCGAGCGGATGCGCCAGGTGGGCCTGAGTGCCGACGTGCGCGTGCTGTTCGGCCAGCCAACGCTATCGGCGCTGGCGGCGGCAGTGGGCGGGTACTGCGAAGTCGAGGTGCCGGCCAACGGCATTGCCCGGGATTGCACGAGAATCATGCCGGACATGCTGTCGTTGACCAGGCTGGACCAGGAGGCCATCGACCGGATCGTGGCGAGCGTGCCGGGTGGTGCGGGCAATGTGCAGGACATCTACCCCCTGGCACCGCTCCAGGAGGGGATTCTCTACCATCATCTGTCGGCCGAGCAGGGCGACCCCTATCTCCTTCAGGCGCTGTTTGGCCTGCGAGACCGGCAGCGCCTCGATGATTTCATCCTTGCGTTGCAGAGCGTCATCGATCGCCACGACATCTTGCGTACCGCGATCGTGTGGGAAGGCCTCGACGAACCTCAGCAAGTGGTCTGGCGCCAGGCGCCGCTGAAGCTGGAAGCGTTCGAGCCGGACCCGCAAGGCGCAGGCATCGTCGAACAGTTGCAACAACGTTTCGATGCCCGGCTCTATGGGCTGGACATGACCCAGGCACCGTTGATGCACCTGGCCTTCGCCGAAGACAAGCCCAACCAGCGCTGGGTCGCCCTGCTGCTGTTCCACCACATCGCCCTTGACCATACGGCGCTCAAAGTGGTGCAGCGCGAAATGCAGGCGCATCTGCTGGGGCAAGTCGGGCAACTGGATGCGGCAGTGCCTTATCGCAACTATGTGGCCCAGGCTCGCCTGGGCGTGAGCCAGGAAGAGCACGAGGCGTTCTTCCGCGACATGCTCGGCGACGTGGAGGAGCCGACCCTGCCGTTCGGCTTGCAACAGGTGCAGGGGGACGGCCACGACATCGAAGAAGCCGGCCGATTGCTCGAGCGCGATCTGAGCCGTCGTCTGCGGCGTCTTGCGCGCCGGTCCGGCGTGGGGACGGCCAGCCTTTGTCACTTGGCCTGGGCGCAAGTCCTGGCCTGTGTCTCGGGCAAATCCGAGGTGGTGTTCGGTACGGTGCTGCTGGGCCGGATGCAGGGCGGCCAGGGTGCCGACCGCGCATTGGGCATGTTCATCAATACCTTGCCCCTTCGCGTCAGCGTCGATGACCAGGATGTCCGCACGGGTGTCCAGGCCGTCCATGGGCGTCTCACCGCGCTGTTGGGCCATGAGCACGCCTCGCTGGCCCTGGCGCAACGCTGCAGTGGCGTGAGCGCACCGGCACCGCTGTTCAGTGCCTTGCTGAACTACCGCAACTCCAGTGAACAGGTCGATGCGCTGGAGGTTGACGCTGCCTGGCAGGGCATCGAGACGCTGGACGGCGAATCACGTACCAACTATCCCCTGACGTTGTCGGTGGATGACCTGGGCGAGGATTTCGCCCTGACCGTCCTGGTGAAGAACGGCATCGGCGCGCAGCGGGTCTGCGCGTATATGGAGCGCGCGCTGCAGAGCCTCGCCACGGCACTGGAGTCCAGCCCGGCTACACGTCTGCACGACCTGGCTGTGCTGCCCCATGCCGAACGCGAGCGGGTACTGGAGGCGTTCAACGCGACCACACGCGCCTATCCACGGGACAAGACCGTCCATGCCGTGTTCGAACAGCAGGCGCAGGATTGTGCGGATGCCATCGCCGTGGTGCACGATGAACAATGCCTGACCTACGGTGAACTCAACATCAGGGCCAATCGTCTGGCTCGCCATCTGGCAGGCCTGGGTGTGCAGCCGGGGGACCGTGTAGCGCTGGGATTGGCCCGTTCGGTTGAACTGCTGGTCAGCCAGTTGGCGGTGCTCAAGTGCGCCGCCGTCTACGTGCCGCTGGACACCAGCGCGCCGTTGGAACGCCAGCAGTTCATGGTCGACGACAGCGGGGCCAAGGTCCTGCTGACCCAGAGCTCCCTGGTCTCGGCGCAGAGCGCTGTGCGGGTCGACCTGGATCGCCTGGAGTTGGCTGAAGCCAGCACCGACCTCGATCTGCCCCAGAGCGCCGAAGCGGTGGCCTACATCATGTACACCTCCGGTTCCACCGGCACTCCCAAGGGTGTGCTGGTGCCGCATCGGGCGATCAACCGACTGGTGATCAACAACGGCTACGCCGATTTCAATGCCCGGGACCGGGTGGCGTTCGCCTCCAACCCGGCCTTCGACGCCAGTACCCTGGACGTCTGGGCGCCATTGCTCAACGGCGGCTGCGTGGTGGTGGTCGACCAGGACGTGCTGTTGTCCCGGGAGCGTTTCGCCCGGTTGCTGACCGAGCAGCGGGTCAGCGTGCTGTGGATGACCGCCGGCCTGTTCCATCAGTACGCCGCCGGCCTGATGCCGGTGTTCAAGCACTTGCGTTACCTGATCGTCGGCGGTGATGTGCTCGATCCGGCGGTGATCGGCCGGGTCTTGAAAGAAGGCGCGCCGCAGCACCTGCTCAATGGCTATGGCCCGACGGAAGCCACCACATTCACCACGACCCACGAAATCCGAGCCGTGGGCGAGGGCGGCATTCCCATTGGCCGTCCGGTGGGCAACAGCCGTGTCTACGTGCTGGACGCCCAGCTGCAACCGGTGCCGGTGGGCGTGGCGGGGGAGTTGTACATCGGTGGCGATGGCGTGGCGAAAGGGTATCTGAACCGCCCCGAACTGACCGCCGAGAAGTTCGTGACCGACCCGTTCAGCGCCGGCCCTGGGGCGTTGCTCTATCGCACCGGCGACCTGGCGCGCTGGCGTGTCGACGGCAGCGTGGACTACCTGGGGCGTAACGACGACCAGGTGAAGATCCGTGGCTTTCGTATCGAACTGGGGGAAATCGAAGCGCGGCTCGCCGAGCATGACAGCATCAGGACGGCTGCCGTCCTGGCGCGTGAAGACGTGCCAGGCGAGAAGCGCCTGGTGGCTTATTTCACCCTGAACGACCCGCAGGCAGGTGTGACCATCGAGACGCTGCGTAGCCATCTGCATGCGCAGTTGCCCGATTACATGATGCCCATGGCCTACGTACTGCTTGAGACGCTGCCGCTGACGGCCAACGGCAAGCTGGACCGCCGGGCCTTGCCGGCGCCGGACGCCGAGGCTTATGCCAGCCGTGAATACGAAGCGCCCCAGGGAGCGGTGGAACAGACCCTGGCCCGGCTCTGGGCCGAGGTGCTCAAGGTCGAACAGGTGGGGCGTCACGACCACTTCTTTGAATTGGGGGGCCATTCGCTGCTGGCGGTGACCCTGATCGAACGCATGCGCCAGGCCGGGCTGAGCGCCGATGTGCGCGTGCTGTTCAGCCAGCCGACCCTGGCGGCCCTGGCGGCCGCCATTGGCAGCGGCAAGGAAATCGAGGTGCCGGCGAACCTGATTGCCGCCGACTGTGTGCAGATCACCCCGGACATGCTCACCTTGGTAGCGCTTGATCAGCCAACCATTGACCGGATCGTGGCCACGGTGCCCGGTGGCGCACGCAACGTACAGGACATCTACCCGCTGGCGCCGCTGCAGGAAGGCATCCTCTACCACCACCTGACCGCCGAGCAGGGCGACCCCTATGTACTGAAAATACTCTTCGAACTGCACAATCGTGACCGATTGACGGCTTTCGTCGATGCGCTTGAGCATGTCATCGATCGCCACGACATCCTGCGCACCAGCGTGGTCTGGGAAGGATTCGACTCACCGGTGCAGGTGGTCTGGCGTAAAGCCCGACTGGTGGTGGAAGAGGTGGCGCTGGCCGACGCGGCGGGGGATATCGCCTCGCAGTTGCAGGCCCGCTTCGACCCGCGGCATTACCGTCTCGATATCACCCGTGCCCCCATGCTGCGGCTGGCTTACGCGCAAGACGCGGCCAGGGGACGCTGGGTCGCGGTGTTGCTCTTCCACCACATGGCCCTGGACCACACGGCCATGGAAGTGGTGCAGCACGAGATGCAGGCGCATCTGTTGGGCAAGACCGCTCCGCTGGCGGCGGCAGTGCCTTATCGCAACTATGTGGCGCAGGCGTGCCTGGGCGTGAGCGAACAGGAGCACGAACACTTCTTCCGCGAGATGCTCGGCGATATCGACGAGCCGACCCTGCCGTTCGGTGTACGGGACGTGCAGGGTGACGGGCGGGATATCGAGGAAGCCCGGCGGCCTGTCGACACGGCGTTGAGCCAGCGCCTACGGGTCCTGGCGCGGCAGTTGGGTGTCAGCGCTGCCAGCCTGGTTCACCTGGCCTGGGCACAGTTGCTGGGCCGCGTGTCCGGCAAGGACGACGTGGTATTCGGCACCGTACTGATGGGGCGCATGCAAGGCGGGGACGGTGCTGACCGGGCCCTGGGCATGTTCATCAACACCTTGCCCCTGCGAGTGGAAGTGGGCATCCAAAGCGTGCGTGAAGGGGTGGAAGCCACCCACGCGCGATTGACCGGCCTGCTGGGCCATGAACACGCGTCCCTGGCCCTGGCACAGCGTTGCAGTGGCGTGGTTGCGCCCATGCCGCTGTTCAGCGCCTTGCTCAACTATCGTCACAGCGCCGGCCTCGCGGATTCCAGCCAGGCCCTGGCCGGTTGGGAAGGCATCGAGACCCTGAGCAACGAAGAACGCACCAATTACCCGCTGACCCTGTCGGTGGACGACCTGGGCGACGATTTCCACCTGACCGCGCTGGCGGTGCCACGGATCGGCGCGCAACGGGTCTGCGAGTACATGCACATTGCCCTGGAAACCCTGGTGGAGTCCCTGGAGCTGGCGCCGTCGACGCCGTTGAACCGTCTGGCGATACTGCCGGCTGCCGAGCGTCGGCAGGTGGTAGCGGGTTTCAATGCGACCATGCGTCCTTATCCGCAGGATCGGACCGTCCATGGGTTGTTCGAAGCCCAGGCCGAGGCTCGTCCACACGCCATCGCCGCTGTGCAGGATGGGCGTTGCCTGACCTACAGCGAGCTCAACGCCTGGGCCAACGGCCTGGCGCGCCATCTGGCAGGCCTGGGCGTGCAGCCCGGGGACCGCGTGGCGCTGGGGCTGGGGCGTTCGATCGAGCTGCTGGTCGGCCAGTTGGCGGTGCTCAAGTGTGCCGCCGTCTACGTGCCGCTGGATATCGGCGCGCCGCTGGAGCGCCAGCAGTTCATGGTCGACGACAGTGGAGCGCAGGTGGTCCTGGCCCGCAAAGGTCAGAAGGTTCCTGCGGGTCCTCTGCGGGTGGACCTGGGTCACATGGAGGTGGATGAAACCTGTGTCGACCTCGATCTGCCCCAGAGCGCCGAAGCGGTGGCCTACATCATGTACACCTCCGGTTCCACCGGCACTCCCAAGGGTGTGCTGGTGCCGCATCGGGCGATCAACCGACTGGTGATCAACAACGGCTACGCCGATTTCAATGCCCGGGACCGGGTGGCGTTCGCCTCCAACCCGGCCTTCGACGCCAGTACCCTGGACGTCTGGGCGCCGTTGCTCAACGGCGGCTGCGTGGTAGTGGTCGACCAGGACGTGCTGTTGTCCCGGGAGCGTTTCGCCCGGTTGCTGACCGAGCAGCGGGTCAGCGTGCTGTGGATGACCGCCGGCCTGTTCCATCAGTACGCCGCCGGCCTGATGCCGGTGTTCAAGCACTTGCGTTACCTGATCGTGGGCGGTGATGTGCTCGATCCGGCGGTGATCGGCCGGGTCTTGAAAGAAGGCGCGCCGCAGCATCTGCTCAATGGCTATGGCCCGACGGAGGCCACCACATTCACCACGACCCACGAAATCCGAGCCGTGGGCGAGGGCGGCATTCCCATTGGCCGTCCGGTGGGCAACAGCCGTGTCTATGTGCTGGATGCCCAGCTGCAACCGGTGCCGGTGGGCGTGGCGGGCGAGCTGTACATCGGTGGCGATGGCGTGGCGAAAGGGTATCTGAACCGCCCCGAACTGACCGCCGAGAAGTTCGTGACCGACCCGTTCAGCGCCGACCCTGGGGCGTTGCTCTATCGCACCGGCGACCTGGCGCGCTGGCGTGTCGACGGCAGCGTGGACTACCTGGGGCGTAACGACGACCAGGTGAAGATCCGTGGCTTTCGTATCGAGCTGGGGGAAATCGAAGCGCGGCTCGGCCAGTGTCCGGGGGTGCAGGACGCGGTGGTGCTGGCGCGCCAGGACGAGACCGGTCCCAAGCGCCTGGTGGGGTATGTGATTGCCGAGCCGGGTGTCACCCTGTCGGTGCAGGATCTGCGCGCAGAGTTGGCGAGTGCACTGGCCGACTACATGGTCCCCAGCGCCTTCGTGGTGCTGCCGTCGTTCCCCTTGACGGCCAACGGCAAGCTGGACCGCCGGGCCTTGCCGGCGCCGGACGCCGAGGCTTATGCCAGCCGTGAATACGAAGCGCCCCAGGGAGCGGTGGAACAGACCCTGGCCCGGCTCTGGGCCGAGGTGCTCAAGGTCGAACAGGTGGGGCGTCACGACCACTTCTTTGAATTGGGGGGCCATTCGCTGCTGGCGGTGACCCTGATCGAACGCATGCGCCAGGCCGGGCTGAGCGCCGATGTGCGCGTGCTGTTCAGCCAGCCGACCCTGGCGGCCCTGGCGGCCGCCATTGGCAGTGGCAAGGAAATCGAGGTGCCGGCGAACCTGATTGCCGCCGACTGTGTGCAGATCACCCCGGACATGCTCACCTTGGTAGCGCTTGATCAGCCAACCATTGACCGGATCGTGGCCACGGTGCCCGGTGGCGCGCGCAACGTACAGGACATCTACCCGCTGGCGCCGCTGCAGGAAGGCATCCTCTATCACCACCTGGCCGCCGAACAGGGCGACCCCTACGTGCTTCAATCGCAGTTCGCCTTCGATACGCTCGAGCGTTTCGAAGCGTTCGTCGAGGCGTTGCAAGTGGTGATCGATCGCCATGACATCCTGCGCACCAGCGTGGTCTGGGAAGGCCTGGACGAGCCGCTGCAAGTGGTCTGGCGCCAGGTGCGGCTGGAGCCGCAACGCTTCGAGCCCGAGGCCACCGCCGGTGACGTCGCCACGCAACTGGCGACCCGCTTCGATGCGCGGCACTACCGCCTGGATCTGCGTCGGGCGCCGATGCTGCAACTGGTCCATGCCCGGGACGAGGCCCAGGACCGCTGGGTGGCGATCCTGCTGTTCCACCACATGGCCCTGGACCATACGGCCCTGGAAGTGGTGCAGCACGAAATGCAGGCGCACCTGATGGGCGAAGCCGCACAGTTGGCCGAAGCGGTGCCGTACCGCAACTATGTCGCCCAGGCCAGGCTTGGAATGAGCGAGCAAGAGCACGAAGTGTTTTTCCGGCAGATGCTCGGTGAGATCGAGGAGCCGACGCTGCCGTTCGGATTGGCCCAGGTCCAGGGCGACGGGCGTGGCATCGAGGAAGTCACGGTTGCGGTCGATGACGCTGTGGGCCGGGGGCTGCGCAGCCAGGCCCGGCGCCTGGGCGTCAGCGCCGCGAGCCTGATCCATCTGGCCTGGGCACGGGTCATGGCCCTGGCGTGCGGCCAGGAACACGTGGTCTTCGGCACCGTACTGATGGGGCGGATGCAGGGGGGCGACGGTGCCGACCGTGCGCTGGGGATGTTCATCAATACCTTGCCGATATGCGTGTCGGTGGGCGAGCAAAGCGTGGACGAGGCGGTGAAGGCGACCCATGCCCGGCTGACCGGAATGCTGGCTCATGAGCACGCTTCCCTGGCCCTGGCCCAGCGTTGCAGTGGCGTGGCGGCGCCGACGCCTTTGTTCAGTGCGCTGCTGAATTACCGCCACAGTGCCACGCAGGTGACAGAGGCCTTGCTGTCGGCCTGGAGCGGCATGCAGATGCTGTCCAGCGAAGAACGTACCAACTACCCGCTGACCATGAACGTCGATGACCTGGGGGATGGCTTCAGCCTGACGGCGCTGGTGGAATCGCGGATCGGGGCGCAACGCATCTGCGACTACCTGCAAGTCGCGCTGCGCAGCCTGTTCGAGGCCCTGGAACAGGCGCCGCAAACACCGGTGCAGAGCCTGCCGGTGCTGCCGCAGGCCGAGCGTCGCCAACTGCTGGAGACCTGGAATGCGTCGTCGGCGACCTACCCCCATGACGCGTTGATCCACGGGCAGGTGGAGGCCTGCGCCGCAGCCCGGCCCGATGCGCTGGCGGTGCGGTTCGAGGACCGTTCGCTGACCTATGGCGAACTCAACGCCCGGGCCAACCAGGTGGCCCATCACCTGTTGTCCCTGGGCATTCGCCCCGATGACCGGGTGGCGATCTGCGTCGAGCGTGGGCTGGACATGATCGTCGGCCTGCTGGGTATCCTCAAGTCCGGTGCCGGCTATGTACCGCTGGATCCGGCCTATCCGGCCGAGCGCCTGGCCTTCATGCTGCAGGACAGCACGCCGGTGGCGGTGCTCACCCAGGCTGCGACGCGGCATTGCCTGGCAGACGTGACGGTTCCGGTGATCGATCTGGACCGTGCTGAATGGCCGGAAGCGTCCCTGGGCAACCCCCAGGTGGCGGGCCTGGATTCCAGCCACCTGGCCTACGTGATCTACACCTCCGGCTCCACCGGCCTGCCCAAGGGGGTGATGGTGGAGCATCGCAACGTGGCGCGGCTGTTCTCGGCCACCCGACCCTGGTTCGATTTCGGTCCCCAGGACGTCTGGGCCCTGTTCCATTCCTTCGCCTTCGACTTCTCGGTCTGGGAAATCTGGGGCGCGCTGACCCACGGCGGCCGCCTGCTGGTGGTACCGCAACTGGTAAGCCGTTCGCCGCAGGATTGCTACACGCTGCTGTGCGAGGAGGGCGTCACGGTACTGAACCAGACGCCGAGTGCCTTCCGCCAACTGATCGCGGCCCAGGGCGAAAGCGAGCTCAGACACAGCCTGCGCCAGGTGATCTTCGGCGGCGAAGCCTTGGAAACCGGCATCCTCAAACCGTGGTATGCCCGGGAGATCAACGCCGGCACGCAACTGGTGAACATGTACGGCATCACCGAAACCACCGTGCACGTGACTTACCACGCACTGAGCGCGGACGACGCGCAGCGGGTCGGTGTCAGCCCCATCGGCACGCGCATTCCCGACCTGCAATTGCATGTGCTCGACGCCCGGCGCGAGCCGGTACCGGTGGGTGTAGTCGGGGAAATGTACGTCGGCGGTGCGGGTGTGGCCCGTGGTTACCTGAATCGTCCCGAGCTCGATCGGCAGCGCTTTATCGCCGATCCCTTCAGTGGATGCGAAGGGGCGCGTCTGTACCGGACCGGCGACCTGGGACGCCGACTGGCCGACGGCAGCATCGAATACCTGGGCCGCAACGACGACCAGGTGAAGATTCGTGGCTTCCGCATCGAGCTGGGCGAGATCGAAGCCAGGCTGGCCGCGTGCGAAGGTGTCCGCGAAGCGGTGGTCATCGCGCGCGAGGACGAGCCGGGGGACAAGCGCCTGGTGGCCTATGTGATCGCCGAAGAAGGCGAGCCGCCCACGGCAGCCGGGTTGCGTGCCGCACTGCTGGGCTCCCTGGCGGACTACATGGTGCCAGGCGCCTTCGTGATGCTCGATGCCTTCCCGTTGACCACCAACGGCAAGCTCGACCGCAAGGCGTTGCCGGCGCCGGACCAGTCATCGGTGGCGACTCGCGAATACGAAGCACCGCAAGGCGATGCCGAAACCGTCATCGCCACGATCTGGCAGGACCTGCTGGATCTTGATCGGATCGGTCGTCACGATAACTTCTTCGAACTGGGGGGCCATTCCCTGCTGGCGGTGAAGCTGATCGAACGCATGCGCCAGGCCGGGCTGAGCGCCGACGTCCGGGTGCTGTTCGGTCAACCGACCCTGGCGGCCCTGGCCGCTGCGGTAGGCGGACGTACGGACGTGGTGGTGCCGGCCAATCGTATTGCCTCGGACTGTCGACGGATCACGCCAGAGCTGTTGCCTCTGGCGACCCTGAGCCAGGACGAGATCGACCGCGTGGTGGCGATGGTGCCGGGCGGCTTGGCCAACGTACAGGACATCTATGCCCTGGCACCGCTGCAGGAAGGTATCCTTTATCACCACCTCGCCGCCGCCCAGGGCGATCCCTATCTGCAATACATGATGTTCGCGTTCGACACCTTCGCCCGACTGGAGGCGTTTACCCACGCGTTCCAATCGGTCGTCGCCCGGCATGACATCTTGCGTACGAGTGTGCTCTGGGAGGACCTGGCCGAGCCCGTGCAGGTGGTCTGGCGTGACGCCCGGATGGTGGTGGAGTCGGTGGAGCTGGACCCGGCGGCGGGCGATGTCGCCGCGCAGTTGCACCAGCGCTTCGACCCCAGGCACTACCGCCTGGACATTCGCCAGGCACCGCTGATACGGGTCGCCTATGCCCAGGACCCGGCGAACCAGCGCTGGGTGGGTATGCTGCTGTTCCATCATCTGGTGGACGACGCCACGTCCCTGGCGGCACTGTCCGCCGAGATCGAGGCGCACATGCTCGGGCGGGCAGATCGCTTGCCGGCGTCGGTGCCGTACCGCAACTACGTGGCCCAGGCTCGCCTGGGGGTGAGCCGCGAGGCCCACGAAGCGTTTTTCCGCGACATGCTTGGCGACGTCGACGAGCCGACATTGCCGTTCGGTTTGCAGGATGTGCAAGGCGATGGCAGCGGGATCGAGGAGGCCGGACAGCTTGTCGAGGCCGACCTGAGCCGCCGATTGCGGGCCCAGGCCCGTCTGCTCGGTGTGAGCGCGGCGAGCCTGTACCACCTGGTCTGGGCCCAGGTGCTGGGCAAGGTGTCGGGCCGCGAAGAGGTGGTGTTCGGTACCGTCCTGATGGGCCGGATGCAAGGCGGCGAGGGGGCCGACCGGGCGCTGGGGATGTTCATCAATACGCTGCCACTGCGGGTCAGCCTGCAAACCGATGTGCGTGCCGGTGTGACCACGACCCATGCGCGGCTGACCGCCTTGCTGGGGCACGAGCACGCCTCGCTGGCACTGGCGCAACGTTGCAGCGGCGTGGAAGCGCCGACGCCACTGTTCAGTGCCTTGCTCAATTATCGGCACACGGGTGCGATCACCACCACCGAGGCGTTGTCGGCCTGGGACGGTATCCAGATGCTCAGTGGCGAAGAGCGGACCAACTATCCCTTGACGCTGGCGGTGGACGACCAGGGCGAGGCGTTCAGCTTCACTGTGATGACGCCTGCGCGCATCGGTGCCCAGCGGATGTGTGGTTATGTGCGCCAGACCCTGGAAAGGCTGATCGAGATGCTCGAACAGTCTCCTCAGGCGCCACTGCATCAGCTGTCGATCCTGCCGCCTGGCGAGCGCCACAGGCTGCTGGCCGAGTTCAATGCCCACCAAGCCGACGCCCCACGGCAGCAACCAGCCATTCAGGCGTCGTTCGAGGCGCAGGCACAGCGTACGCCGGATGACCTGGCCGTGCACGGTGGCGCACAGCGGCTGACCTATCGCCAGTTGAACGAGCGAGCCAACCGGCTGGCCCATTATCTGCGCAAGCAGGGCGTGGAAGGGGATTCGCGGGTGGCGATCTGCGTCGAGCGCAGTGTCGACATGGTGGTAGGACTGCTGGCGGTGCTCAAGGCCGGCGGGGGGTATGTCCCCCTGGATCCGGCTTATCCGGCCGAGCGCCTTGCGTTCATGCTGCAGGACAGCGCGCCGGTTGCGGTGCTGACCCAGGCCGGTACCCGGGCGCTGCTGTCGGACGCCCAGGTGCCCCTGATCGACCTGGACGCCGGCCCATGGCTGGACGAGCCGGATCACAACCCGCACGTGACAGGCCTGACACCTGACCATCTGGCCTATGTCATCTACACCTCCGGTTCGACCGGACTGCCCAAGGGCGTGATGGTGGAGCGTCGCGGCCTGCGCAACCTGATGGACTGGTACCTCGAGGACCTGGCGTTCCATGCCGGCGATGCAGTGCTGTTGGCCTCTTCCTACAACTTCGACCTGACCCAGAAGAACATCCTGGCACCGCTCATGGTGGGCGCCACGCTGCATCTGGCTGAAGAACCCTTCAATCCAGGTGCCATCGTCGCCCAGGTCGCCGAGGCCGGGATCACTCACCTCAACATGTCGCCCAGCGCGTTCCATGCGCTGGTGGACGCCGACCATCAGCAGGCACTGGCCTGCCTGAAGCGGGTGGTCCTGGGCGGCGAGCCGATCCAGGTCGCCCTGCTGGAGAAACTGCCGCAGCCACGGCCAACGGTGATCAACAGCTACGGGCCGACCGAGTGCAGCGACGTGGTTGCCTGGCACATCGTGGATAGCCATCTGGAAACCTACCGGGACCAGTCGATCCCGATTGGCCGGCCCATCCGCAACATGCAGCTGCACGTGCTGGACCACCACGGCCAGCTGTTGCCGGTGGGGGTGCCGGGCGAGATTCACATCGGCGGTGTCGGTGTGGCGCGTGGCTACCTGAACCGGCCGGAGCTCAACCAAACCCGCTTCATGGCCGATCCGTTCTACGGCCAGGCCGATGCCCGCTTGTACAAGACCGGAGACATCGGTCGCTGGTTGCCCGACGGTACCCTGCAGTACCTGGGGCGCAACGACGACCAGGTGAAGATCCGCGGTTTCCGTATCGAACTGGGCGAAATCGAAGCCAGGCTCGCCCAGCACGAGGCGGTGAAGGAAGCGGCGGTGCTGGCCCGTGAAGACGTTCTGGGGGAGAAGCGCCTGGTGGCCTATTTCACCCAGTACCCGGCAGACGAAGCACTGGGCATCGAAGCGCTGCGCCTGTACCTGCAGGCACAACTGCCCGCCTTCATGGTACCGGTGGCCTACGTCTGCCTGGACGCGATGCCCCTGACCCCCAACGGCAAGCTCGACCGCAAGACGCTGCCGGCGCCGGACCTGGGGGCGTTCATCAGCCGTGGCTATGAAGCGCCGGTCGGCGACACCGAAATCACCCTGGCCCAGTTGTGGGCTGAAGTGCTCAACGTAGAGCGTGTCGGTCGTCACGATCATTTCTTCGAACTGGGCGGGCATTCCCTGCTCGCCGTCAGCCTGATGGAGCGGATGCGCCAGGAAGGCATGGAAGCGGATGTGCGGACGTTATTCGAGCGGCCAACGCTCTCGGAATACGCGGCAACGACAGAAAAAATGGAGATTGTCCTGTGAGTGTGATCGAACTGTTGGCGACACTAAGAGAGAAAGACGTACAGCTTTCAGTCAAGGGCGATCAGCTCGTGGTGCGGGGCCGAAAACAATCGCTGAGCGAGCCTGCGGTACTGGCCTTGCTGCGCGAACACAAGAGCGCACTGATCTCGTTGATCCAGGCCGGCCAATACGATGCCAACCAGGGCGGCGAACCCGACGTCGCCCCCAACGCCATCCCCGCCGGCTGCACGCGCATCACGCCGCAGATGCTGCCGCTGGTGAGCCTGGACCAGAGCGCCATCGACCGCATCGTTGCCACGGTTCCGGGCGGTGCGCCCAATGTGCAGGACATTTACCCGCTGGCGCCGTTGCAGGAGGGGATTCTCTATCACCACCTGATGGCGACCCAGGGCGACCCGTATGTCCTGCAGGCACGGTTCAGCATCGCTCGGCGTGAGCGCCTGGCGGATTTTGTCGATGCCTTGCAAAGCGTGATCGACCGACACGACATCCTGCGCACCGCCATCGTCCGCGAAGGGCTGGAAGAGCCGGTCCAGGTGGTCTGGCGCCAGGCCCGGCTGGGTGTCAAGGACATCAGCGCCGAGCTGGGCGAGGGCGATGCGATGGCGCAATTGCAGGCGCGCTTCGATCCTCGCCACTATCGCCTGGATGTCAGCCAGGCGCCGTTGCTGTTGCTGGTGGTCGCCGAAGACACCGTACACCAGCGCTGGGCCGCCATGCTGCTGTTCCATCACATGGCCCTGGACCACGCGGCCCTGACGGTCGTGCAGAGCGAAATGCAGGCTTGCCTGATGGGGCAGGCTGATCAGTTGCAGCCTGCCATCCCTTACCGCAACTATGTGGCCCGCACCCGTCAGGCCGGCCAGCGGCAGGCCGACGAGGCGTTCTTCCGCAAGATGCTTGGCGACGTCGAGGAGCCGACGCTGCCCTTCGGCCAACAGGATGTACTGGGGGACGGCACTGCCATCGAGGAACATCACCTGGCAGTGCCTCTGGACCTCGGTCGGCGCTTGCGCGGGCACGCGCGACAGCTCGGGGTGAGCGCGGCGAGTATTTTCCATCTCGCCTGGGCCCAGGTACTGGGCTGCGTCTCGGGCCGCGAGGACGTGGTGTTCGGCACGGTGATGCTGGGGCGGATGCAGGCGGGCGAAAGCATGAGCCGGGCGCTGGGCATGTTCATCAATACCCTGCCGCTGCGGGTCGGTGTAGGGGCGCAGAGTGTCCGCGATGGGGTGAAGAGCACCCACGGCTGGCTGAGCAGCCTGCTGGGCCACGAATACGCATCCCTGGCCCTGGCGCAACGTTGCAGCGGCGTGGCGGCCCCGGCGCCGCTGTTCAGTACGCTGTTGAACTACCGCCACAGCGCCAGCGCGGCTCAAGTCCTGCCTGTGGAAGCGAGCCAGGCCTGGGAGGGGATCGAAGCCCTGAGTGCGGAAGAACGCACCAACTACCCGCTGACTCTCTCGGTGGACGATTTCTCCGACGCGTTTGCCCTGACGGTGCAGGCCAGTGCGCTCATCGGTGCGCAGCGCATAGGCGAATACATGCTGGCGGCCGTTGAAAGCCTGGTCGGCGCCCTGGAGTCAAGCCCCGGGGCGATGCTCAAAAGCCTGTCATGGCTGCCGGCGGCGGAGCGGGAACGTGTGTTGCTGGGTTTCAACGACAGCGACCGCGATTATCCCCGGGAACAGCCGATCCAGGTTTTGTTCCAGGCTCAGGCCCGGGCCCGGCCGGATGCGCCGGCAGCGGTGCAGGGCGGACGAACCCTGACCTATGGTGAACTGGATTGCCAGTCCGACCGCCTGGCGGCCCATCTGATGGGGCTTGGCCTGCAGGCCGGTGAAAGCGTGGCCCTGCTGCTGCCTCGTTCGCTCGAACTGTTGGTCAGCCAGTTGGCGGTCCTCAAGTGCGCGGCGGTCTATGTGCCGCTGGACGTCAACGCGCCCGCCGAGCGCCAGGGGTTCATGATCCAGGACAGTTGCGCGGTGCTGGCGCTGACCCTCAGCGCCGAGGCGTTGCCGTCGCACGTGCGCCGCGTGGACCTGGACACCATCGACCTTGGCGGGCAGCCGGCCCACGCCGAGCCGCCGCCACAGTCGAGTGAAGCGCCGGCCTACATCATGTACACCTCCGGATCCACGGGCACGCCCAAGGGCGTGCTGGTACCGCACCGGGCCATCAGTCGGCTGGTGATCAATAACGGCTATGCCGATTTCAACGAGCGGGACCGGGTGGCCTTTGCCTCCAATCCCGCCTTCGACGCCAGCACCCTGGACGTCTGGGCCCCCTTGCTCAACGGCGGGTGCGTGGTGGTGGTCGAGCAGCAAGTGCTGCTGTCCCAGGAGCGCCTGCGCACGCTGCTGATCGAGCAATCGGTGAGTGTGTTGTGGATGACTGCGGGGCTGTTCCATCAATACGCGGCCAGCCTGATGACGGCTTTCGCCCGCTTGCGCTACCTGATCGTGGGCGGCGATGTACTCGACCCGGCGGTGATCGGGCGCGTCTTGAAGGAAGGCGCCCCGGTTCACCTGCTCAACGGCTACGGTCCCACGGAAGCCACTACCTTCACCACCACGTACGAGATCAAGGCGGTCGGCGAGGGCAGCATTCCCATCGGTCGCCCCTTGGGCAACACCCGGGTCTACATTCTCGACGCCCAACAGCGGCCTGTGCCGCAGGGCGTGGCGGGTGAGCTGTACATCGGCGGCATGGGCGTCGCCAAGGGCTACCTGAACCGTCCGGAACTGACGGTCGAGAAATTCCTCACCGATCCCTTCAGCCAGCGACCCGGGGCCCTGATGTACCGCACCGGAGACCTGGGACGTTTCCTGGCCGACGGCAACATCGAGTACCTGGGCCGTAACGACGGCCAGGTGAAGATCCGTGGTTTCCGTATCGAGCCGGGGGAGATCGAAGCCCGGTTGGCCCAACACCATGACGTGAAGGAAGCCGTGGTGCTGGTTCGCGAGGACGCGCCTGGGGAGAAACGCCTGGTGGCGTATTTCACGCTGCGCTCCAGCGACGAGGCGGTGGATATCGAAGCCCTGCGCGCTCATCTGCAAAGTCGCTTGCCGGACTACATGGTGCCGGCGGCCTATGTACAGCTCCAGGCCTTGCCCCTCACCTCCAATGGCAAGCTGGACCGCAGGGCCTTGCCGGTGCCGGACCAGGCTTCGATCGTCAGCCGGGGCTACGAAGCCCCCGTGGGGGAGGTCGAAAACACCCTGGCCCGCCTGTGGAGGCAGGTCCTGCATGTGGAGCGGGTGGGGCGCCACGATCATTTCTTCGAGCTGGGCGGCCATTCGTTGCTGGCGGTCAACCTGATCGAACAGATGCGCCAGGTCGGCTTGAGTGCCGATGTCCGCGTACTGTTCGGCCAGCCGACCCTGGCGGCCCTGGCCGCGGCGGTGGGCGGCGGCAATGAGGTCGAGGTCCCGGCCAACGCAATCACCTGCGGCTGCGAACGGATCACGCCTGACCTGTTGCCGCTGGTGTCGTTGACCCAGGAGGCGATCGACCAGATCGTCGCCAGCGTGCCGGGCGGTGTGTCCAACGTACAGGACATCTACCCGCTGGCGCCGCTGCAGGAAGGCATTCTCTACCACCATATCGCGGCGCGGCAGGGCGATCCCTACGTGCTCCAGGCGATGTTCGCCTTCCACAGCGAAGCGCGTATCGAGGCCTTCGCGCAGGCGCTGCAAGGCGTTATCGATCGTCACGATATCCTGCGCACGGCGGTGTTGTGGGAGGGCCTGGAACAGCCGATCCAGGTGGTCTGGCGCAGGGCCGCGTTGAGTGTCGAAGCCGTCACGCTGGAAACCGGAGGCGCCGATGCCGTGACCCAGCTCCATTCGCGCTTCGACTCCCGGCACCATTGCCTGGACATTCGCCAGGCTCCGCTGATATGCCTGCGCCATGCCCATGACCCGGTCAACCAGCGCTGGGTGGCGATGCTGCTGTTCCACCATATCGCGCTGGACCATACCGCGCTGGAAGTGGTGCAACAGGAGATGCAGATGCTCCTGCTCGGCCAGGCCGATCGGCTCGGCGAGGCGATGCCGTACCGAAACTATGTGGCCCAGGCTCGCCTGGGTGTCAGCGAGCAGGAGCACGAGGCATTTTTCCGCGACATGCTGGGCGACGTCGACGAACCGACGCTGCCCTTGGGCTTGCAACAGGTCCAGGGTGACGGCCTTGGCATCGAGGAGGCGAAGCTCGCGGTGGAAGCCGGCTTGAGCCGCCGGCTGCGGGCACAGGCGCGGCGAATCGGTGTCAGTGCGGCCAGCCTGCATCACCTGGCGTGGGCCCAGGTGCTGGGACGGTTGTCCGGACGCCAGGATGTTGTCTTCGGCACGGTGCTGATGGGGCGGATGCAGGGCGGCGAGGGCGCCGACCGGGCCCTGGGCATGTTCATCAATACGTTGCCGCTGCGGGTCGATCTGCAAGCACAGGGCGTGCTGGCCGGCGTCAAGGCTACCCATGGGCGACTGACTGCCTTGCTCGGCCACGAGCATGCGTCCCTGGCCCTGGCCCAGCGTTGCAGCGGCGTGGCTTCACCGGCCCCGCTGTTCAGCGCGTTGCTGAACTACCGGCACAGCGCGGCCGATGCGACCTCGGTCGAGGCCCGGGATGCCTGGCAGGGCATGGAAGTCCTTGGCAGCGAGGAACGTACCAACTACCCGCTGACCCTGTCGGTGGATGACTTGGGCGAAGGCTTCATGTTGAGCACCCTTGTCGTCCAGGGAATAGGTGCGCAGCGCATCTGTGCCTATATGCACACCGCGCTCGAAGGCCTGGTACAAGCCCTCGAGCAAGCGCCGCGCATGCCCCTCGACCGTCTGGAGATCCTGCCGCAAACCGAACGCGACCTGTTGCTGGCGGATTTCAACGCCACCGATCGCCCTTATCCGCAGGACCAGACCGTCCTGGCGCTGTTCGAGGCCCAGGTTGCACACCTGCCCCAGGCGGTCGCGGCGGTGCATGGGCAGCGACAGGTCAGTTATGCGCAACTGAACGAGCGAGCCAATCGCCTGGCCCATTACCTGTTGGGACTCGGCGTGCAACCGGACGACTGCGTCGCGATCCTGCTGCCGCGCTCGATCGACCTGCTGGTCGGCCAGTTGGCGGTCCTCAAATGCGCGGCGGCCTATGTGCCCCTGGATCGCAACGCTTCGTTGGAGCGCCAGGGCTTCATGCTGGAGGATTGCCGGGCGAAGGTCTTGCTCACCTTCAGTACCGAAGTCGCCCCCGAGGGCACCTCTCGCGTCGAGCTGGACACCTTGACCCTGCAAGGCCCGATCCACAATCCGGCACTGGCGCAGTCCAGTGAATCGATTGCCTACATCATGTATACCTCGGGTTCGACAGGGCAGCCCAAAGGTGTCCTGGTTCCCCACCGGGCCATCAACCGGCTGGTGATCAACAACGGCTACGCCGATTTCAATGCCCACGACCGAATCGCCTTTGCCTCCAATCCGGCGTTCGACGCCAGCACCATGGATGTCTGGGGCGCGCTGCTCAACGGCGGGCAGGTGGTGGTGATCGACCATGAAACCCTCCTCGAACCAGCGCGGTTCGCCCAGGTCCTGGTCGATACGGGCGTCACGGTGCTGTTCGTGACCACGGCCATTTTCAACCAGTACGTGCAACTGATCCCCGAAGCCATCGGCGGCTTGCGCATTCTTTTGTGCGGTGGCGAACGCGCCGACGCGGCCTCCTTCCGACGCTTGTTGAGCCTGGCGCCGGGCTTGCGCCTGGTGCATTGCTACGGTCCGACCGAAACCACCACCTACGCCACGACCCTGGAAGTCAAGGCTGTGGCCGAGCACGCGCAAAGCGTGCCCATTGGCGGGCCCATCTCCAATACCCGGGTCTACGTACTGGATGCACGCCAGCGGCTGGCGCCCCTGGGTGTGGTCGGCGAGATCTGCATCGGCGGCAAGGGCGTGGCCAAGGGGTACTTGAACCGAGCGGACCTGAGCGCGGAGAAGTTCATCGCCGATCCGTTCAGCCCCGAGCCCGGCGCGCTGCTTTACCGCACCGGTGACCTGGGCCGCTGGCTGCCCGAGGGCAATCTGGAGTGCCTGGGACGAAACGACGATCAGGTCAAGGTCCGCGGGTTCCGTGTGGAACTGGGAGAGATCGAGGCCAGGCTCGTCGCCTGTGACGGCGTGAAGGACGCGGTGGTCATGGTGCGGGCCGACGAGCCGGGAGAGAAACGCCTGGTGGCGTACCTCATTGCACAGCCTGAGGACAGCCTCACCGTGGCGGCGTTACGCGAGCAGTTGTCCGCCACCCTGGCCGAATACATGGTACCTGCCGCGTTTGTCCTGATGCCGGCGTTCCCCTTGACACTGAACGGCAAGGTGGACCGCAAGGCCTTGCCGGTGCCGGCGGCGGAGGCGTACGCCAGCCAGGCCTACGAGGCCCCCCAGGGCGAGGTCGAGCAAGCGCTGGCCGGCCTGTGGGCCGAGTTGTTGAACGTCGAGCGTGTGGGGCGTCACGACAACTTCTTCGAACTGGGCGGCCATTCGCTGCTGGCGATGAGGCTGATCGAGCGCATGCGCCAGGCCGAGATGGCCGTGGACGTGCGGGTCCTGTTCAGCCAACCGACGCTGCGGGCACTGGCAGCCGCCGTGGGCGGACACCGCGAGGTGGTGGTACCGGCCAATGCCATCGTCCAAGGGTGCGAGCGAATCACCCCGGACATGTTGCCACTGGCTGCATTGAGCCAGGAGGCCATCGATCGGATCGTGGCAAGCGTGCCGGGAGGCACGCAAAACGTGCAGGACATCTACCCCCTGGCGCCCCTGCAGGAAGGCATCCTGTATCACCACCTGACGGCGAAAAAAGGTGATCCCTATGTGCTGCAGACGCTGTTCGGCTTTGACAGCCGCGCACGCCTGGATGACTTCATCCTCGCGTTGCAGCGGGTGATCGAGCGCCACGACATCTTCAGGACCTCGATGGCCTGGGAAAGCCTCGACGAACCGGTGCAGGTGGTATGGCGGCAGGCTCGGCTGATCGTCGATGAGCTGGAACCGGATCCGAGCGCCGGGAATGTCGTTGCGCAGCTGCAGGAGCGTTTCGACGCCCGGCATGTGCGCCTGGATGTGCGCCAGGCGCCGATGTTGCGCCTGGTTATCGCAGAGGACGTCGACAACGGACGCTGGATCGCGATGCTCCTGTTCCATCACATGGTGCTGGACCATACGGGGCTGGAAGTCCTGGAGCGTGAAATGCAGGCCCAGTTGCTTGGCAAGGCGCACGAACTGGGCAATGCGGTGCCTTACCGCAACTATGTGGCCCAGGCGCGCCTGGGTGTCGGCCAGCAGGAACACGAAGCCTTTTTCCGCGAGATGCTTGGCGATATCCAGGAGCCGACCCTGCCGTTCGGTCTGCAGGATGTGCAGCGCGATGGCTCCGGTGTGGAGGAAGTGAAGCTGGCGGTGGAGGCGGGCTTGTGTCGCCGCCTTCGCGCCCGGGCCCGGCAGTTGGGCGTCAGTGCGGCGAGTGTGATGCACCTGGCATGGGCCCAGGTACTGGGTCGTGTCAGCGGTCGCGACGAAGTGGTGTTCGGCACCGTGCTGTTGGGGCGGATGCAGGGGGGCGAGGGCGCCGATCGGGCACTGGGCATGTTCATCAACACCCTGCCATTGCGGGTGAGCCTGGGTGGACACGGTGTGTCCGCCGGGGTCAAGGCCACCCACAGGCGTCTCACTGGCCTGCTGGGGCATGAGCATGCCTCACTGGCCCTGGCGCAACGCTGCAGCGGTGTGGTTGCACCGACGCCGTTGTTCAGTTCAATGCTCAACTATCGCCATTGCGGGGTCGAGGTGACTGCCCAGGCGCTGTCGGCGTGGCAGGGCATCGAGTCGATTGGCGGCCAAGAGCGTACCAATTACCCCCTGGCGCTGGCGGTGGATGACGAAGGCGAAGGCTTCAGCCTGGTGGTGCAGGCACTGGCCGGTACCGATGCGCGGCGTGTCGGCGACTACATGCACACTACCCTCGAAAGCCTGGTCACGGCACTGGAGCTGGCGCCGGAGACGCCCCTGGGTGAGCTGGCGATTCTGCCCATGACTGAACGCCAGCGCCTGCTGGAAACGTTCAATGCCACCACGGTCGATTATCCCCGAGGCCTGACCTTGCACGGTCTGTTCGAAACCCGTGCCGAGGCCAGCCCGGACGCCATCGCCGTGGTGACTGACGACGAGCAATGGAGCTACCAGCAACTGAACCACCGCGCCAACCAGGTTGCCCATCGCCTGATCGCCCTGGGCATCCGCCCGGACGATCGGGTGGCGATCTGCGCCGAGCGCAGCCTGGAAATGGTGGCCGGCCTGCTGGGCATTCTCAAGTCCGGTGCTGCTTATGTGCCGCTCGATCCGGATTACCCGCTCGATCGCCTGGCCTACATGCTGGACAACTGCGCGCCGAGCGTGGTGCTGACCCAGGGGGCCTTGCAGGCACGCCTGCCCGCCACCGATGCCCGGACGTTGTTGCTGGACGATGCCGCGTTCTCGACCCAGTCGACGGCTAATCCAAGGGTCGAGGAGCTGCGCTGCGACCATCTGGCCTATGTCATCTACACCTCCGGTTCCACCGGCCTGCCCAAAGGCGTGATGAACGAACATGGGGCGGTGGTCAACCGCCTGCTGTGGATGCAGGACGCTTATCCGTTGACGGCTGCCGATGCGGTGCTGCAGAAGACCCCGTTCAGCTTCGACGTATCGGTGTGGGAGTTCTTCTGGCCGCTGTTCACCGGCGCCCGGCTGGTGATGGCCCGTCCTGGCGGGCATCGCGACCCAGCCTACCTGTGCGAGGTAATCCAGGCCCAGGGCATCAGCACGCTGCACTTCGTACCGTCGATGCTGGACGTGTTCCTGGCCCATGGCGCCGCCCACGGCTGCGACGGGCTGCGGCAGGTGATGTGCAGCGGCGAAGCCTTGCCGGGGCATCTGGTGCGGCGTTTCAAGGCGCAACTGCCGCAGGTGGCGTTGCACAACCTGTACGGCCCCACCGAAGCCGCCGTGGACGTCACGGCCTGGGACTGCTCGGGCGTCGATACCCCCGACAGCACCCCCATCGGCAAGCCGATCGCCAACACCCGCATCTACCTGCTGGACGCCCATCGTCAGCCGGTGCCCATGGGGGTGGCTGGGGAGATCTACATCGGCGGTGTGCAGGTGGCACGCGGTTACCTGCATCGTCCGGAACTCACCGCCGAGCGTTTCCTCGACGACCCGTTCAGCACCGTGCCGAATGCGCGGATGTACCGCACCGGCGACCTGGGCCGCTACCTGGCGGACGGCAACATCGACTACCTGGGGCGTAACGACGATCAGGTTAAGATTCGCGGTTTCCGCATCGAACTGGGCGAGATCGAAGCGCGGCTGGCGCAACATCCAGGCCTCAAGGAGGCCGTGGTACTGGCCCGTGAGGAGGAGCCCGGCGAGAAGCGCCTGGTGGCCTATTTCACGACCCATGCCGCCGATGCGGGCCTCGACATCGAGACTCTGCGGGGCCATCTGCAGAACCTGCTGCCTGAATACATGGTGCCGAGCGCTTTCGTGCACCTCGACGCCTTGCCGCTGACCCCCAATTGCAAGCTGGACCGCAAGGCATTGCCAGCGCCGGATCGTACTGCGGTAGTGGCCCGTGCGTACGAAGCTCCACAAGGCGAAACCGAGGCGACCATCGCCGGGATCTGGCAGGACTTGCTCGGTATCGAACGGGTCGGCCGCCACGACAATTTCTTCGAGCTGGGCGGTCATTCGCTGTTGGCCGTGAAAATGATCGAGCGTATGCGTCAGGTCAAGCTGAGCGTCGACGCACGCGTCCTGTTCGACCAATCGACATTGGCGGCACTGGCCGCTGCGGTCGGCGGGTACAGGGAGGTCGATGTACCGGCCAATGGCATCCCGGCTGGTTGCACACGGATTACGCCGGGGATGCTGCCGCTGGCCGAGCTGGATCAGCCGGCCATCGATGAAATCGTGGCAAGGGTGCCGGGTGGCGTGGCCAACGTCCAGGACATCTATGCCTTGGCACCTCTGCAGGAGGGGATCCTGTATCACCACCTTGCCGCCGCCCAGGGTGATCCCTATCTGCAACACGTGATGTTCGGTTTTGACAGTTTCGCGCGCCTCGAACAGTTCGCCCAGGCGTTGCAGGCCGTCATTGCCCGGCACGATATCCTGCGTACCGGTGTGCTCTGGGAGGGCTTGCCCGAGCCCATGCAGGTGGTATGGCGCGACGCCCGTTTGAATGTCGAGCCGGTCGTTCTGGATCCGGCCGCAGGGGATATCGCCACCCAACTGCACCAGCGTTTCGACCCCAGGTTCTATCGCCTGGACATCCGCCAGGCACCGATGATGCGGATTGCCTATGCCCAGGACCCGGAGAACCAACGTTGGGTGGGCATGTTGCTGTTCCATCATCTGGTGGACGATGTCACCTCACTGGCGGTGCTGGTTGCGGAAATCGAGGCACACATGCTGGGCCAGGCACAGCGCTTGCCCGCCTCGGTGCCGTACCGCAACTACGTGGCCCAGGCTCGCCTGGGGGTGAGCCGCGAGGCCCACGAAGCGTTTTTCCGCGACATGCTCGGCGACGTCGACGAGCCGACGCTGCCGTTCGGTCTGCAGGATGTGCAAGGTGACGGCAGCGGGATCGAGGAAGCTCGCCAGGATGTCGAGGCGGACCTGAGCCGCCGGTTGCGTGCCCAGGCGCGGCAGTTGGGGGTCAGTGCGGCGAGTGTGTATCACCTGGTCTGGGCGCAGGTCTTGAGCCAGGTGTCGGGCCAGGACGACGTGGTGTTCGGTACCGTGCTGGTCGGCCGGATGCAAGGTGGCGAAGGGGCCGACCGGGCGCTGGGGATGTTCATCAATACGCTGCCCGTGCGGGTGAGCCTGGGGGCGCAAGGCGTGCGGGCCGGGGTCAAGGCGGCCCATGCACGATTGACGGCCTTGCTCGGCCATGAACATGCCTCGTTGGCCCTGGCACAACGCTGCAGCGGCGTGGAGGCACCGACGCCGTTGTTCAGTGCCTTGCTCAACTATCGGCACACCGCAACGACGGTTTCGGCCGAAGCGGTGTCGGCCTGGAACGGCATCCAGATGCTCAGTGGCGAAGAGCGGACCAACTACCCGTTGATGTTGTCGGTGGACGACCTGGGCGAGGCGTTCAGTTTCACCGTCATGACCCCGGCCCGCATTGGCGCGCAGCGGCTTTGCGGGTACGTGCAGCACACGTTGGAAAGTCTGGTCCGGATGCTGGAGCAGACGCCGCAAGCGCCGTTGCACCAGTTATCGGTGCTGCCGGCCACGGAGCGCGAGCAACTGCTGGTGGGCTTCAACGCCACCCAGGCCGAATACCCGCTGGAGCAGACGATTCACGGGTTGTTCGAAGCGCAAGTTCAGCGCACGCCGGAGTCGCTGGCGGTGCTGCATCGCGGACAACGCCTGAGCTATCGCGAACTGAACGAGCGGGCCAACCGCCTGGCCCATTACCTGCGCAAGCAGGGGGTGAAACCCGATTCCCGGGTGGCGATCTGTGTCGAGCGAAGCCTCGACATGGTGGTGGGCCTGTTGGCGATCCTCAAGGCCGGCGGCGGTTACGTACCGCTGGATCCGGCTTACCCGGCGGACCGGATCGCCTACATGCTGGAAGACAGCGCCCCGGCGGCGGTGCTGGCCCAGGCGGCGACGCTTGGATTGTTGGCCGGCGCTGCGATGCCGGTCATCGATCTGGGCAGCGAACTTTGGCAGGACGAATCCGTTCTGAATCCCCAGGTTCCGGAACTGACCTCGTCGCACCTGGCCTATGTGATCTACACCTCCGGTTCCACCGGTCTGCCCAAGGGCGTGATGATCGAGCACCGCAACACGGTGAACTTCCTGACCTGGGCGCAGCGTTCCTTCGATGCGCAAACCCTGTCGAAGACGCTGTTTTCCACTTCTTTGAACTTCGACCTGGCGGTCTACGAGTGCTTCGCGCCGTTGACCTGCGGTGGCAGCATCGACGTGGTCGCCAATGTGCTGGAACTGCAACAGGGCGAGCACGACATCACCTTGATCAACACCGTACCGTCGGCCCTCAAGGCACTGCTGGAATCCGGTGGCTTGGGCGAGGGTGTCGAGACCGTCAACGTGGCGGGCGAGGCCCTCAAGCGCAGCCTGGTGGAAGCGCTGTTCGAGCAGACTTCCGTCAAGCGCCTGTGCAACCTGTATGGCCCATCGGAAACCACCACTTACTCAAGCTGGGTATCGATGTCCCGCGAAGAGGGTTTCGCCGCGCATATCGGTAAACCGGTGGCCAACACCCAGTTCTATCTGCTGGATGAACAGCGACAACCGGTGCCGTTGGGTGTACCAGGAGAGATCTATATCGGCGGCGCCGGTGTGGCGCGCGGTTACCTCAATCGCGATGACCTCACCGCCGAACGTTTCCTCAAGGACCCGTTCAGCCACGAAACCAACGCCCGGATGTACAAGACCGGCGACCTGGGTCGCTACCTGCCGGACGGCAATATCGAATACCTGGGTCGTAACGACGACCAGGTGAAGATCCGTGGCTTCCGTATCGAACTGGGGGAGGTCGAAGCACGGCTCGCCAGGCATGAAGCGGTAAAAGAGGCGGTGATCCTGGCCCGTGAGGACGTCCCCGGCGATAAACGCCTGGTGGCGTATTTCACCCGGCCCTCGCCAGGCCAGGCGGTGGACGTGGGCCTGCTGCGTGGCTACCTGCAAGCGCAGTTGCCGGAGTACATGGTGCCGGCGGCCTACGTGAGTCTTGACGCCTTGCCGTTGACTCCCAATGGCAAGCTCGATCGCAAGGCCTTGCCCGTCCCTGACAGCGAGGCGTTCGCCACGCATCGCTACGAAGCCCCCGTGGGAGAGGTGGAGATCAAGCTCGCCTCGCTGTGGGCCGAATTGCTGAAAATCGAGCGTGTCGGCCGGCATGACCACTTCTTCGAACTGGGGGGACATTCCCTGCTGGCCGTGACGTTGATCGAGCGCATGCGCAAGGAGGGCATGGAGGCCGATGTGCGGGTGCTGTTCGGTCAGCCGACCCTGGCACTGGTGGCCGCGGCGGTAGGGCAGGTGCAGCGTATCGAAGTACCCGCGACGAAGATTCCCACCCTGGCGCGCCAGCGCCGCATCTGAGTCGCATACCGCACGATCCGCGGATGAAAAACCTTGCCGGGGGGCTTCCCCCGGCAGGGCGTTCGCCGCGATTTTTTCCCGACACAATGCCTGTCCTGCCGGGGCCGGAGCTTGTCCCTGCTTCCCATGACAGACATGCCCCAACGAATGCTCTAATTTTTTTTGGCCTGTGAGGAGACGGTCCAGAGAGGGATCTCCTTGGGTTGAACATGACGCTCTTCCATTGCCCTGGCCTGTACGCCGTATGCGTTCCGGCGCGACGCCGTACCTGAAAGACGAGATTTCGATCGTCAACCATTCCGAACTACGAAGCAGGTTTCCTCGATGCAATTCAGCGAATTGATGGCAGCGCTTTCCAAGCACCCGATCCGTCTCCAGCAGGACGACGACAACCTTGTGATCCAGGGCGACGACGAAGGACTGGACGACGCGTTGTGGGAAAGCCTTGCCCTCCATAAGCGTGAACTGCTCGAGCTGGTGGAGCGAAACGGTGGCGACTGGCTGAGCCCGGCCTTCCGTATCACCCCCGACATGTTGCCCCTGGTCAGCCTTACCCAGGAACAGATCGACCGGATCATCGACAGCGTGCCCGGCGGCGCGGGCAATGTGCAGGACATCTATCCCCTGGCGCCGTTGCAGGAGGGCATCCTCTATCATCACCTCGCTGCGGAGCAGGGCGATCCGTATGTCCTGCATGCGCTGTTCGGGGTCGACCGACGCGCTCGCCTGGACGATTTCCTCCAGGCCCTGCAAGGGGTGATCGACCGCCATGACATCCTGCGCACCTCGGTGGCGTGGGAAGGGCTGGACGAGCCGGTGCAAGTGGTCTGGCACAAGGCCGTGCTGACCCTGGAGGAGCTGCAGCTGGATCCGGCCCAGGGCGCCGTCGAGGCACAGTTGCAACAACGCTTCGATACCCGCCACCACCGCCTGGACATGGGACGGGCGCCGTTGCTGCGGCTGGTCTGCGCCGAGGATCGCCCCAACCAGCGTTGGGTAGCGCTTCTGCTGTTCCACCATATGGCGCTGGACCATGCGGCCCTGGAACTGGTGCAGCACGAGATGCAAGCGTTCCTGCTGGGCCAGGGCCACGCCCTGCCCGAGGCGGTACCGTACCGCAACTACGTGGCCCAGGTGCGCCTGGGTGTGAGTCGCCAGGAACACGAAGCCTTTTTCCGCGAAATGCTCGGTGACGTCGACGAGCCGACCTTGCCGTTTGGCTTGCAGGAAGTGCAAGGCAGCGGGCAGGTGGTCGAGGAAGCCTTCATGACGCTCCCGGCCAGCCTGAGCCAGGCCATGCGCTCCCAGGCCCGGCAACTGGGGGTGAGCGTGGCCAGCCTGGTCCATCTGGCCTGGGCGCAGGTACTGGGGCGTGTGTCCGGCCGGCAGGATGTGGTGTTCGGCACCGTGCTGCTGGGTCGGATGCAGGGCGGCGAGGGGGCTGATCGAGCCTTGGGCATGTTCATCAACACCTTGCCGTTGCGAGTCGACGTGGAAGGGCAGCCGGTACGCGCCGGGGTCAAGGCGACCCACGCACGGCTGACGGCCCTGCTGGGCCATGAGCACGCCTCCCTGGCGCTGGCGCAACGCTGCAGCGGCGTGGCTGCGCCGACGCCATTGTTCAGCGCCTTGCTCAACTATCGCCACAGCGGTACGGCGACTTCGACCGAAGCGGTGTCGGCCTGGAACGGTATTCAGGTACTCGGTGGCGAGGAACGCACCAACTACCCACTGATGCTGTCGGTGGACGACATGGGCGAGGACTTCGGCCTGACCGTCCAGGCGGTGGAGGGCGTTGGCGCGGCACGGGTCGGTGCCTATATGGAAACGGCGCTGGCGAGCCTGATGGAGGCATTGCGGCAGACGCCGGGGGCCTTGTTATCCGGGCTGTCGGTCGTGCCCCACACAGAGCTCGAGCAATTGCTGGCGACATTCAACGCCACCCAGGCCGAATACCCGCTGGAGCAGACGATTCACGGGTTGTTCGAAGCGCAAGTTCAGCGCACGCCGGAGTCGTTGGCGGTGCTGCATCGTGGGCAACGCCTGACTTATCGCGAATTGAACGAGCGGGCCAACCGCCTGGCCCATTACCTGCGCAAGCAGGGCGTAAAACCCGATTCTCGGGTGGCGATCTGCGTCGAGCGCGGCCTCGACATGGTGGTGGGCCTGCTGGCGATCCTCAAGGCTGGCGGCGGTTACGTACCGCTGGATCCGGCTTACCCGGCGGACCGGATCGCCTACATGCTGGAAGACAGCGCTCCGGCGGCGGTGCTGGCCCAGGCGGCGACGCTTGGATTGTTGGCCGGCGCTGCGATGCCGGTCATCGATCTGGGTAGCGAACTTTGGCAGGACGAATCCGTTCTGAATCCCCAGGTTCCGGAACTGACCTCGTCGCACCTGGCCTATGTGATCTACACCTCTGGCTCCACCGGTCTGCCCAAGGGCGTGATGATCGAGCACCGCAACACGGTGAACTTCCTGACCTGGGCGCAGCGTTCCTTCGATGCGCAGACCCTGTCGAAGACGCTGTTTTCCACTTCTTTGAACTTCGACCTGGCGGTCTACGAGTGCTTCGCGCCGTTGACCTGCGGTGGCAGCATCGACGTGGTCACCAATGTGCTGGAACTGCAACAGGGCGAGCACGACATCACCTTGATCAACACCGTACCGTCCGCCCTCAAGGCATTGCTGGAATCCGGTGGCTTGAGCGAGGGTGTCGAGACCGTCAACGTGGCGGGCGAAGCCCTCAAGCGCAGCCTGGTGGAAGCGCTGTTCGAACAAACCCAGGTCAAGCGCCTGTGCAACCTGTATGGCCCATCGGAAACCACCACTTATTCAAGCTGGGTGTCGATGTCACGCGAAGAGGGTTTCGCCGCGCATATCGGTAAACCGGTGGCCAACACCCAGTTCTATCTGCTGGATGAACAGCGCCAACCGGTGCCATTGGGCGTACCGGGAGAGATCTATATCGGCGGCGCCGGTGTGGCGCGCGGTTACCTCAATCGTGATGACCTGACTGCCGAACGCTTCCTGAAGGACCCGTTCAGCCACGAAACCAATGCCCGGATGTACAGGACTGGCGACCTGGGGAGATACCTGCCGGACGGCAATATCGAATACCTGGGTCGTAACGACGATCAGGTGAAGATCCGTGGCTTCCGTATCGAACTGGGCGAGATCGAAGCACGGCTCGCCGGGCACGAGGCCGTAAAAGAAGCCGTGGTACAAGCTCGCGAAGATGTCCCGGGGGACAAGCGCCTGGTGGCCTATTTCACCGAGTCCCGGGCTGTGGACATCGAGGCCCTGCGCAGCCACCTGCAAGGGCAATTGCCGGACTACATGGTCCCGGTGGCCTACGTGCGCCTGGACGCCTTGCCGTTGACCCCCAACGGCAAGCTGGACCGCAAGGCCTTGCCGGCGCCAGACCTCGACTCGGTCATTACCCGTGGCTACGAAGCCCCTCAAGGCGACGTCGAAACCACCCTGGCGCAGCTCTGGCAGGCGCTGCTGGGCGTGGAACAGGTTGGGCGTCACGACCATTTCTTCGAACTGGGCGGTCATTCCCTGCTGGCTGTCAGCCTGATCGGACGCATGCGCCAGTTGGGCTGGTCGGCGGATATCCGTGTACTGTTCGGCCAGCCGACCTTGAAGGCGCTGGCCGCTGCGGTTGGCAGCGGTCACGATGTGGAGGTGCCGGACAACGGCATCCTGCCGGGAAGCACCCGGATCACGCCGTCGATGCTGCCGCTGGTGGTGCTGGACCAGGACGCCATCGACCGCATCGTGGCGACTGTGCCGGGTGGTGCGCGCAACGTGCAGGACATCTACCCCCTGGCGCCCTTGCAGGAAGGCATTCTCTATCATCACCTCTCGGCGGAGCAGGGTGACCTGTACGTCCTCCAGACGCAGTTCGCCTTCGAGGACCGTGAGCGTCTGGAAGCCTTCGCCCAGGCGTTGCAAGCGGTGATCGATCGCCATGACATCCTGCGCACCAGCGTGGTCTGGGAAGGCCTCGATGAGCCTGTGCAAGTGGTCTGGCGCGAGGCGAAACTTCACCTCGAAGAGGTCCGGTTCGACCCTACCGCCGGGGACGCCGTAACGCAGCTGCGCCAGCGCTTCGACCCGCGACAGCATCGCCTGGACGTGGGCCAGGCACCGTTGATGCGCCTGGCCTACGGTCAAGACGAGGCCAATCGTCGATGGGTGGCGAGTTTGCTGTTCCACCATATGGCGCTGGATCATACGGCGCTGGAGGTGGTGCAACACGAAATGCAGGCGCACCTGCTGGGCGAGACCGCCCGACTGGCGGAAACGGTGCCCTATCGCAATTATGTGGCGCAGGCACGGTTGGGGGTGACTCGGCAAGAGCATGAAGCCTTCTTCCGTGACATGCTCGGCGACGTGGACGAACCGACATTGCCGTTCGGCCTGCTGGACGTGCAGGGGCAGAACCACGACATCGACGAGGCCCGGCAAGCGCTGGCTCCGGCGCTGGATCTGCGCCTGCGCCAGCAGGCCCGTCAGGCGGGGGTGAGCGTCGCCAGCCTGGTGCACCTGGCCTGGGCCCAGGTGTTGGGCAAGGTGTCCGGCCGGCAGGACGTGGTGTTCGGCACCGTGCTGATGGGCCGGATGCAGGGCGGCGAGGGCGCCGACCGGGCGCTGGGGATGTTCATCAATACCCTGCCATTGCGCGTGACGTTGGGGCAGCAGGGCGTGCGGGCGGGCGTCAAGGCGACCCATGCACGGCTGACGGCCCTGTTGGGCCATGAGCACGCCTCTCTGGCCCTGGCCCAGCGATGCAGTGCCGTGGCGGCGCCATTGCCGTTGTTCAGCGCCTTGCTCAACTATCGCCACAGCGCCACTGGCGCAGACGCGGCCTCGACCTCGGCGGTGCAGGCATGGCGCGGTATCCAGGCCCTGGAAGGCGAGGAGCGCACCAACTATCCGCTGACCTTGAACGTCGACGACCTGGGCAGCGGCTTCAGTCTGACGGTGCTGGTGGCTGCCGGGATCGGCGCACAACGGGTCTGCGGGTATGTGCAGGCAGCGTTGGAAACACTGGTGGAGGCCCTGGAGCAGACACCCCAGGTGCCGTTGTATCGCCTGCCGATTCTGCCGGCCAGGGAGCGTGAACAGGTGCTGGTGGGCTTCAACGCCACCCAGGCCGAATACCCGCTGGCGCAGACGATTCACGGGCTGTTCGAAGCGCAAGTTCAGCGCACGCCGGAGTCGTTGGCGGTGCTGCATCGCGGACAACGCCTGAGCTATCGCGAACTGAACGAGCGGGCCAACCGCCTGGCCCATTACCTGCGCAAGCAGGGGGTGAAACCCGATTCCCGGGTGGCGATCTGTGTCGAGCGAAGCCTCGACATGGTGGTAGGCCTGTTGGCGATCCTCAAGGCCGGCGGCGGTTACGTACCGCTGGACCCGGCCTATCCGGCGGACCGGATCGCCTACATGCTGGAAGACAGCGCCCCGGCAGCGGTGCTGGCCCAGGCGGCGACGCTTGGATTGTTGGCCGGCGCTGCGATGCCGGTCATCGATCTGGGTAGCGAACTTTGGCAGGACGAATCCGTTCTGAATCCCCAGGTTCCGGAACTGACCTCGTCGCACCTGGCCTATGTGATCTACACCTCCGGCTCCACCGGTCTGCCCAAGGGCGTGATGATCGAGCACCGCAACACGGTGAACTTCCTGACCTGGGCACAGCGTTCCTTCGATGCGCAAACCCTGTCGAAGACGCTGTTCTCCACTTCGCTGAACTTCGACCTGGCGGTCTACGAGTGCTTCGCGCCGTTGACCTGCGGTGGCAGCATCGACGTGGTCGCCAATGTGCTGGAACTGCAACAGGGCGAGCACGACATCACCTTGATCAACACGGTGCCGTCGGCCCTCAAGGCACTGCTGGAATCCGGTGGCTTGGGCGAGGGTGTCGAGACCGTCAACGTGGCGGGTGAAGCCCTCAAGCGCAGCCTGGTGGAAGCGCTGTTCGAGCAGACTTCCGTCAAGCGCCTGTGCAACCTCTATGGCCCATCGGAAACCACCACTTACTCAAGCTGGGTATCGATGTCCCGCGAAGAGGGTTTCGCTGCGCATATCGGTAAACCGGTGGCCAATACCCAGTTCTATCTGCTGGATGAACAGCGACAACCGGTGCCATTGGGTGTGCCAGGAGAAATCTATATCGGCGGTGCCGGTGTGGCGCGCGGTTACCTCAATCGCGATGACCTCACCGCCGAACGCTTCCTGAAGGACCCGTTCAGCCACGAAACCAACGCCCGGATGTACAGGACCGGCGACCTGGGGAGATACCTGCCGGACGGCAATATCGAATACCTGGGTCGTAACGACGATCAGGTGAAGATCCGTGGTTTCCGCATCGAACTGGGGGAGATCGAAGCACGGCTCGCTGGGCATGAAGCGGTAAAAGAGGCGGTGATCCTGGCCCGTGAGGACGTCCCCGGCGATAAACGCCTGGTGGCCTATTTCACCGAGTCCCGGGCCGTGGACATCGAGGCCCTGCGCAGCCATCTGCAAGGGCAATTGCCGGATTACATGGTGCCCGTGGCCTACGTACGCCTGGACGCCTTGCCGTTGACCCCCAACGGCAAGCTGGACCGCAAGGCCTTGCCGGCGCCAGACCTCGACTCGGTCATTACCCGAGGCTATGAAGCCCCTCAAGGCGACGTCGAAACCACCCTGGCGCAGATCTGGCAAGCGCTGCTGGGCGTGGAACAGGTCGGTCGTCACGACCATTTCTTCGAACTGGGCGGTCATTCCCTGCTGGCCGTCAGCCTGATCGGACGCATGCGCCAGTTGGGCTGGTCGGCGGATATCCGTGTACTGTTCGGCCAGCCGACCTTGAAGGCGCTGGCCGCTGCGGTTGGCAGCGGTCGCGATGTGGAGGTGCCGGACAACGGCATCCTGCTGGGAAGCACCCGGATCACGCCGTCGATGCTGCCGCTGGTGGCGCTGGACCAGGACGCCATCGACCGCATCGTGGCGACTGTGCCGGGTGGCGCGCGCAACGTGAAGGACATCTACCCCCTGGCGCCCTTGCAGGAGGGCATTCTCTATCACCATATTGCGGCGGCCGCGGGCGATCCGTACGTATTGCAGGCCACGTTCAGCATCGCCGACCGCGAGCGCCTGGACGCATTTGCCCACGCACTGCAAGCGGTGATCGATCGCCATGACATCCTGCGCACCAGCGTGGTCTGGGAAGGCCTCGATGAGCCTGTGCAGGTGGTCTGGCGCAAGGCGCAGCTGGCCGTGGAGGAGGTGATGCTGGCTGCGGCGACGGGGGATATCGCCGGGCAGCTGCGCGAGCGTTTCGACGCTTTGCACTACCGTCTCGACATGCAACAGGCGCCGCTGATGCGCATCGCCTTTGCCCATGACCCCGCCAACCAGCGCTGGGTGGCGCTGCTGTTGTTCCATCACATGGCCCTCGATCACACGGCGCTTGAAAGGGTGCGCCACGAGATGCAGTTGCATCTGCTGGGTCAGGCCGATCGTCTGGGCGAGGCGGCGCCTTTCCGCAACTACGTGGCCCAGGCGCGCCTGGGAAGCAGTCGCGAGGAGCATGAGGCATTTTTCCGCCAGATGCTCGGTGACATCGAAGAGCCGACGCTGCCTTTTGGCGTGCAGGACGTGCGCGGCAACGGCAGCGATATCGAAGAGGCCGGGTTGCACCTCGGTGCCGACCTGAGCCGTCGTCTGCGGGCTCAGGCCCGGGCACTGGGTGTGAGCGCGGCGAGCCTGCATCACCTGGCCTGGGCACGGGTGCTGAGCCAGGTGTCCGGCAAACCGGACGTGGTGTTCGGCACCGTGCTGATGGGGCGGATGCAGGGTGGTGACGGTGCCGAGCATGCGCTGGGCATGTTCATCAATACCTTACCGTTGCGGGTGGACGTCGCAGAGCAGGATGTGCGCGGCAGTATCAAGGCGGCCCATGCCCGGCTGACCGGCCTGCTGGGTCATGAACACGCGTCCCTGGCCCTGGCACAGCGTTGCAGTGGCGTGGTTGCGCCCATGCCGTTGTTCAGCGCCTTGCTCAACTACCGCCACAGCAATGCGGGGATGGACTCGAGCGATGCACTGGCGGCCTGGAACGGCATCGAAATCCTGAGCAACGAAGAGCGCACCAACTATCCACTGACCCTCTCGGTGGATGACCTGGGCGAAGGTTTCAGCCTGACCGCGCTGGCGGTGCCGCAGATCGGCGCGCAGCGGATCTGCGCCTATATGAACGTGGTGCTGGAGAACCTGGTGTCTGCCCTGGAGCAAGCACCGCAGACGCCGTTGAGCCGCGTGTCGATCCTGCCGGCGAGCGAGCGTCGCCAACTGCTGCTGGAGTTCAACGCCACCACGCGTCGCTATCCACAGGACAGGACCGTCCACGGACTGTTCGAAGCCCTGGCGCAGGCCAATCCGCAAGCGTCGGCGGCGGTGCACGACTGCAACAGCCTGACGTATGCCGAACTCAACGCCAGGGCCAACCGCCTGGCTCGTCATCTGGCGGGCCAGGGCGTGCAGCCCGGGGACCGTGTGGCGATCCTGCTGGAGCGTTCACTGGAACTGTTGGTGAGTCAACTGGCGGTGCTCAAGTGCGCCGCCGTCTTCGTGCCACTGGATATCCATGCGCCGTTGGAACGCCAGCAGTTCATGATCGAAGACAGCGGGGCCAAGGTCCTGCTGACCCTCAGTTCCGCGAGTGTGGCCGAAGGCACTGCCCGGCTCGATCTGGATCGCCTGGAATTGGCTGACATCAGCGCCAACCTCGATCTGCCCCAGAGCGCCGAAGCGGTGGCCTACATCATGTACACCTCCGGTTCCACCGGCACTCCCAAGGGTGTGCTGGTGCCGCATCGGGCGATCAATCGACTGGTGATCAACAACGGCTATGCCGATTTCAATGCCCGGGACCGGGTAGCGTTCGCCTCCAACCCGGCCTTCGACGCCAGTACCCTGGACGTCTGGGCGCCGTTGCTCAACGGCGGCTGCGTGGTGGTGGTCGACCAGGACGTGCTGTTGTCCCGGGAGCGTTTCGCCCGGTTGCTGACCGAGCAGCGGGTCAGCGTGCTGTGGATGACCGCCGGCCTGTTCCATCAGTACGCCGCCGGCCTGATGCCGGTGTTCAAGCAGTTGCGTTACCTGATCGTCGGCGGTGATGTGCTCGATCCGGCGGTGATCGGCCGGGTCTTGAAAGAAGGCGCGCCGCAGCACCTGCTCAATGGCTATGGCCCGACGGAAGCCACCACATTCACCACGACCCACGAAATCAGAACCGTGGGCGAGGGCGGCATTCCCATTGGCCGTCCGGTGGGCAACAGCCGTGTCTACGTGCTGGATGCCCAGCTGCAACCGGTGCCGGTGGGCGTGGCGGGGGAGTTGTACATCGGTGGCGATGGCGTGGCGAAAGGGTATCTGAACCGCCCCGAACTGACCGCCGAGAAGTTCGTGACCGACCCGTTCAGCGCCGACCCTGGGGCGTTGCTCTATCGCACCGGCGACCTGGCGCGCTGGCGTGTCGACGGCAGCGTGGACTACCTGGGGCGTAACGACGACCAGGTGAAGATCCGTGGCTTTCGTATCGAGCTGGGGGAAATCGAAGCGCGGCTCGGCCAGTGTCCGGGGGTGCAGGACGCGGTGGTGCTGGCGCGCCAGGACGAGACCGGTCCCAAGCGCCTGGTGGGGTATGTGATTGCCGAGCCGGGTGTCACCCTGTCGGTGCAGGATCTGCGCGCAGAGTTGGCGAGCGCACTGGCCGACTACATGGTCCCCAGCGCCTTCGTGGTGCTGCCGTCGTTCCCCTTGACGGCCAACGGCAAGCTGGATCGCCGGGCCTTGCCGGCGCCGGACGCCGAGGCTTATGCCAGCCGTGAATACGAAGCGCCCCAGGGAGCGGTGGAACAGACCCTGGCCCGGCTCTGGGCCGAGGTGCTCAAGGTCGAACAGGTGGGGCGTCACGACCACTTCTTCGAACTGGGGGGCCATTCGCTGCTGGCGGTGACCCTGATCGAACGCATGCGCCAGGCCGGGCTGAGCGCCGATGTGCGCGTGCTGTTCAGCCAGCCGACCCTGGCGGCCCTGGCGGCCGCCATTGGCAGCGGCAAGGAAATCAGCGTGCCGGAAAACCGCATTGCGGCCGATTGCGAGCACATCACCCCCGAGCTGCTGCCGCTGGTCAAGCTGACCCAGGAGACCATCGACCGTCTACTGACGACGGTGCCGGGCGGCGCGCGCAACGTACAGGACATCTACCCGCTGGCGCCGCTGCAGGAAGGCATCCTCTATCACCACCTGGCCGCCGAACAGGGCGACCCCTACGTGCTTCAATCGCAGTTCGCCTTCGATACGCTCGAGCGTTTCGAAGCGTTCGTCGAGGCGTTGCAAGTGGTGATCGATCGCCATGACATCCTGCGCACCAGCGTGGTCTGGGAAGGCCTGGACGAGCCGCTGCAAGTGGTCTGGCGCCAGGTGCGGCTGGAGCCGCAACGCTTCGAGCCCGAGGCCACCGCCGGTGACGTCGCCACGCAACTGGCGACCCGTTTCGATGCGCGGCACTACCGCCTGGATCTGCGTCGGGCGCCGATGCTGCAACTGGTCCATGCCCGGGACGAGGCCCAGGACCGCTGGGTGGCGATCCTGCTGTTTCACCACATGGCCCTGGACCATACGGCCCTGGACGTGATGCAGCATGAAATGCAACTGCTGTTGCTGGGGCAGGGGGCGCAGTTGGGTGAGGCGATGCCTTATCGCAACTACGTGGCCCAGTCACGGCTGGGCGCGAGCGAAGCGGAGCACGAAGCCTTTTTCCGCGAGATGCTCGGCGATATCGACGAGCCGACCTTGCCATTCGGTTTGCAGGACGTGCAGGGCGACGGGCACGGTATCGATGAAATCCGCCAGGCCGTAGACCCGGCGTTGTCCCGGCGCCTGCGGGTGCAGGCACGCCAGTTGGGTGTCAGTGCCGCCAGCCTGGTGCATCTGGCCTGGGCCCAGGTACTGGGCAAGGTGTCCGGCCGGCACGAGGTCGTCTTCGGCACGGTGCTGTTGGGCCGGCTGCAGGGGGGCGAGGGCGCCGACCGTGCATTGGGCATGTTCATCAACACCTTGCCGTTGCGGGTGGATGTAGGCGCCGAGGATGTCAGGGCCGGAGTCAAGGCGACCCATGCCCGGCTGACGGCCCTGCTGGGCCATGAGCATGCCTCCCTGGCCCTGGCCCAGCGTTGCAGTGGCGTGGCGGCCCCGACGCCGCTGTTCAGCGCTTTGCTCAACTACCGGCACAGCGCGGTCGTGGTGGACCAGGATGCGCGCTCGGCCTGGAACGGGATCGAGGCACTGAACGGCGACGAACGCACCAACTATCCGCTGACGCTGAACGTCGACGACCTGGGTGAGGATTTTTCCCTCACGGCCCTGGTGGATTCGTCCATCGGTGCGGCGCGCATCTGCGGTTATATGCAGATGGCCCTGGGCAGCCTGGTCGAGGCCCTGGAGCAGGCGCCGCAGACGCCGTTGCAGGCCTTGTCCATCCTGCCGGCGGCCGAGCGCCAGCAATTGCTCGATGCCTGGAACCGCTGCGACGTCGAATACGCGGGGGATGCCCTGATCCATCGCCAATTCGAAGCCTGGGCCGCGACTCAACCTGACGCGACGGCCGTGGTCCACGAGGACCAGGCGCTCACCTATGCCCAGCTCAATGCGCAAGCCAACCAATTGGCCCATCGTCTGTTGGCTTTGGGGATCCGTCCGGATGACCGGGTGGCGATCTGCGCCGAGCGTGGGCTGGAGATGATCGTCGGCCTGCTGGGCATCCTCAAGTCCGGCGCCGGCTATGTGCCGCTGGACCCGGCCTATCCGGCCGAGCGCCTGGCCTACATGCTGCACGACAGCCGTCCGGCGGCCCTGGTGACCCAACCGCAATGCCGCGACAACCTGCCGCCCATGACCATCCCGGCCATCGTGCTCGATCCGCTGGATGTCGATGAGCCAGCCCAGCAACCGTCCCACAACCCCGATGTGCCGGAGCTGGACGCCAGTCACCTGGCCTACGTGATCTACACCTCCGGCTCCACCGGCCTGCCCAAGGGGGTGATGGTGGAGCATCGCAACGTGGCGCGGCTGTTCTCGGCCACCCGACCCTGGTTCGATTTCGGTCCCCAGGACGTCTGGGCCCTGTTCCATTCCTTCGCCTTCGACTTCTCGGTCTGGGAAATCTGGGGCGCGCTGACCCACGGCGGCCGCCTGCTGGTGGTGCCGCAACTGGTCAGCCGTTCACCGCAATACTGCTATGCGCTGTTGTGCGAGGCCGGGGTGACCATCCTCAACCAGACGCCGAGTGCCTTCCGCCAACTGATCGCGGCCCAGGGCGAAAGCGAGCTCAGGCACAGCCTGCGCCAGGTGATCTTCGGCGGCGAAGCCTTGGAAACCGGCATTCTCAAGCCGTGGTATGCCCGGGAGATCAACGCCGGCACGCAACTGGTGAACATGTACGGCATCACCGAAACCACCGTGCACGTGACTTACCACGCACTGAGCGCGGACGACGCGCAGCGGGTCGGTGTCAGCCCCATCGGCAAGCGCATTCCCGACCTGCAGTTGTATGTGCTCGACCCCCAGCGCGAACCGGTGCCGGTGGGCGTGGTGGGAGAGATGTACGTGGGCGGCGCGGGCGTCAGCCGGGGTTACCTGAACCGCGACGAACTGACCGCCGAACGTTTCCTGGACAACCCGTTCAGTGCCGAACCGAACGCGCGGATGTACCGCACCGGCGACCTGGGTCGCTGGCTGGCCGACGGCAGCATCGAATACCTGGGCCGCAACGACGACCAGGTGAAGATCCGTGGTTTCCGCATCGAACTGGGCGAGATCGAAGCCAAGCTGGCTGCATGCAACGGGGTACGTGAAGCCGTGGTGCTGGCGCGCCAGGACAGCCCAGGCGACCAGCGCCTGGTGGCCTACGTGATCGCCGAGGAAGGCGAGCCTCCCACGGCGGCCGAGCTGCGCGCAGAGCTGCTGGGTTCCCTGGCCGAATACATGGTGCCCAGCGCCTTCGTGATGCTGACGGTGTTTCCACTGACCACCAACGGCAAGCTCGACCGCAAGGCCTTGCCGGTGCCCGACCAGTCGGCGGTGGTGAGCCGCGAATACGAAGCGCCGCAAGGGGAAATCGAGACCGCCATCGCCGCAATCTGGCAGGACCTGCTGCAGCTGGAGCGGGTCGGTCGCCATGATCATTTCTTCGAACTGGGGGGCCATTCCCTGCTGGCGGTGAAACTGATCGAGCGCATGCGCCAGATCGACCTGGCGGCCGACGTGCGCGTGCTGTTCGGCCAACCCACCCTGGCGGCCCTGGCGGCGGCCGTGGGCGGCCGTCATGAGATCCGCGTGCCGGCCAATGTCATTCCCGACGACTGCTCGCGAATCACCCCGGACATGCTGCCCCTGGCCGACCTGGACCAGGATGGCATCGACCGTGTGCTGGCAACGGTGCCGGGGGGCGTGGCCAACGTACAGGACATCTATGCCCTGGCTCCGCTACAGGAAGGCATCCTGTATCACCACCTCGCCGCCGCCCAGGGCGACCCCTATCTGCAATACATTCTGTTCGCTTTCGACAGCCGCTCGCGGCTGGAAGATTTTGCCAATGCCCTGCAAGGCGTGGTGTCCCGGCACGATATCCTGCGCACGGCGGTGGTGTGGGAAGGCCTGGACGAGCCGGTGCAGGTGGTCTGGCGCGAAGCGCCGCTGGGCCTCGAAGAGGTGGCGCTGGACCCGGCGGCGGGGGATATCGCCGAGCAACTGCGGACTCACCTGGACCCCCGTCATTACCGCCTGGATATCCGCCAGGCGCCGATGATGCGCCTGGGGTATGCCGAAGACGCGGCAAACGCTCGTTGGGTGGGCATGTTGCTGTTCCATCACATGGTGGATGACGCGACGTCCCTGGGCATGCTCACCGCGGAAATCGAGGCCCATGTGGTGGGGCGCGGGCATTCGCTGCCGGCGTCGGTGCCCTACCGCAATTACGTGGCCCAGGCGCGACTGGGCGTCAGCCGCGAGGAGCACGAAGCGTTTTTCCGGGAGATGCTCGGCGATGTGAGCGAACCGACGCTGCCGTTCGGCTTGCAGGATGTGCAGGGCGACGGGCATGGGATCGAGGAGGTCCGGCAGCGGGTCGATGCGGCGCTGTGCAAACGCCTGCGAGTCCAGGCCCGGCAGCTCGGGGTGAGCGCGGCGAGCCTGTATCACCTGGCCTGGGCCCAGGTGCTGGGCCGTGTGTCGGGCAAGGACGATGTGGTGTTCGGTACGGTGTTGCTGGGTCGGATGCAGGGCGGCGAGGGCGCCGACCGGGCGCTGGGAATGTTCATCAACACCCTGCCGCTGCGGGTGGACCTGGGCAGCCAGGGTGTAAGGGCCGGGGTCAAGGCGACCCACGCTCGCTTGTCCGCATTGCTGGGGCACGAGCACGCCTCGCTGGTCCTGGCCCAGCGTTGCAGCGGCGTGACCGCACCGGCGCCGCTGTTCAGCGCACTGCTGAACTATCGGCATCTCGGTGCGCAGACAGCCACCAGCGAAGCCATCGCCGCCTGGGACGGTATCCAGGTGCTGGATGGCGAAGAGCGCACCAACTATCCGCTGACGTTGTCGGTGGACGACCTGGGCGAAGATTTCAACCTGACGGTCATGGCCCAGGCGCCGATCGGTGCAGGGCGGGTCTGCAATTATGTGCAGACCGTGCTGGAAAACCTGGTCGAGGCACTGGAGCAAACGCCGCTGGCCCCGTTGAACGGGTTGCGGATCCTGCCGCAGGCCGAGCGTCGCCAACTGCTGGAGACCTGGAATGCGTCGCCGGCGACCTACCCCCATGACGCGTTGATCCACGGGCAGGTGGAGGCCTGCGCCGCAGCCCGGCCCGATGCGCTGGCGGTGCGGTTCGAGGACCGTTCGCTGACCTATGGCGAACTCAACGCCCGGGCCAACCAGGTGGCCCATCACCTGTTGTCCCTGGGCATTCGCCCCGATGACCGGGTGGCGATCTGCGTCGAGCGTGGGCTGGACATGATTGTCGGCCTGCTGGGTATCCTCAAGTCCGGTGCCGGCTATGTACCGCTGGATCCGGCCTATCCGGCCGAGCGCCTGGCCTTCATGCTGCAGGACAGCACGCCGGTGGCGGTGCTCACCCAGGCTGCGACGCGGCATTGCCTGGCAGACGTGACGGTTCCGGTGATCGATCTGGACCGTGCTGAATGGCCGGAAGCGTCCCTGGGCAACCCCCAGGTGGCGGGCCTGGATTCCAGCCACCTGGCCTACGTGATCTACACCTCCGGCTCCACCGGCCTGCCCAAGGGGGTGATGGTGGAGCATCGCAACGTGGCGCGGCTGTTCTCGGCCACCCGACCCTGGTTCGATTTCGGTCCCCAGGACGTCTGGGCCCTGTTCCATTCCTTCGCCTTCGACTTCTCGGTCTGGGAAATCTGGGGCGCGCTGACCCACGGCGGCCGCCTGCTGGTGGTACCGCAACTGGTAAGCCGTTCGCCGCAGGATTGCTACACGCTGCTGTGCGAGGAGGGCGTCACGGTACTGAACCAGACGCCGAGCGCCTTCCGCCAACTGATCGCGGCCCAGGGCGAAAGCGAGCTCAGGCACAGCCTGCGCCAGGTGATCTTTGGCGGCGAAGCCTTGGAGACCGGCATTCTCAAACCGTGGTATGCCCGGGAGATCAACGCCGGCACGCAACTGGTGAACATGTACGGCATCACCGAAACCACCGTGCACGTGACCTACCGTGCGCTATGTGCGGCGGATGCCGAACTGGTGGGCGTCAGCCCGATTGGCGGACGTATTCCCGACCTGCAGTTGTATGTGCTCGACACCCAGGGCGAGCCAGTGCCGGTGGGTGTGGTGGGGGAAATGTACGTGGGCGGCGCGGGCGTCAGCCGGGGCTACCTGAACCGCGACGAACTGACGGCCGAACGTTTCCTGGGCAACCCGTTCAGTGCCGAACCGAACGCGCGGATGTACCGCACCGGCGACCTGGGTCGCTGGCTGGCCGACGGCAGCATCGAATACCTGGGCCGCAACGACGACCAGGTGAAGATCCGTGGCTTCCGCATCGAACTGGGGGAGATCGAAGCCAGGCTGGCCGCGTGCGAAGGTGTCCGCGAAGCGGTGGTCATCGCGCGCGAGGACGAGCCGGGGGACAAGCGCCTGGTGGCCTATGTGATCGCCGAAGAAGGCGAGTCGCCCACGGCAGCCGGGTTGCGCGCCGCACTGCTGGGCTCCCTGGCGGACTACATGGTGCCAAGCGCCTTCGTGATGCTCGATGCCTTCCCGTTGACCACCAACGGCAAGCTCGACCGCAAGGCGTTGCCGGCGCCGGATCGCTCGGCCCTGATCAGTCGCGAATACGAGGCCCCGCAAGGTGAAGTGGAGATCGCCATCGCCCGGATCTGGCAGGACCTGCTCAAGGTCGAACAAGTGGGGCGTCACGACCATTTCTTCGAACTGGGGGGCCATTCCCTGCTGGCGGTGAAACTGATCGAGCGCATGCGCCAGATTGAACTGGCGGCCGATGTGCGCGTGCTGTTCGGCCAACCGACCCTGGCGGCCCTGGCTGCTGCCGTGAGCGATGCTCGGCAGATCGTGGTGCCGGCCAACCTGATCGCGCAGAACTGCACCCGCATCACCCCGGACATGCTGCCCCTGGCCGACCTGGACCAGGAGGCCATCGACCGCATCGTGGCGACGGTGCCGGGAGGCGTGGCCAACGTGCAGGACATCTACGCCCTGGCGCCGTTGCAGGAAGGCATTCTTTACCATCACCTGGCCGCGGAGCAGGGCGATCCCTACGTGTTGCAGGTGATGTTCGGCTTCGACAACCGCGAGCGCTTGCAAGCCTTTGCCCATGCCTTGCAAAGCGTGGTGTCGCGCAACGATATCCTGCGTACCAGCGTGCTCTGGCAAGGCCTGCCGGCCCCGGTGCAAGTGGTCTGGCGACACGCTACCCTGGCCCTCGAAGAGGTCGAGGTGGACCCGGCTTCGGGCGACGTCGTGCAGCAGTTGCAGGCGCGTTTCGACCCTCGGCATTACCGTCTCGACATCGCTCAGGCGCCGTTGATGCGAGTGGCCTATGCCCAGGACCTGGCGAACCAGCGCTGGGTGGGCATGCTGCTGTTCCACCACATGGCCCTGGACCACACCGCCCTTGAGGTGGTGGTGCACGAAATGCAGGCCAGCCTGCTGGGCCAGTCGGAGCAACTGGCGGCGGCCGTGCCGTATCGCAATCACGTGGCACAGGCCCGTCTGGGTGTGAGTCGCGAGCAACACGAAGCGTTCTTCCACGACATGCTGGGTGACATCGACGAGCCGACGCTGCCGTTCGGCCTGCAGGATGTGCAGGGCGATGGCAGTGGCATCGAAGAAGGGCAGCAGCACGTGGAAGCGGCGCTGGCCCGGCGCCTGCGGACCCAGGCCCGTCAGCTCGGTGTGAGCGCGGCGAGCCTGGTCCACCTGGCCTGGGCCCAGGTGGTGGGGCGTGTCTCGGGCCGCGAAGAGGTGGTGTTCGGTACCGTCCTGATGGGCCGGATGCAGGGCGGCGAAGGGGCCGACCGCGCCCTGGGCATGTTCATCAATACCTTGCCGTTGCGCATCAGCGTGGGCGCCCAGGGCGTGCGTGCCGGGGTCAAGGCGACTCACGCACGGCTATCGGCCCTGTTGGGCCATGAGCATGCGTCCTTGTCCCTGGCCCAGCGCTGCAGTGGCGTCCCGGCCTCGCTGCCGCTGTTCAGCGCCTTGCTGAACTACCGGCACAGCGCGGCTGAAACGCCGTCCGAGCCGGCCATCGCGGCCTGGCATGGCATCCAGACCCTGAGCATGGAAGAGCGGACCAACTATCCATTGATGCTGTCGGTGGATGACCTGGGCGAGGGCTTCATGCTCACGGCCCAGGCGGTGGCCCAGGTGGGCGCCCGACGTGTCTGCGACTACATGCACACCGCGCTGGAAGGACTGGTGAGCGCCCTGGAACAGGCCCCCGACTCGGCATTGCGTGACGTGCCCATCGTGCCGGTCGACGAACGCAAGCGACTGCTGGTGACCTTCAATGCCACCGCGGCCGAATATCCTGCGCAGCAGACGATCCATGGATTGTTCGAAGAGCAGGTACGGCGCACGCCGGATGCCCTGGCGGTGCGCCATGGCCATCAGCGTCTCAACTACCGTGAGCTCAACGGGCTCGCCAATCGTCTGGCCCATCACCTGCGCAAGCAGGGGGTGCAGCCCGATTCCCGAGTCGCGATCTGCGTCGAGCGCGGCCTCGACATGGTGGTGGGCCTGTTGGCGATCCTCAAGGCAGGGGGCGGTTACGTACCGCTGGATCCGGCTTATCCGACGGAACGGATCGCCTACATGCTGGAGGACAGCACACCGGCGGCGATCCTGGTGCAAGGGGCCACGCGCCGCTTGCTGGGCGAGACGAGGGTGCCGTTGATCGACCTCGACAAGGGCACCTGGCAGGATGAGGCGGCTCCCAATCCCCAGGTTCCGGAACTGACCTCGTCGCACCTGGCCTATGTGATCTACACCTCCGGCTCCACCGGTTTGCCCAAGGGCGTGATGATCGAGCACCGCAACACGGTGAACTTCCTGACCTGGGCGCAGCGTTCCTTCGATGCGCAGACCCTGTCGAAGACGCTGTTCTCCACTTCTTTGAACTTCGACCTGGCGGTCTACGAGTGCTTCGCGCCGTTGACCTGCGGTGGCAGCATCGATGTGGTCGCCAATGTGCTGGAACTGCAACAGGGCGAGCACGACATCACCTTGATCAACACGGTGCCATCGGCCCTCAAGGCATTGCTGGAGTCCGATGGCTTGGGCGAGGGTGTCGAGACCGTCAACGTGGCGGGCGAAGCCCTCAAGCGCAGCCTGGTGGAGGCGCTGTTCGAGCAGACTTCCGTCAAGCGCCTGTGCAACCTCTATGGCCCATCGGAAACCACCACTTACTCAAGCTGGGTATCGATGTCTCGCGAAGAGGGTTTCGCCGCGCATATCGGTAAACCGGTGGCCAACACCCAGTTCTATCTGCTGGATGAACACCGCCAACCGGTGCCGTTGGGCGTACCGGGAGAGATCTATATCGGCGGTGCCGGTGTGGCGCGCGGTTACCTCAATCGTGATGACCTGACTGCCGAACGCTTCCTGAAGGACCCGTTCAGCAGCGAAACCAATGCCCGGATGTACAAGACCGGCGACCTGGGTCGCTACCTGCCGGACGGCAATATCGAATACCTGGGTCGTAACGACGACCAGGTGAAGATCCGTGGTTTCCGCATCGAACTGGGCGAGATCGAAGCACGGCTCGCCGGGCACGAGGCCGTAAAAGAAGCCGTGGTACAAGCTCGCGAAGATGTCCCTGGCGACAAGCGCCTGGTGGCCTATTTCACCGAGTCCCGGGCCGTGGACATCGAGGCCCTGCGCAGCCATCTGCAAGGGCAACTGCCGGATTACATGGTGCCCGTGGCCTACGTGCGTCTGGACGCCTTGCCGTTGACCCCCAATGGCAAGCTGGACCGCAAGGCCTTGCCGGCGCCAGACCTCGAATCGGTCATTACCCGAGGCTATGAAGCCCCTCAAGGCGACGTCGAAACCACCCTGGCGCAGATCTGGCAAGCGCTGCTGGGCGTGGATCAGGTCGGCCGCCACGATCATTTCTTCGACCTGGGCGGGCATTCATTGCTGGCGATGCAGTTGATTTCCCAGGTTCGCCTGCGCCTGGGCGTGGAACTGGGCCTGGCGCAACTGTTCGCTCATCCACAGCTCAAGGCGTTGGCGCAGGCAGTGGCCCAGGCCGGACGCAGCACCTTGCCGGAAATCGTCCGGGTGGCCCGCGATGAAGACCTGCCCCTATCGTTCGCCCAGCAGCGCCTGTGGTTCCTGGCGCAGATGGAAGGGGCCAGCTCGGCCTATCACATGCCCGCCGGGCTGCGCCTGCGCGGGAGCCTGGACGGTGTCGCCTTGCAGCGGGCGCTGGATCGCATCGTGGCCCGTCACGAAGCGCTGCGGACCACCTTCGTGCGTACCCGGGGGGAAGAGGCCTTGCAGTGCATCGCACCGGCCGATACAGGATTCGCCCTGTTGCGGCAGGACTTGTCCGGTCACGCCGATGTCGAAGCCGAGCTGCAAGTCCTGGCGGCGCAGGAAGCCGCCGACGCTTTCGACCTGGAGCAGGGGCCGTTGATCCGGGGGCGTTTGATCCGTCTCGGTGATGACGATCATGTGCTGTTGGTGACCATGCACCACATCGTTTCGGACGCCTGGTCCATCGGCGTGTTGATCAAGGAACTGGCGGCGCTCTACGAAGCGTTCCGCCATGGCCTGGACGATCCGCTGCCGGCGCTGACGATGCAGTACGCCGACTACGCCGTGTGGCAACGCCGCTGGTTGAGCGGCGAGGTGTTGCAGGCCCAGTGCGGCTACTGGCAGCGAACCCTGGCCGATGCGCCGGCGCTGCTGATGCTGCCGACGGATCGACCACGCCCGGCCCGGCAGGATTACGCCGGGGCGGCGCTGCCGGTGGCGTTCGATGCCGGCCTGACCGCCGACCTCAAGGCACTGAGCCAGCGCCACGGTGTGACCCTGTACATGACGCTGATGGCCGCCTGGGCGGCGTTGCTGGGCCGTCTTTCGGGGCAGGACGAGGTGGTGATCGGTTCGCCGGCCGCCAACCGCACGCGCTCGGAGGTCGAAGGGCTGATCGGTTTCTTCGTCAATACACTGGCCGTGCGTGTCGATGTGTCCGGGTCGCCCACTGTCGAAACCCTGCTGGCCCGGGTCAAGGCCCAGGCCCTCGGGGCCCAGGCGCACCAGGACCTGCCATTCGAACAGGTGGTGGAACTGCTCAAGCCGGTGCGCAGCCTGGCCCACAGTCCGCTGTTCCAGGCCATGCTGTCGTGGCAGACCCTGGACAGCACCGAGCTGGTGCTCGGCGACCTGAAGCTCGAAGGGCTGGGGGTGGCGAACACGGTTGCCAAGTTCGACCTGTCCCTGGAACTGGGCGAGCTGCAGGGCCAGGTCTTCGGCACTCTCGAATACGCCACGGCCCTGTTCGATGCGCGCACGGTGCAGCGCTACATCGGGTACTTCGAGCGTGTGCTGCGAGCCATGGTGGCGAACGAGCAGACTCTGGTCGACCGGATCGCGCTGGTGGATGACGCCGAGCGCGAGCATCTGCTGGTGGGCCTCAACGCCAACCAGGCGCCGTACCCACGCACGCAGGTGATCCATCAACTGTTCGAGGCTCAGGTTGTGGCCAGGCCGGATGCCATCGCGGTGGTGTTCGAAGGGGAGCGCTTGAGCTATGCCGAACTGAACCGTCAGGCCAACCAGGTGGCCCATCACCTGATCGGGCTGGGTATCCGCCCCGACGACCGGGTGGCGATCTGTGTCGAGCGCAGCGCCGAAATGCTGGTAGGCCTGCTGGGGATTCTCAAGGCCGGTGGTGGCTACGTCCCCCTCGACCCGGCGTATCCGGCCGAGCGACTGGCCTACATGCTGGGCGACAGTGCCCCGGTGGCGCTGCTGACCCAGCGCCGACTGCAGGACCGCTTGCCGCCGCTGTCGGCGCCGGTGTTGCTGCTCGACCACGCCGAACGCACGAGCCAGGGCATCGCCGCAGGGCGTGACGACAACCCGGTGGTCGCGTCATTGGGCTCGCGTCACCTGGCCTATGTGATCTACACCTCGGGTTCGACCGGCACGCCCAAAGGGGTGATGATCGAGCATCGCGGGCTGGTCAACTATTGCGTGGACGCGGTCCGGCTGTTCGGCCTGACGCCGGCCGATACGGTATTGCAACAGAACACCTTGAACTTCGACCTGTCGGTAGAGGAAATTTTCCCGGCGCTGGTGGCCGGCGCCACCCTGGCGCCGACCCGCAAGCTGTTCGGCAGCGCCGAACTGCAGCAGGACGGCGACATCCGGCCGACCTTCCTGCACCTGACCGCGGCGCACTGGCACACCCTGGCGGCCGAATGGCACAACACGCCGGCCCAGGCCCGGGATCATCTGCGCGAGGTGCGGCTGGTCAACGTCACCGGCGACGCCCTGTCGATGCAGAAACTGCAGATGTGGGACGCGGTGCGTCCGGCCCACACGCAACTGATCAACACCTATGGCCCCACCGAAGCCACCGTGTCCTGTACCGCCGCCTACATGCGCTACGACGCCAGCGCCGTGGCCGGCAACGCCACCATCGGCACACCGATGGCCAACACCCGCATCTACCTGCTCGACGGGCACCGGCAGCCAGTGCCGTTCGGGGTCGCGGGGGAGATCTATATCGGTGGCGATGGCGTGGCGCGCGGCTATTTGAACCTTGATGCCATCAATGCCGAACGTTTCCTTGTCGATCCGTTCAGCGATCAGCCCGATGCCCGCATGTACAAGACCGGCGACCTGGCCCGTTATCGTCCTGACGGGCGTATCGAGTACCTGGGGCGCAACGATTTCCAGGTCAAGGTGCGAGGTTTCCGTATTGAACTGGGCGAGATCGAAACCCGGCTGGGCCAGTGTGCCGGGGTCAAGGAAGCCGCGGTGATCGTGCGCGAAGACCAGCCGGGGGACAAGCGCCTGGTGGCCTACGTCGTGCCCCGGGCCGGCGTGACCCTGAGCGCGGCCGCCTTGCGTGCCGAACTGTCGACGTTGCTGACCGACTACATGATGCCGGGTGCGTTTGTCAGCCTGGCCGCGCTGCCGCTCACACCGAACCGCAAGCTCGACCGCCAGGCCTTGCCGGCCCCGGATGCCGAGGCCTATGCCAGCCGTACCCATGAAGCGCCCCAAGGCGCTACGGAAGTCGCCTTGGCGCAGATCTGGCAGGACTTGCTCAACGTCGAAGCGGTGGGGCGTCACGATCATTTCTTCGAATTGGGCGGGCATTCGTTGCTGGTGATGCGCCTGATTGCCCAGGTGCGCGAACAGCTGGACGTGGAGCTGAACCTGAGCGATGTCTTTGCCCAACCGCAACTGAGCGCGCTGGCCCAGGTCCTGTCCCGGGCGACACGCAGCACGCGGCCGGACATCCTGCCGGTATCCCGCGAGCAGGCGCTGCCGTTGTCGTTCGCCCAGCAGCGCCTGTGGTTCCTGGCGCAGTTGGACGCGGGCAGCGCGGCGTATCACATCCCCACCGGCCTGCGCCTGCGGGGGACGCTGGATACCCGGGCGCTCACCCGTGCCCTGGATCGCATCGTGGCCCGGCACGAAGCCTTGCGCACCACTTTTGTCCAGATGCAGGGCGAGGACGTGGCGCAACGCATCGCCCCGGCGGATTGCGGCTTTGCCCTGGCGCTGCACGACCTGACAGATGACCCCGACGCCGAAGCGACCTTGTCGCGCCTGGCCGGGGAAGAGGCTCGCCAGGCCTTCGATCTGAGCCAAGGTCCGCTTGCCCGTGGCCGCCTGGTACGCATGGACGAGCAGGACCATGTGTTGCTGGTGACCTTGCACCATATCGTCTCGGACGGCTGGTCCGCCGATGTCCTGACCCGGGAGCTGGGCGTTTTGTACGCGGCGTTCAGCCAGGGGCAGGACGACCCGCTGCCGGCCCTGCCGGTCCAGTACGCCGATTACGCCTTCTGGCAACGGCGCTGGCTCACCGGCGAGGTCCTGGACAGGCAGGAGCACTATTGGCAGCAAGCCCTGGCCGGAGCGCCGGCATTGCTGACGCTGCCCACCGACCGGCCGCGGCCGGCGCAGCAGGACCATTGCGGCAATGCGGTGGGGCTCGTCCTGGATGAAACCCTGACCGCAGCGCTCAAGGCATTGAGCCAACGGCAGGGCACCACGCTGTTCATGACAGTGATGGCGGCCTGGGCCGCGGTGCTGGCGAGAATGTCCGGGCAGGACGATGTGGTCATCGGGACCCCGACGGCCAACCGTCTGCAGGCGCAGGTGGAAGACCTGATCGGCCTGTTCGTCAATACCCTGGCGGTGCGGGTCGATGTGTCGGCCGATCGGACGGTCCAGGCGCTGCTGCAACACGTCAAGGCCCAGACCCTGGGAGCCCAGGCCCACCAGGACTTGCCATTCGAGCAGGTGGTGGAGGTGGTGCGGCCGCTGCGCAGCCTGTCCCACAGCCCGGTGTTCCAGGCCATGCTGTCGTGGCAGAACACCGAAACCGCCGGGATGGAGCTGCCGGACATGTCGCTGCAGGCACTGGGGGTGAGCAGTCGCACCGCCAAGTTCGATGTGCTGCTGGACATGGCCTTGATCGAGGGCCGCCTGTTCGGTTCGCTGGAATATGCCACGGCGCTGTTCGACCAGGCCACGATGGAGCGCTACCTGGGTTACCTCGAATGCATGCTGCGGGCCATGGTCGCCGACGAGCAGGCTGTCGTGGCGAAAATCCCGCTGTTGGCGGAGCAGGAGCGCCGGCATGTGCTGGAAACCCTCAACGCCACGACCGTCGACTACCCACGCGACCAGACCCTCCACGGTCTGTTCGAAACCCGTGCCGAGGCCAGCCCGGACGCCATCGCCGTGGTGACTGACGACGAGCAATGGAGCTACCAGCAACTGAACCACCGCGCCAACCAGGTTGCCCATCGCCTGATCGCCCTGGGCATCCGCCCGGACGATCGGGTGGCGATCTGCGCCGAGCGCAGCCTGGAAATGGTGGCCGGCCTGCTGGGCATTCTCAAGTCCGGTGCTGCTTATGTGCCGCTCGATCCGGATTATCCGCTCGATCGCCTGGCCTACATGCTGGACAACTGCGCGCCGAGCGTGGTGCTGACCCAGGGGGCCTTGCAGGCACGCCTGCCCGCCACCGATGCCCGGACGTTGTTGCTGGACGATGCCGCGTTCTCGACCCAGTCGACGGCTAATCCAAGGGTCGAGGAGCTGCGCTGCGACCATCTGGCCTATGTCATCTACACCTCCGGTTCCACCGGCCTGCCCAAAGGCGTGATGAACGAACATGGGGCGGTGGTCAACCGCCTGCTGTGGATGCAGGACGCTTATCCGTTGACGGCTGCCGATGCGGTGCTGCAGAAGACCCCGTTCAGCTTCGACGTATCGGTGTGGGAGTTCTTCTGGCCGCTGTTCACCGGCGCCCGGCTGGTGATGGCCCGTCCTGGCGGGCATCGCGACCCAGCCTACCTGTGCGAGGTGATCCAGGCCCAGGGCATCAGCACGCTGCACTTCGTACCGTCGATGCTGGACGTGTTCCTGGCCCATGGCGCCGCCCACGGCTGCGACGGGCTGCGGCAAGTGATGTGCAGCGGCGAAGCCTTGCCGGGGCATCTGGTGCGGCGTTTCAAGGCGCAACTGCCGCAGGTGGCGTTGCACAACCTGTACGGCCCCACCGAAGCCGCCGTGGACGTCACGGCCTGGGACTGCTCGGGCGTCGATACCCCCGACAGCACCCCCATCGGCAAGCCGATCGCCAACACCCGCATCTACCTGCTGGACGCCCATCGTCAGCCGGTGCCCATGGGGGTGGCTGGGGAGATCTACATCGGCGGTGTGCAGGTGGCACGCGGTTACCTGCATCGGCCGGAACTCACCGCCGAGCGTTTCCTCGACGACCCGTTCAGCACCGTGCCGAATGCGCGGATGTACCGCACCGGCGACCTGGGCCGCTACCTGGCGGACGGCAACATCGACTACCTGGGGCGTAACGACGATCAGGTTAAGATTCGCGGTTTCCGCATCGAACTGGGCGAGATCGAAGCGCGGCTGGCGCAACATCCAGGCCTCAAGGAGGCCGTGGTACTGGCCCGGGAAGATGTGCCGGGAACCAAACGCCTGGTGGCCTATTTCACCACCCACGCCGGCGATGACACGGTGGGGATCGAAGCCTTGCGCAGCGGATTGCAGGCACAGCTGCCGGAATACATGGTCCCGGCGGCCTATGTCTGGCTCGAGGCTCTGCCGTTGACGCCCAATGGCAAGCTCGATCGCAAGGCCTTGCCGGCACCGGACCTGGCTGCGCTGATCAGCCGTGAATACGAAGCGCCCCAGGGCGCGGTGGAGACACTGCTGGCCGAGCTCTGGGCCGATCTGCTCGACGTCGAGCGGGTAGGGCGTCACGACCATTTCTTCGAGCTGGGCGGTCATTCCTTGCTGGCGGTCACGCTGGTGGAGCGCATGCGCCAGGCCGGCCTGTCGGCCGATGTCCGGGTGCTGTTCGGCCAGCCGACGCTGGCCGCGTTGGCGGCTGCCGTGGGGCGAACGACGGAACGCGCGGTACCGGCCAATGGCATCGTGCCGGGCTGCACCGCGATCACGCCGGACATGCTGCCACTGGCCGACCTGAGCCAGGCACAGATCGAGCGGATCGTCGCCGGGCTGCCGGGAGGCGTCGCAAACGTCCAGGACATCTATGCCCTGGCCCCGCTGCAGGAAGGCATCCTGTATCACCATCTGGCATCGCAACAGGGTGATCTCTACCTGCAACAGGCCCTGTTCAACCTTGCCGACCGCGGTCGCCTGGATGCCTTCGCCGGTGCCCTGCAAGGCGTGATCGATCGCCACGACATCCTGCGCACCGCCGTGCTCTGGGAGGGCTTGGGCGAGCCGGTGCAGGTGGTCCTGCGCCAGGCAGAGCTGGTGGTGGAAGAGTGCGTGGTCGAGCCGGGGCGTGACGTCGCCACGCAATTGCGCGAGCGCTTCGATCCACGGCATTACCGGCTCGACGTGCGCCAGGCTCCGCTGATGCGGCTGGCCTGTGCCTATGACGCCGGACAGGAACGCTGGGTGGCGCTGCTGCTGTTCCATCACATTGCCCTCGACCATACCGCGCTGGAGGTAATCCAGCACGACATGCAAGCCTTTCTGCTGGGGCAGCAAGCCCGACTGGGCGAGGCGGTGCCGTACCGCAACTATGTGGCGCAGGCGCGACTGGGTGTCACCCAGGCCGAGCATGAGGCGTTCTTCAGTGACATGCTCAAGGATGTCCGGGAGCCGACCCTTCCGTTCGGCCTGCAGGATGTGCGCGGCGACAACCGTGACGTCGAGCAGGCTCAGTGTCCGGTGGACGAGGACTTGAGCCGACGGCTGCGGGCCCAGGCACGCCAGCTCGGGGTGAGCGCGGCAAGCCTGCATCACCTGGCATGGGCGCGGGTGCTGGCCGGCGTCAGCGTTCGTGAGGATGTGGTATTCGGAACAGTGCTGATGGGCCGGATGCAGGGTGGCGAAGGGGCCGACCGGGCGTTGGGGCTGTTCATCAACACCTTGCCGCTACGGGTCGACGTAGGCACCCTCGGCGCACGGGCCGGGGTGCAGGCCACCCATGCACGCCTGACTGCGTTGCTGGGGCATGAACATGCCTCCCTGGCCTTGGCCCAGCGTTGCAGCGGCGTCGCCACGCCTGCGCCATTGTTCAGCGCACTGTTGAACTACCGGCACAGCGCGTCCCAGGTCAGCCAGGAGACCCAGGCGGCCTGGCGCGGCATCGAAGGACTCGGTGGCGAGGAGTGGAGCAACTACCCGCTGTCGCTCAACGTCGACGACCTGGGCGAGGGCTTCGTGCTGAGCGCCACGGTGACCGCGCGGATCGGCGCGAAACGCGTGTGCGGCTACATGCATACAGCACTGGAAAGCCTGGTGGATGCCCTGGAGCATGCGCCACAGACGCCGCTGCGAGAGCTGGGGATATTGCCGCAGGCCGAGCGCCAGCAACTGCTGCAGGCATTCAACGCGACCGACACGGTCTATCCGCGCCAACAGACGGTACAAGCCTTGTTCGAAGCCCAGGCGGCTATACGGCCCGAGGCGGTTGCCCTCCAGCATGGCGACCGGCAACTGACCTATCGGGAACTGGATGCCCGCGCCAGTCTCCTGGCGCAGTACCTGCTGGCGCAAGGGGTGAAACCCCAGGCGCGAGTAGCGGTGCTGCTGGGCCGTTCCTTCGACCTGGTCATCAGCGAACTGGCTATCCTCAAGTGCGCCGCCGTCTACGTACCGCTGGACCATCACGCGCCCGAAGAGCGCCAGCGCTTCATCCTCCAGGACAGCGAGGCGGCACTGGTACTGACCACCCACGACAGGGCAGTGCCGCAAGCGCTGCGACGGGTGGACCTGGATACGTTGCACCTGGACACGTTGCACTTGGCCCAGGGCACATCCGCCTGCCCAATCGCTGCCCAGGCGAGCGATACCCCGGCCTACATCATGTACACCTCGGGCTCCACCGGCCATCCCAAGGGAGTGATCGTGCCGCACCTGGCCATCGGTCGGCTGTCGATCAACAACGGTTATGCGGATTTCGGCCCGCAGGATCGGCTGGCCTTCGTCTCGAACCCGGCGTTCGACGCCAGCACGATGGAAGTCTGGGGAGCGTTGCTCAACGGTGGCCGCGTGGTGATCATCGATCACGATACGCTGCTCGATCCACCCGGGTTTGCCCGGGCGCTGGCAGAGGCGAAGGTGTCGGTGCTGTTCCTGACCACCGCCTTGTTCAACCAGTACCTGATGCTGATCCCGGACGCACTGGCGGGCCTGCGCATCCTGATGTGCGGTGGCGAGCGCGCCGATCCGGCGTCGTTCCGGCGCCTGCTGGACCGGGCGCCGACGCTGCAGATGATGAACTGCTATGGACCCACCGAGACCACCACGTTCGCCACGGCCCACACGGTCACCCGCTTGCCTCACGGCGCGACGAGCATTCCCATCGGGCGGCCCATCGCCAACACCCGGGTCTATATCCTCGACGCGGCAGGCCAGCCGGTGCCCATCGGCGTGGCGGGAGAGATCCATATCGGCGGCGACGGGGTAGCGCTGGGCTACCTGAATCGCAAGGACCTGACCGACGAGCGCTTCATCGCCGATCCGTTCAGCGACCAGGCCGGTGCGCGCCTGTACCGCAGCGGCGACCTGGGCTGCTGGTTGCCCGACGGTACGATCGAATACCTGGGCCGCAATGACGGGCAGGTGAAGATCCGTGGGTTCCGTATCGAACTGGGTGAGATCGAGGCCCGCTTGCATGAGTATCCCGGGGTGCGCGAGGCGTTGGTGGTGGCCCGCGAGGACAACCCTGGCGACAAGCGCCTGATCGCCTACTACACCGGGCAGGCGGACAGCGACATCATCGATGCGCAAGCATTGCGCGAACACCTGCACGCCTGTCTGCCGGAGTTCATGGTTCCGGCGGCCTATGTGCGGTTGATGGCGCTGCCGCTGACACTGAACGGCAAGATCAATGTCGGTGCGTTGCCGGTACCGGAGGCCCACGCCTACGGCGAGCGCGGTTACGAGCCGCCAGAGGACGAGCTGGAAGCCACGCTGGCCGGCCTGTGGGCCGAAGTACTGGGGCTGGAGCAGGTAGGGCGGCGGGACAGTTTCTTCGAGCTGGGCGGGCATTCGTTGCTGGCGATCCGACTGGTGGGGCTGCTGGTCCAGGCCGGATTGACGGTGTCCCTGGCGGAGCTGTTCCAGCACGACAATGTGGCAGCGTTGGCGACGTTGCTCCGGTCCCGCACCGCCGATGTCCAGGTGCAGGAGTCGGTCGTGCCGGTGCGCACCAGTGGCCAGCAGAATCCGTTGTTCCTGGTGCACGAGTTCAGCGGCCTGGATCTGTATTTCCCGGCACTGGGCAAGTACATCGACGAGGACATTCCGGTCTATGGTCTGCCGGCCGTAGAGTGGGGCGAGCCGCAGCTGCAGACGATGGAGTGCATGGCTTCGCGGTTGGTGGGCATCATCCGTTCGCTGCAACCCAAGGGACCTTATCGCCTGGCCGGTTGGTCGTTCGGCGGGGTCCTGGCCTACGAGACCGCCATCCAGCTCATCGGCCTGGACGAGGAGGTCGAGTTCGTCGGCCTGATCGACAGCTACCTGCCGCGCCTGGTGGACCAGGGACGCGAACGCTGGGCCCTGGACGAAGCCCACAAGCTTCACCTGCTGGACCGCTGCGACGTGTTCTGGAGAGCCTGCGAGCCCGAAGCGCAAGGGCTCGCGTCGATCCTGGACAAACTGGCCGACCTGCAAGGGTGCCTGGACCGGTTCGAGTTCGAAGCCCTGGTGCAGCATTGCCGCGAGCTGGGCGTACTGCCCCCGGAGCTGGCCGTCTATGACGCGGCCCAACTCTGGCAGTACCTCGATCGCGAGGTGGCCCACGGTCATGCGCTGGCCCATTACATGGTGTATCCGATTTCGGTACCGGTGCACCTGCTGGTGGCCGAGGAGCGCAAGGACGATGCTCCCGAGCATTCCGGCTACCTGGGTTGGGACGCGGTGCTGCCCAAGACGCAACTGCACTGCATCAGGGTTGCCGGCAATCACCAGACCATGATGCAAGCGCCACATGTGCAGGTACTGGGCCAGGCCATCAGCGATGCGCTGCAGGGTGTCGCTTCACGTCCGATGCCTTCGCCCAAGCGCACGTTCCAGCCGCTGTTGACGATCCAGGGCGGGCGCGCCGATCGGGCGCCGATCTTCTGCGTGCCTGGCGCCGGGGACAGCGTCACCGGCTTCATCGGCCTGACCGACGCCTTTGGTCCGGACTGGCCGATCCATGGCTTGCAACCTCGTGGACTGGACGGCACCACGGAGCCTTTCGGCCTGGTGGAAACCGCGGCGCAGGCCTACCTCGAAGCGATCGACAACGTGCAACCCGAAGGGCCGGTGCATCTGCTCGGGCATTCCTTCGGTGGCTGGGTCGTGTTCGAGATGGCGGCCCGCTTGCATGCCCGTGGCCGCAAGGTGGCTTCGCTGACCCTGATCGACAGCGAATCACCGGGGGGCAATGGCGTGGTGGGCCGGCCTTACACCGGGACGGGCGTGTTGAACCGACTGATCGAGGCGATGCAACTGGCCTCGGGCAAATCCCTCGGTATCGATGCCACGGTGTTCGGTGCCCAGGACGATGCGGCACAGATGCGCCTGCTGCATGCCGGCATGGTCCGCGCCGGCATGTTGCCGCAGCGCTCGGCGGTGGACGCGATGCGCGGTCCGGCGCGAGCCTTCGGGACGGCCCTGCGCACGGTCTATCAACCGCAACACCAATACACCGGCCCGGTGCGGCTGGTACTGGCGAACGATCCGACCCTGGATACAGCCGGCAACCAGCGCGAACAACAGCAGATGATCGAAGGATGGCGCAAGCATGTCCCCGACCTGAGCATCTGGTACGGGCCGGGCAACCATTTCACGATTCTCAAGGCGCCTCATGTCCACAACCTGGCTGCCTGGTGGCACGACAGCCTGCCCGAGCCCGACGAGGAGGTCACCCGTGATCTTGTCTAGCCGTGCGCCCCTGGGGCGCTTACCTCAAGCCCGGTGCCGTACTGGCCGGGCCCGAACCCAACGCACATAGAGTTATTTATGGAAAAGTCGAAGTTTCGCAAAATCGCTATCGTGCTTGTCCTGGTCGTGGTGACCGGCCTGGTTTTCTACAGCGCGCAGTCGCCGGGCAAGCCGCCGGAGTACCTGACCGCCACGGTCGAGCGCACGGACATCGAGAACGCGGTCCTGGCCACCGGAACGCTGCAGGGCGTCAAGCAGGTGGACGTCGGCGCCCAGGTGTCGGGCCAGTTGAAGTCGCTCAAGGTCAAGTTGGGCGACAAGGTCAAGAAAGGCCAGTGGCTGGCGGAAATCGACCCGTTGATCGCCCAGAACGCGCTGCGCCAGGCCCAGGTCAACGAAGAAAACCTGATGGCGCGGCGGCAGGCCACCGCGGCCCAGCTCAAGGATGCCAAGGCCACCTACGAGCGTTATAAGGTGCTGCAGCCGGACGATGCGATTTCCAAGCAGGAATACGAGACCGCCGAGTCCAACTACCGGGTGGAGGCGGCCAATCTGCTGTCCCTCGATGCCCAGATAAAAGACGCCAGGATCCAGGTGGAGACGGCGCGGGTCAACCTGGCCTACACCCACATCGTGGCCCCCATCGACGGTTACGTCGTGGGCATCGTGACCCAGGAAGGCCAGACCGTGATCGCCGAGCAACTGGCACCCGTGCTGCTCAAGCTGGCCGACCTGGACACCATGACCGTCAAGGCCCAGGTCTCCGAAGCCGACGTCATCCATATCAAGCCGGGCCAGGAGGTGTATTTCACCATCCTGGGGGAAGCGGAAAAACGTTACTACGCCACCCTGCGAGGCACCGAGCCGGCCCCGCAGAACTTCCTCGAGACCCAGACCGCCGGCACGCCCAAGCAGAACACCGCAGTGTTCTACAACAGCCTGTTCGACGTGCCGAACCCCGACCATCGCCTGCGCATCTCCATGACGGCCCAGGTCCGTATCGTGCTGGACAAGGCCAAGGCCGTGCTGACGGTACCGGTCGCCGCCCTGGGTGCGAAGAACCAGGACGGCAGCTACGTGGTCCGGGTGCTGGATGCCGAGGGCAAGGCCCAGCCGCGTAACGTCCAGACGGGCATCAACAATAACGTCCGGGCGGAAATCAAGGACGGGCTGGCCGAAGGCGACAAGGTGGTCATCGGTGAGCCTGCCCCGGCCGTGGCGGGGGCCTGACCATGACGCAACCACTGTTGGAACTCAAAGGGATCACCCGCAGCTTCCAGGCCGGGGAAAAGGCTTTCATCGCGCTCAAGGATATCAACCTGACGATCAACGCCGGGGAAATCGTGGCGATCACGGGGGCGTCCGGCTCCGGCAAGTCCACCCTGATGAATGTGCTCGGCTGCCTCGATCATCCGAGTTCCGGCAGCTACAAGGTGGATGGGCGCGAAACCGGTTCGATGAACGACCATGAACTGGCGGTGCTGCGACGCGACCACTTCGGCTTCATTTTCCAGCGCTATCACTTGCTGCCGCACCTGAGCGCGTTGCACAACGTCGAAATGCCGGCCATCTATGCCGGCGCCGCGGAATCGCAACGGCATAGCCGGGCAGGGGAACTGCTGGGGCGCCTGGGCTTGCAAGGGCACCTGGCCAACCGGCCCAGCCAGCTATCGGGTGGTCAGCAGCAGCGGGTGAGTATCGCCCGGGCCCTGATGAATGGCGGCGAGATCATCCTGGCCGACGAGCCCACCGGGGCACTGGATACCGCCAGTGGCAAGGAGGTGATGAAGATCCTGCTGGAGCTCAACGCGGCGGGGCACACGGTCATCATCGTCACCCACGACGACAAGGTGGCCGCCCATGCCCAGCGCATCATCGAGATACGCGATGGCGAAATCGTCAGCGACCGGCCCAATCCGCAACGCACGCTGGAAGACCAGCCACCCCAGGAAGCGCGCCCGGCCAGGGTCAAGCCGTCGAATCGCCTGCTGGCCAGCTTCGGCTTGTTCAGCGAGGCGTTCAACATGGCCTGGGTGGCGTTGATCTCCCATCGGATGCGCACGCTGTTGACCATGCTGGGGATCATCATCGGCATCACGTCGGTGGTCTCGATCGTCGCCATCGGCGAAGGGGTCAAGCAGTACGTGCTCAAGGACATCGAGGCCATTGGCAGCAATACCATCGAAATCATGCCGGGTTCGGACTGGGGAGACAGCCGCTCGACCGCCATCGAGACCCTGGTGCTGTCCGACGTCACGGCTTTGAGCGATCAGTATTACATCGACAGCGCCACCCCCAACCTGGGGCGCAACCTGTTGCTGCGATATCAGAACATCGACGTCAATGCCACCGTCAACGGCGTGAGTTCCAGTTACTTCCAGGTGCGCGGCATCAAGATCGGCTCGGGGGTGAAGTTCAGTGAAGACGATGCCCGCCGGCAGTCGCAGGTAGTGGTGATCGACCATAACACCCGCCAGAGGTTGTTCGGCCCCCACGTCGATCCCCTGGGCAAGGTGATCCTGATCGACAATCTGCCATGCACCGTCATCGGCGTGACCGAAGATCGCAAGAGCGTGTTCAACACCAACAAGAACCTGAACGTCTGGATGCCCTATGAAACGGCGGCCGGACGATTGCTGGGACAGCGTTTCCTGGACAGCATCACGGTAAGGATCAAGGACGGACAACCGAGCAAGCTGGTGGAGGACAATGTCGTCAAGCTCCTGGAACAACGCCATGGCATCAAGGACTTCTTCACCTACAACCTCGACAGTGTGCTGCAGACCGTGCAGAAGACCAGCCAGTCGCTGGCGCTGCTGCTCTCGCTGATCGCAGTCATTTCCCTGGTGGTGGGTGGTATCGGGGTGATGAACATCATGCTGGTTTCGGTGACCGAGCGTACCCGCGAGATCGGTATCCGCATGGCGGTGGGGGCACGGCAGTCCGATATCCGCCAGCAGTTCCTGGTGGAGGCGGTGATGGTGTGCCTCCTGGGAGGCACGATCGGTATCGCCCTGTCGTTCGGCATCGGCTACGTCTTCTCGATCTTCGTCAAGGAGTGGCAGATGGTGTTCTCCATGGGATCGATCATCACCGCAGTGGTGTGCTCGACCTTCATCGGCATCGTGTTCGGCTTCGTACCCGCCCGCAATGCCGCACGCCTGGATCCCATCAACGCCCTGGCGCGGGACTGAGACTCTGTGGCGCGTGCGGTGTGTGCGGTCTTGCGAGCAACGATCCTCCTGAGGACGTCAGGGGGATGACAGCCTTGGGCGTTTCCCGGGGCCACTATGCGGGCTTGTCGACGAAGGCTTCGGATCAGTCCAGGTGAAACACCGCTGACGCCAGAGGACCTCCGGAACCGAGCCGCCAGGCCCGGTTCCGGTGGGGGTCATACCGCTTCGCGTGCCAGGTGCGGACGGGTTTCGTGGGTCTTTGCGAGGGCCTGTTCGAAGCGATCCAGCACCATGCCGACCTCGGCTTCGGTGATGGTCAGGGGGGGCAGGAACCTGAGCACCGCGCCATGGCGTCCTCCGGTTTCCATCATCAGCCCATTGTCGAAACAGTTGAGCTTGATGGCGTGGGCGAGGGCACCGTCAGCCTGTCCGGCACGCTGGTTGGCCGCTGGCCGGGTGATCTCCACGCCGATCATCAGACCACGACCGCGGATGTCGCCCATGCAGGCGAACCGCCGGGCGATGTCCCGCAGGCCGCTCTGCAACAACTCACCCATCCGCGCGGCATTGGCCACCAGATTGTCCCGCCGGATCTGCTGCATGGTGGCGACACCGGCGACCATGGCCACCTGATTGCCACGGAACGTACCGGCGTGCATGCCGGGGCCCCAGGTATCCAGATGCTCGGCATACACGACGACCGCCAGGGGGTAGCCCCCTCCGATGGCCTTCGACAGCACCAGGATGTCGGGCACGATGCCCGCATGCTCGATGGCGAAGGTGGTGCCGGTCCGGCCCAGGCCGGTCTGGACTTCATCGACGATCAGCAGGATGTCCTGCTCCAGGGTGATTTCCCGCAATGCCCGCAGCCATTGGGCGGAGGCGGGGATGCAGCCGCCTTCCCCCTGCACGACTTCGACGATGACCGCCGCCGGCTTGGCGACGCCGCCTTCGGGATCCGACAGGACGGTGCGGATATAGTCGATGGACAACTGATCGGTGTGCTCGCCGGCGGTGCCGAACGGGCAGCGGAACCGATAGGGGAACGGCAGGAAATGGGTGCCCTGTGCGATGAGACCGTCGCCACTCTTGGGCGACAGCTTGCCCATTGCCGATAACGCCCCGGCGGTCATCCCGTGATAGCCGCCGTGGAACGCCATCAATGGCGAGCGACGGGTGTAATGGCGGGCCAGCTTGATGGCGGCCTCGACGGCATCCGAGCCGCTGGGGCCGCAGAACAGGATCTTGCTGGCCTCGCGCATTTTTGCCGGCAGCATCGAAAACAGTTCCTGCACGAAGGCGTGCTTGGCCGGGGTCGCCAGGTCGAGGGCCTGCTGCAGATGATCGCTGCCGAGAAACGCCATCACGGCATCCCGGACTTCGGGCGGGTTATGCCCCAGGGCCAGGGTGCCGGCGTTCGACAGGCAGTCCAGGTACTCCTGGCCGCTGGCGTCCCTGATGCGCATCCCCTTGCCGCTGACAAAGAGCCGTTGGAAAGTCTGCGCATAGGTCCTTGCGTTCGACTCGACGTTTTCCAGATAACTGAGTGCTTCCATATTCGATCATCCATTGGCCATGGAACGGGAACCGGGCAGGGGGAATACGAGCCAGCCAAGGGGCCTGATCCGTGGGATCCGTGCTTGCCTGACCCACTGTCGGGCCAGCCCGATATGGCTGGCCCGACGGCAGATGCCGCCCTTGTCTGGCAGGTCCCGGGCATTTCAACAGGCCTGTGCGCTTACCGCGAATTTTCTTGCCGGCACCTGTCCCCGTTTCCCACGCCAGACACAGAATCCAGGCCGGGGTTAAATGCCTCGCACATGAATTTCAACCACCCACCCTCAACAATCTGCCGTCTCCCGAGCCGCGCCGGTGCCGGATGCCTGGCTGCTCGCTCCCATTGTCAGGTCCCGTAGAGAGCCCTATGCATGCCTTCAAGCCTCCAGGAAAAAGACTGCTGGTGATCTTGTGCGCGATGGCCCTGAACGGCTGCGTACTGGGGCCTGATTACCGAGTGCCGGACGTTCCGGTCGCCGACCGATGGCAGGCACCGCTTCCCCATGGCGCCTCCGTGGCGGCCCTGGCTGACTGGTGGCAGCAATTCGACGATCCGGCCCTGGCCGAGCTGTTGCGCCTGGCCGAAGCCGACAGTCCGTCCATGGACCAGGCGTGGGCCAACATCGCCCTGGCCCGGGCCACGGCGGACAGCGATGCGGCCGATGCCTTGCCCAGGGTCGATGGCCGTCTTTCCGGCGGTCGTGGCGCACAGCGGACCGGTCCCACACGCCTGGGCGGCTCGGGCTCCTCCGCCGAGCTGGACGCCGCCTGGGAGCTCGATCTGTTCGGCAAACTGCGGCGCAACAACGAAGCGGCGCAGTCGCGTGTCGAGGCGCGGGTGGATGACTGGCACGACGCACGGGTGTCCCTCGCGGCCCAGGTAGGCGATTACTACGTGCAGTACCGCGGCTGCCAGAAGCTGGTGCTGGCCTACCGGGACCAGGCCCAGTCGCAACAGGACACGGCGCGCATCACTCGCCAGTCGTTCGAGGCCGGCTTCACTTCCTCCGCCGACGCGGCGCTGGCCGACGCCAGCGCCGCCAGCAGCGCGGCCACTCTGGTCCGGCAGCAGAGCGAGTGCCAGGTGTTGCTCAAGAGCCTGGTGGCCTTGACCGGCGGAGATGAAGAACGGCTCGACGACGTGCTCGGCAAGACTCCGGCGCAACTGCCCCAGCCGGCCGAACTCAACGTTCGGCAGATTCCTGCCGATCTGCTGCGCCAGCGTCCGGACCTGGCTTCCAGCGAACGGGAACTGGCGGCGGCGAACGCCGAGATCGGCGTGGCCCAGGCCGACCGGCTGCCGAGCCTGAGCCTGTCCGGTACGTTTTCGGTCGGCGATACCGTGGGCCAGCACAACCGATCCTGGTCGCTGGGGCCGGTGCTGTCTGTGCCCCTGTTCGACGGCGGCAAGCGCCGCGCGGCGGTGGAAGGGGCGCGGGCCTCTTATGACGCAGCCCTGGCGGTCTATCGCCAGACATTGCGCACCAGCGTCATGGAAGTCGAACAGGCCCTGGTGCGCCTGGATGCGGCGCGGCGGCGGGAGTCGGATGTCGAGCGTTCCACCGCCGGTTTCCGCGAGTCGTTCCAAGCCATCGACCGTAATTGGCAGGCAGGCAGCGTGAGCCTGCTGGACCGTGAAACCGCGCGCCGCCAGGCCCTGACGGCGGAAATCGAATTGATCACCTTGCAGCAGGACCAGGTCCGCTACTGGATCGCCCTGTACAAGGCCCTGGGAGGCGGATGGCAACTCGGTCAACCGCTTGCGCGACACCCGGCAACGAACGGAGGGGGAGCGTGAGGACGAAATCGGGCAAGATTCTGCTGGCCGTTGCCGTGCTTACGGTCGTGGCGATATTCATGACCCTGCGCCGTGGTGCCGAGCCGGCCGTGGCCGCCCCCACCGTCAGCAGCCTGAGCGTGGAAGTCGTCCAGGCGCGGCGGCAGGTCTGGCCGCAGCTGCTGTTCGCCAATGGAGCCCTGGCTCCCTGGCAGGAAGCGGTCATCAATGCCGAGACCGGCAACCTGCGCATCGCCAGCCTCGAAGCCGACGTGGGCAGCCGGGTGAAGAAAGGCCAGTTGCTGGCAACGCTGGCCTGCGATGCGGTACTGGCCGAAGAGCGCAAGCAGACAGCGCTGGTCGCCCAGGCCGTGGCGAATCTGGAGCAGGCCCGGTCCAACGATCGCCGGGCCAGGGTCGTCGGCCAGGGCGGGGCCCTGTCGGAGCAGCAGCGCGAAGAGTATCGGATCAAGGTGGCCCTTGCCGAAGCCGACCTGGCCGGCGCCAGGGCTGAATTGCAAAGTACCCGGATCCGCTTGCGGCAGACGCGGATCGTGGCGGTGGACGACGGCATCGTTTCCGCCCGCACGGCATTGCTCGGCAAGGTGGTGGCGGCCGGCGACGAGCTGTTTCGCCTGGTGCGCGACGGCCGTATCGAGTGGCAGGCCGAGCTGGACGCCCGTCAGTTGGCCCAGGTACAGCCCGGGCAGGTGGCCCGCCTGACCTTGCCGGGCGGGCAGAGCCTGGAAGGACGGGTGCGGCTGGTGTCGCCCACCCTCAACACCAAGACCAGCCGGGCGCTGGTCTACGTATCCCTGCCCACCGACAGCCCCGCCCAGGCCGGCATGTACGCCAGCGGTCAGATCGAACTGGCGGCCCGCGAGGCCCTCACGGTACCGGATACCGCAGTGATCCTGCGTGACGGCCGCTCCTATGTGTTCACCCTCAACGATGACATGCGTGTCGTCCAGCGACCGGTAACGGTGGGCAGGCGCCTGCAGCAGGCCGTGGAGATCCTCGGCGGCCTGGATGAGCCGGCCCGTATCGTGCGCGCCGGCGGTGCTTTCCTCAACGATGGCGCGAGCGTGAGCCTCGTACAATCCCAGGTTGCCCAGCCATGAACGTTTCTGCCCTGTCGATCCGCTATCCGGTCCCGGCCGTCATGCTGTTCATCCTGCTGACGGTCCTGGGCCTGCTGGGGTTCGGCAAGCTCGCCATCCAGGATTTCCCCGACATGGACCTGCCGGTGGTGATGGTCAACGCATCGCTGGAGGGCGCAGCCCCCGAGCAACTGGAAACGGAGGTGGCACGCAAGATCGAGGACAAGCTCACGTCCCTGCGCCTGCTCAAGCATGTGACGACAGTGATCACCGACGGCGCGGTCAGCATCAGCATCAGTTTCGACATCGACAAGGATGGCAACGAGGCGCTCAACGAAGTGCGCAACGCGGTGGACAGCGCCATGCCGCAGTTGCCGGCCAGTCTGGATACGCCCTCGGTTTCCCGGCTGACCACCAGCGCCTCGCCGCTGCTCACCTACGTCATCGAGTCCGATGCGCTGGATGAAGAGGCGCTGTCATGGTTTGTCGATAACGAGCTGAGCAAACAGCTGTTGTCGGTACCCGGCGTCGCGCTGGTGTCTCGGATCGGCGGGGTGGACCGGGAAGTGCAGGTCAATCTCGACCCGGCGTTGATGGCAGGCCTGGGCATTCGCGTCGCGGATGTCGCTGCGCAACTGAGGGCGATGCAGAAGGACAACTCCGGTGGCCAGGGCAACCTGGGCAGTGGCCAGCAAGCCGTACGGACCCTGGGGGCCATCGACGACCCGGCCGCCCTGGGAGCCATCGATATTCCCAGCGGGGATGGCCGCCTGCTGGCGTTGAATCAGCTGGCGGATATTCGCGACACCCATGCCGAGCGCAGCAGCCGGGCCTTTCGCGACGGCAAGCCGGTCATCGGTTTCCAGGTGACCCGGTCACTGGGCTTCTCCGATGTCGGCGTGGCCAATGACGTACGCAAGTCCATGGCCGGTTTCGTGGAGAAACACACCAATGTGCGGATCGTTGAAGCCAGTGACACGGTCAAGGCGGTGCTTGCCAATTACCATGACTCGATGAACCTGCTGTACGAGGGCATGTTGCTGGCGGTGCTGGTGGTCTGGTGGTTTCTGCGGGACTGGCGCGCCACCCTGATCGTCGCTACGGCGCTGCCGTTGTCGATCATTCCTACCTTCGGCGTGATGTACCTGGCCGGGTTCACGCTCAACTCGGTCTCCTTGCTGGCGCTGGCGCTGGTCATCGGCGTGCTGGTGGACGATGCCATCGTTGAAATCGAGAACATTGCGCGACACCTGCGCATGGGCAAGACGCCGCTTCAGGCGGCCACCGAGGCGGCGGACGAAATCGGCCTGGCGGTGCTCGCCACGACGGCCACTCTGGTTGCGGTCTTCCTGCCCACGGCCTTCATGGGCGGCGTGGCAGGCAAGCTGTTCCGCCAGTTCGGGGTGACGGCTTCGGTGGCGCTGCTGTTTTCCTTGCTGGTGGCCCGGGTGCTGACACCAATGATGGCGGCGTACTTTCTCAAGGCGAAAGCCGACGCCGAGCACGATGGCCCCTTGATGACCCGCTATCTGGGCTGGATCCATGCCAGCCTGGACCGTCGCAAGACCACGATGTTGCTGGCCAGTCTTTTCTTCATCGGCGCCCTGGCCCTGGTTCCGTTGCTGCCGACCAGTTTCCTGCCGTCCCAGGACGCGGGTCGCAGCAGTATCACGTTGGAAATGCCACCGGGAACAACGCTGGAGCAGACCACCGAGATGGCTTTGCAGGCCAGCGAAAGGCTGCAGGACATGCCGGACGTCAAACATGTATTCGTCTCGGTGGGCACCGCCAGCAACTCGGGCGCCGGGCCTGCCGGCATCACTGGTGCCGGCGATGCGGTCCTGACGGTGGATCTGGTGGCACGGGACCAGCGCGAGCTCAAGCAGGTTGAAGTCGAGGCGCAGATGCGCCAGGCCCTGCGTACGCTGGCCGGCGTGCGTATCAACGTCGGCGGGGATGGCAGCGGCGAGAAACTCAACATCGTCTTGGCCAGCGACGACGGCGATCTGCTGGAACGCACTGCCAATGCCCTGGAGCCGCAGCTGCGCGGCCTGCACGGGATCGGCAACGTCACCTCCAGCAGTGCCCTGCAGCGACCGGAAATCCAGATGCGTCCCAATTTTGCCCGGGCCGCGGAGCTGGGCGTCACCAGCCAGGACATCGCCGATACCTTGCGCATGGCGACCTACGGTGAATACTCCTCGCAGTTGGGCAAGATCAACCTGTCCCAGCGTCAGGTGGACGTGCGCGTGCGCATGGATTCGCTGTTGCGCGATGACTTGCGAAGCATCGATCAGTTGCGGGTGACTGGACGGGACGGCCAGGTGGCGCTGTCCTCGCTCGGGGAACTCAGCCTGGGCAGTGGACCGGCCCAGATCACCCGGCTGGATCGGCTGCGCAACATCACCTTGTCGATCGAACTCAACGGCCGCAACCTGGGCGAGGTCATGGCCGAGGCAAGCCAGTTGCCGGCCATGCGCAATCTGCCTCCAGAGATCAAGCCGGTGGAGCAGGGTGAACTGCAACTGATGACGGAGCTATTCGCAAGCTTCAGCCTGGCCATGGCCATCGGTGTGTTCTGTATCTACGCGGTCCTGGTGCTGCTGTTCCATGATTTCCTGCAGCCGGCCACCATCCTCTCGGCTTTGCCGCTCTCCCTGGGCGGCGCGCTGCTGGCCTTGCTGATATGCAATTTCAGCTTTTCCCTGCCCTCGGTCATCGGGTTATTGATGTTGATGGGGATCGTGACCAAGAACTCCATTCTGCTGGTGGAATACGCCATCATGGCTCGGCGTGATCACGGCCTGGATCGCTATGACGCCCTGGTGGACGCCTGCCACAAGCGCGCGCGGCCCATCCTGATGACCACCATTGCCATGGGCGCCGGGATGTTGCCCACCGCGATGGGCATGGGCGAAGACCCGAGTTTCAGGCAGCCGATGGCCGTGGTGGTCATGGGGGGGCTGTTGACTTCAACGTTGCTGAGTCTGCTGGTGGTGCCGGTGATCTTCACGTACGTCGACGATCTGCTGCAATGGTTCAGGCGGCATACGCCTGGACTGGCGTCGGCAGGCAGGGTCGAAGAGGAAGCGAAAAGCTGAATCATCCCCCAACGTACCCGATGATGACCGGGCAGACATTGGGGGGAGAGGTTCAGACGGCCTGGCGAATGGGCGGAGCGCCGTTCCATTCAGTGCCCGATGGCGTAGCGTCCATCGAGTGCATCCAGCGAATGAGGGAGCGACGACCACCAATGCCCATCTTGATGGCTGCACGCTTCAGATAGCTTTCGACGGTATTGACCTTGAGGTTGAGTTGCTCGGCAAGTTCGGGCGCCGTGCGTCCCGCCAGCAGACCCACGCACACTTCGGTTTCACGCGACGACAGGCTCAAGCCGGACAGTTGCAGTCGATCGGCGAATCGCTGGCGCAACGCTTCCATCCCACCGTTCTCCGGGCCGTCCAGCGACAGGTTGGTGTCCTGCCGATGAGGTTCCGATGGCACCAGGGCGGCAACATGCTCTTCTACCATGGGCATCAACAGGCAGGAAAAGTCTTTCAGAAGGGCATGTTCCTGGGCGGTAAAGCCCTTGGAAAAAGGTGACCGATACACGGACAGGACATAACGGTGGCCATTTTTCCGTGTGGTCAGATGCAGTTGGGTCGTTGTGTTGTGGCCGGGTGCCTTGCCCGAGAGTTCACGCTTGAGCAGACATCGGGAAAAATTGGGGACCTTCTGTGCGGGCGCGTCTTCGAAGAGGATATCGTCGGCGAGGAAAAAAGGCTTGCTTGTATGGGTGTCCACTACAGTGTCGACACAGGTATTGTCCATGCCGACGAAACCAATGCTTGAAGTGCTGTGTTCAGCGATATTACTTGTGCCTATCCTTTGCTCGGTAATATGTGTTGCGTCGACCGGGATTTCCGTGAGTATCAGGTCGTGCAACATGCGAGGGAAGTGGCGGCTGCCGGTACTGGCAATGACTTTGCCAACATGCGGAAATAGTCTTTGCAGGTTCATCCTTTCTCCAATTTCATACCAGAAGTTTGATTTTATAGATGCAGCTCAGTGTGCATGTGTATTTTTGCTGGAATGTTTCGGCCACGGCGCATTTGGCCGATATCAATGGATTTATGGAGTGTGTCTGACGAACGGTTCGTCATAAGGAAAGGGTCGTAAACGCTCGCTTCGGCAATGGTGTTTTTTCTGAGAACTCCCTCATAAGTTTCGATGGAACATGGCAACGTGCCGTAGATGATCGTCTCGCCCTTCGAGCCCAGTGCCGTGTTGTGTCGTTCGATATTCCATCCGGAACGCTTGAGAATTTTCGCCATCGAAGTGTCGACGACAACTTCATAGGCTTCGATATCTTGATGTTGGGCAAACTTCAGCATGGTCAGGAAGAGTGCCGCGGTGCGAATGTCCACACTGGCCTGGGTCAATTCGCAGGTAATGGATCTGTCAGCGAAAAGTGCAAAGCGGGTGGCTTCCCATAAATATGTTGAGCGACGTCCGGACTTCTGGGTTGGAAGAATGAAACTCAAGGGGCCGGTCATGAGTGTCGGTTTGCTGGAAGGGCGAAGTCGAACACAACCGGTGACCTGCTGGTGCTGGATTGAATATATGTAAACTGCATCAGCGTCATCGTATTCATCCCATTCGTAATTGCTGCCTCGATAGCTTTCTATATCCCACTTCTTTCTGTCGATAAAGGCAGACTTGCGAATGGCCAGTATTTGTCCCAGGGTTTTGCTCGGAATACTCGAGTAGCTTGCGATACGAGTAGATATACCGAAAAAACGAAAGGTGGCCGGGGCGTAGTTCATGAATGAGGTTTCGTGGTTGTGGGTGGAGCTACTGTTAACTTTGCACTAGGGCATTTCAACTGTCCTAAAGTACAGTGCGTGGATTTATAGAGTGGATAGTCTAATTAGTTGCCAGATTGGTGATGTGGCAGTATTCCGGGACAAACTGAGTCGCTGCGCGAATTAGTATCGTCGTTAGTCCAAGAAAGTACAGGGAGGGAGTAGCATGCGAAGGGTCTTGACTTTAGTCCGCCAACTCAACATGAACGCCATTGGCGAGGAGAATTTCTTGACGATTACGCGACGGATTGGCTAAGTCGCTGATAGTATGTGGGCCGGAAAATTGACGCTCCAACAGTGCCTGGGTTGGCCTGCAATAAAAAGGTAATAAGGCTATGGGAGCGTAGTTTGGGAGACAACAAATGGGTAAAAGCTCACGCTGATAAGTCATACGTTTGAAAGTTTCAGGGCGGCAGTGGGCAAATCTAGTGTAATTGCTCTATGCTGGAAAATTGGTCTGATGTCATACAACCAAAATATTGATTTGTATGATCGGGCCTGTCCGAACCCGAAGAAAATGAGCCATTCTGGCTCCCTGGCATGGATGACCTTATGTCTTATATCGCGCTTTCGTTGATGACAGTCCTGTTGGTTCCTGGACCGACGAACTCTCTGTTGTTGCAAACTGGCATCAACAGGGGCTTGAACGCCCGCTCCATGAGGTTCGTTGTAGCGGAATGGCTGGCTTATATTGTTCAGATGACGATGTGGGGAGTGTTTATCGATCTTCTGATCACGGATCATTCCTGGGTGGTCATTGCCACCAAGATCTTCGCTGTCTGTTTCCTGTTCTATATCTCCCTGAAGTTGTGGTTTTCGGTAAAGGATCATTTACCTGGTACTTCGGCGGGCATCAGTGTGCCGGATCTCTTCGTGGCAACGTTGACCAACCCCAAGGGCTTGTTCTTTGTGTCTTTCGTTGCGCCGGCGGGAACATTCCTGTCCGTGAGCCACTACTTGTCTTTCATGTCATTGTTCACGGCCATTATCTTTCCGGTCGGGCTGACCTGGATAGCCATTGGAGCGTTCTGTGGAAGGAAACTGCATGCCATCGTTTCCGGCAAGTTCTTGAGTCGGGCTATCTCATTGGTTATCGGTTTGTTCGCCTGTGGCATGCTCTTCAATATCGCATCGCAGGTGGGATTCGCCTGAATGGATTATGACCAGGCGCTGGCGTCGGACTTGGCAAAAGGCCGCCGCCAGGTTAGGGCAGGATAGGGGCGGGATTCAAACGAGGTTGAGTTGAACTGCCTTGATCATGGCTTGCTTGACGTTGACACAATCCATCTTCTCGGTCATCTGCTTGGCATGAAACTTCACCGTTCGCTCGGTGATGCTCATGATCAGACCTATTTCCTTGTAGTTCTTGCCTAATGAAAGCCAGCGCAAGAACTCGATCTCCCGAGGGGACAGCTTCAAGTTGCTTTCCATGGGGGCTTCCATGGGGCGATATTGGTTGGCGATTATACTGAGCGCCTTGATGATGAATAGATTGGATCGGACGATGATGGGGAAGTCCGGATCGTTCTCTTCGGAAGACAAGTGAAGTGAGCCGAATGCCCGTCCGGGCTCATGGATCGGTACGGTGAATCCCTGCTTGATGCCGTAGGACGCAGACTGGTCGAAGATTTCCGGGTTGTCGATCTCCTCGGGAATTTCATTCCAGAAGAAGGGCGTCGCCGTGACGGCGGTATTGATCATGACCGGATCGGTCTTATAAAGGGCGTTCTTGCGATAGGTTTCAACCCATTCGGCTGGGTAGTTGCTATGGATCGAGATCTTGGAGCTGTTGAACGGTGTCGGTTCCACATGGACATAAGCGAATTTATCGATCCCCAGTTTGGAAAAAATCCAGCCCAGTACTGCGGTGTACTCTTCTTCGCTGGCGCCCGAGATGTTGTTTTCCACCTCTTGGATCAGATTGAAAAGATGGCTTGAAATAGGCTTGAGCATAATGAACGAGCTCGAAAACTGATGTAAGACTTGACGCAGCCAGGCGCTATACCTTTAGAGTCGCCAAATGGAAGTTGCAAGGATGCCGCGGGGCCGACATCAACAACAGGATCTGCCTGCTATCGGCAACGGTAATGTGGAGGGAGGTGGACTGGGCGAGGCTTCGCCGTGATTCACGGGGCGCTGCTGGGGAAGATGCTGCTGTTCTGTAACCCTATGGAATGTTTTTCTTGAACATGGGGCCGACATCATTTGCCTCCTGGCCTGTACAGCCTCACATCCATCAGCAAGTGAGGCCGTCGTTAAACTACTCGTACTGAAACGATTAACTGAAAGACAGTATAGACAGGTTTCCCGGGACGGCCAGCCAGATTAAAAAAGCTTTAATATTCAGCCGCTAACGCGCTCTTGAGGAATGGCGCCGTACGACTTTCCGGACATTGGGCCACCTCGGCCGGCGCTCCGCACACCACGACTTGCCCGCCCTGGGTTCCGGCGCCCGGACCGATGTCGATGACCCAGTCGCTCTGGGCCACGACCCGCATGTCATGTTCCACCACGACCACGCTATGGCCGTCATCCACCAGGCGATTCAACTGCACCAGCAACCTGTCCACGTCCTGTGGGTGCAGCCCGTTGGTGGGTTCATCCAGCACATACAGGGTGGCCCCTCGGGCCTTTCGCTGCAGCTCTGTCGCCAGCTTGATGCGTTGCGCCTCGCCGCCGGACAGTTCGGTGGCGGGTTGGCCCAGGCGCAGATAACCCAGTCCGATATCCTGCAGCACTTGCAGCGAGCGCCGTGCCGACGCCTGTCCGGAAAAGACTTCGAGCGCCTGATTGACGGTCAGTTGCAGGACCTGCGCGATGTCCAGGCCTTGCCAGCGTACCGCCAGCGTCTGCCGGTTGTAGCGGGCACCGTGGCAGGTCGGGCAGGGGGCGTACACGCTGGGCATGAACAGCAGTTCGACACTGACGAAGCCTTCCCCTTCGCAGGTTTCGCAGCGTCCCTTGGCCACATTGAAGGAGAACCGTCCGGCGTCGAACCCCAGTTCACGGGCCTGTTCGGTCCCGGCGAACAATTTGCGCACGTGATCGAACAGGCCGGTGTAGGTGGCGAGGTTGGAGCGCGGCGTGCGGCCGATGGGCTTCTGGTCCACCCGGACCAGGCGCTTGATCGCATCGAGGCCCGCACTGACATGCCCGCCACTGGTTTGCTCGGGTTCGTCTTCCAGGCTTCGTTCGTCGGGCTCGGCGTCCTGGCCGGGTTGGCCCAGGTGAGCGCCGACCAGGTCCAGCAACGCCTGGCTGACGAGGCTGGATTTGCCCGAACCGGAGATGCCGGTCACGGCGGTGAAACAGCCGAGGGGGAAGGCCGCGCTCAGGTTGTCGAGGTTATTGCGGGTGATGCCTTCCAGGCGCAGCCAGTCGCTGGGTGTCCGCGGGGCGTGCGCAGCCTGGGACCGCTCGGCGAAGAGGTAAGTGCGGGTGCGTGATTGCGGCACCTGGCGAAGGCCGGCGGGCGGGCCGCTGTAGAGGATCCGGCCGCCTTGTTCGCCGGCATCCGGCCCGACATCGACGAGCCAGTCGGCGCGACGCATGGTCCCCAGGTCGTGTTCGACCACGAATACCGAGTTGCCGGCGGCCTTGAGCCGCTGCAGCGCGTCGAACAGGGCTTCGCTGTCGGCCGGATGCAGGCCGGCGGACGGTTCGTCCAGCACGTAGATGACCCCGAACAGCTGAGAGTTGAGTTGGGTCGCCAGGCGCAAGCGCTGCAGCTCGCCGGAAGAGAGCGTCGGGGTGCTGCGCTCCAGGGCCAGGTAACCCAGGCCAAGGTCGATCAGGGTGCCGATGCGCTCCAGCAGTTCGGCAGCGATGCGTTGGGCGGCCAGGCGCTTTTCCAGGGACAGGTTGGGCGTGTGGCGCGCATCCGGCCCTCCTGAGTGCGGATTGTCACCTCGGGCGGCGCGTTGCTCGCGCGCCTCGCGGGTTTGCCGGTGGGTGAGGACTTCGCCCGGTTCTTCGGCCTGCTCCAGATAATCGGGTGCGGTGACGCGCCTGAACACCTCGGCCAGCTCCAGCAACGGCAGGTGCGACAGCTCGGCGATGTCCAGGCCGGCGAATGTCACGCCCAGCGCCTGGCGCTTGAGACGCTTGCCTTCGCACACGGGACAATGGCTGGCGCGCATGTATTGCGCCACGCGCTTGCGCATCTGAGCGCTCTGGGAGTGCATGAAGGTATGCAGCAGGTAACGTCGGGCGCCGCTGAACGTGCCCTGGTAGCTGGGTTCGAGCTTGCGCTTGAGGGCGGCACGGGTCTGGGCAGGCGTCAATCCGGCGTACACCGGGACAGTGGGGGTTTCTTCCGTGAAGAGTATCCAGTCGCGCTGTTCCTGGGGCAGGTCACGCCAGGGAACGTCGACGTCGTAGCCCAGGGTGACCAGGATGTCCCGCAGGTTCTGGCCTTGCCAGGCCATGGGCCAGGCGGCCACGGCCCGCTCGCGGATGGTCAGCGAGGGGTCCGGCACCATGGAGTCTTCGGTCACTGCATAGACCCGCCCCAAGCCATGGCATTGCGCACAGGCACCCTGGGGCGTGTTGGGGGAAAAATCCTCGGCGTAGAGCATGGGCTGATCGGCCGGATAGCTGCCGGCCCGGGAGTAGAGCATGCGGATCAGGCTCGACAGGGTGGTGACACTGCCCACCGAAGAGCGCGCGCTGGGGCTGCCCCGTTGTTGCTGCAAGGCCACCGCCGGCGGCAGGCCGTCGATGCTGTCCACGTCGGGCACGCCCACCTGGTCGATCAGGCGCCGCGCGTAGGGCGCGACGGACTCGAAATAGCGACGCTGGGCTTCGGCGTAGAGCGTGGAAAAGGCCAGCGACGACTTGCCTGACCCCGACACGCCGGTAAAGACCACCAGGGCATCGCGGGGGATATCGACGTCGACATTCTGGAGGTTGTGTTCGCGGGCGCCACGCACCCGGACGAAACCGGTGGATGGCGATGAAAAGGCGTGCGCTGGGCCGGAGCGTGGGGGCATGAGGGGTCCTTGTCGTGATGTGCGCACCTTAACGCGTCGGCGCTGCTCGACGAAACTGCTGCGCCGAATGAATGCAACCCGGCTCACAGATGAACGATGCGACCGGCTCCAGTCGTTTTAGTGCAATAAGAATTTACTCCGGATGAAAGAGATGAGAAAAGCTTCTCAGTTTCCCCATGGATATGGATCCTTCATGCCTCGATCGAAATTCTTCACTACGCTCTTTGTCGCGCTGATTGTCGGCGCTGGCCTGTGGTACATGTGGATGATCACCAGCGCCAAGCTGGAGTGGGGCGGCGCCAGCCCCGGCCAGCAACAGCTGGGCGCCGTAGCGGATACCCGGCACCGGGCCGCCTCCCAGTACTGCACAGGCGTGGTGGCGACCCCCCAGGGCACCTGGCTGGTCGCCCGTCTGAACGGGGATGCCGGGCAGGTCGAGGCCTCCGCCGATGTGGTGGACCTCGATGCGCTGGTGCGCGGCAAGTCCAATGACGAGCCTGAGCCGGTGGGCTCCGGTGCCTTCGCCTACCTGCTTTCCGGCAGGGAAAAAGAGACCTCTTTCATTTCGCGCCTGGACGCCCAGGGACAATTCCAGTTGGTCGCCCACGTAAGCGCCGCCGCCTGCCTGGTTGCCAGTCCCGATGGCGCCAGCGTCTTGCTGCTCACCGGCCTCGACCGGCCGGAGGCCGGATCCGGCGACAGCGTCGGCCAGACCGTGGTCTTTCGCAGCGACGATCAGGGCAAGCGCTGGACCTGGCTGGAGCAGGGCTGGTTTCCCAAGGCCGATCAAGTGGCCTGGAACCTGAAACCGTACTTCCATGGCACGGATGAAGTCTGGGCCTGGGGCACCCCCAGCGGCGTCGACAACGAGAGTGGCGAAGATGCGCCAGGCGCCATTTCAACCGGTGTCTACTATTCCGCCGATCGCGGCGACCACAGTACGCCGGTCATGGCGGCCGAATCGCTGCTGGTCACCAGCGAATATGTTCGGGTCAAGCGTCCGGATGTCTTGCAGTGGCATACCGATGCCGGCACCTATGGCGACATCCGCACCCATGTGATCCAGCTGGACCCGCAACGCGCGTTCATCTGGGTTTCCCAACGCTTCTGGGGCAGCAACCCCGACGGCGAGGGCGCCCACATCGCCTTCAACGTCACGACACGGGCTCGATTGCAGCGCAGCACCGGTCAATGGCAGGTCGTGGATACCCAGCGCGACGACAAGCTGTTCATCGCGGCCTTGGCTCAGAACGCCGACGGGCGGGTGGCCGGCCTGGTGGACCAGGAGGAATCCGGACGACACGTGATCGCCGAGCTGGATACCGCGACGCTGGCCTGGCGTCCCCTGGGCGAGCTGCCCAGCGTGTTCGCCCCCCTGGCGTCGCAGAGCCGGCTGCGCGAGGGGCATTTCTATCTGGGGCAGAACAGCCTGCTGGTCAATGTCACCAGCGAGCACCGGCCACCGCGCTGGCTCTATTGGTGGTCGGATGCGAGCATTTGCGCCGATGGGGTGTTCTATTCCCGGGACTGGGGCCGTTCCTGGCAGCGTCTCGCCATCGGCGGCTACCTGGGCATCCTGGGTTTCCAACCGACGCAGGATCGTGTGATCTGGGCCAAGGGCAACTGGTACGACAATAACGATCAAGGCATCTACTCCTACAGTCTTGCGCAGGACTGAACGTCTGCGTCGGGGCGAGAGGTACCAGCCTCTCGCCCCGTGATGCCCGCCAGGCAATTTTTTTCAAGTTGATTTCAATCAAGGGCGCCGGATAGAGCGGCTCCTACCATGATCGCCACGATCCTGTCTCAAGCCCTGGCGTTCATGACCCGTTCCTTTGCGTTCTCGCACCTCATCCGCTTCTGGCTCAACGCATTCTTCATTCTGCTGGCCCTGTGCGCGGGCTTCGCCCAGGCCAGGGATTACGGCGAAATCCAGCGACAGCGTATCCACCATGTCCTGGGCCGGACCGATTCGGTGTCCGAGCCCCAGGGGCCCTTCAAGGTGCGCACGCTCTCGACGGCCGGCAAGGTATCGGGCTATGTGTTCCAGAGCCTGGATGTGGTGGACATTCCCGCCTACTCGGGCAAGCCGATCAACGTGCAGGTGATTCTCGACCCCGCCGGTGTGATCCTGGATGCCTATGTGCTGGAGCACCATGAGCCGATCCTGCTGATCGGTATCGCCGAGGAGAAACTCCACGGATTCAGTGCCCGCTACAGCGGTGTCAAGGTCAATCAGCGGGTCGTGGTAGGGCATTCCAGCGACCCGGATGCGGTGACGGTGGACGCCATTGCCGGAGCCACCGTGACGGCGATGGTGGTCAACGAAGTCATCATGCGTGCCGCCCATGACGTCGCGGTGTCCCTGGGCCTGGTCAAGGGCGATGCAGGCCTGGCCGTGGCGCCGGCGCGAGTGCGCGAGGACGTCTACGAGCCCGCCGACTGGAAGACCCTGGCCGGCAATGGAGCGGTGCGTCGGCTGCACCTGACCCGCGACCAGGTCGACGCTTCCTTCAAGGGGACCGCCGCCGAAAAGGTCGAAGCCGCCAGTGCCGAGCAGGCGGGCGACACCTTCATCGATCTGTACGTCACTCACCTGAACCCGCCCACCATCGGCCGCAACCTGCTGGGCGAGGCGCAGTACCGCGCGCTGATGAGTGAGCTCAAGCCTGGCGAGCAGGCCATTGCCGTGATGGGCAGCGGACGGTATTCCTTCAAGGGCTCGGGTTATGTGCGCGGTGGGATCTTCGATCGGGTGCTGTTGCGCCAGTTCGGCGACACCATCAGTTTTCGCGACATGGACTTCCAGCGCCTGGATGATGTGGCTGCCGAGGGCATGCCCGAGTTCGATGAAATGGCGATCTTTATCATCCGTGCCTCCCACCGTTTCGATCCCGGTTCGCCCTGGAGCCTGGAGCTGCTGGTGCGCCGCCAGACCGGGCCGGTCAGTGGACTCTTCAGCAGTTTCGAGCTGGCCTATCGATTGCCCGAGGCGTACCTGGAAAGGCCCTTGCCCACGGCCGCGCAACTGGCAGCGGCCGAAGAAGCCAGCCGCCCCCTGTGGCTGACCCTCTGGTACCGCAAGAGCGTGGAAATCGTCGTGCTGGCGGTGGCCTTGCTGGTGCTTACGATCATCCTGTTCTTCCAGGACCCGCTGGCCCGCCGGCCCAGGCTTTTGCATTGGGTTCGTCGGGGTTACCTGGTCTTGACCGTGGTATTTCTCGGCGGCTATGCCTTGGCGCAATTGTCAGTGGTCAATGTGCTGACCTTCGTTCATGCATTGTTCGAAGGTTTCCGCTGGGAGCTGTTCCTCACCGATCCGCTGATCTTCATCCTGTGGGTGTTCACCGCGGCCAGCCTCCTGCTGTGGGGGCGCGGGGTGTTCTGTGGCTGGCTGTGTCCGTTCGGCGCGCTGCAGGAACTGATCAACGAGCTGGCGCGCCGGTTCAGGGTGCCCCAGTACGAGCTGCCTTTCGCCGTGCATGAACGGTTGTGGGCCATCAAGTACATCATCCTGCTGGTGCTGTTCGGCGTTTCGCTGGAGTCCATGGCGACCGCCGAACGCCTGGCGGAGGTCGAACCCTTCAAGACCGCCGTCACCCTCAGGTTCGACCGCCAATGGTGGTTCGTGGCCTATGCCGCAGGCTGGCTGTTGATCAACCTTTTTACCCGCAAGGTCTATTGCCGCTACATCTGTCCGCTGGGGGCCGCCCTGGCCATGCCGACCCGCCTGCGTCTGTTCGACTGGCTCAAGCGCCGCAAGGAGTGCGGCAATCCCTGCCAACTGTGCGCCAAGGAATGCGAGATCCAGGCGATTCATCCCGACGGCCGGATCAACGCCAACGAATGCCATTACTGCCTCGACTGCCAGATGACCTGGCACAACGAAAACAAATGCCCGCCGCTGATCAACAAGCGCAAGAAGCGTGGCAAGGCGAGCGCGGCCGATCCGCAGCTGATTCCCGTGGTGCAGGCGCCCTGAGGCACCCCGATGGCCTGTTCCCCTGACCATTTCATTCTTCACGGAGCACACAGCATGAGCGATAAGAAAACCGACAATCCTGACGTGGCGCAAGAGCCCCGGGGCGTCAGCCGCCGCAGTTTCCTGGGTACCGGCGCCGTCACCGGAGCGGTACTGGCCGGCGCAACGGCGCTGGGCGCGGGGACATTCACCCGTGAATCCTGGGCCGCTGCGGCCAAGGAGGCCAAGTCCAGGATCCATGTGGCCCCCGGCGAGCTGGACGAGTACTACGGGTTCTGGAGCGGCGGCCACCAGGGCGAGGTGAGGGTGCTGGGGGTGCCGTCGATGCGCGAACTGATGCGTATCCCGGTCTTCAACGTCGACTCGGCCACCGGGTGGGGGCTGACCAACGAAAGCAAGCGCGTGCTGGGGGACAGCGCCAGGTTCCAGAACGGCGATTGCCACCACCCGCACATCTCCATGACGAACGGCAAATACGACGGCAAATACCTGTTCATCAACGACAAGGCCAACTCCCGGGTGGCGCGTATCCGCCTGGACATCATGAAGTGCGACAAGATGCTTACGGTGCCCAACGTGCAAGCCATCCATGGCCTGCGCCTGCAGAAGGTGCCGTACACCAAGTACGTGTTCGCCAACGGCGAGTTCGTGATTCCGCACCCCAATGACGGCCATACCTTCGACTTGCAGGACAAGAACAGTTTCACGATGTTCAACGCCATCGACGCCGAGAAGATGGAAATGGCGTTCCAGGTGATCGTCGACGGCAACCTGGACAACACCGATGCCGACTACACCGGCAAATATGCCGCGAGCACCTGCTACAACTCCGAGAAGGCCTATGACCTGGGCGGCATGATGCGCAACGAGCGCGACTGGGTGGTAGTGTACAACATCCCGCGTATCGAGGCGGCGATCAAGGCCGGCAGGTTCATGACCCTGGACGGTTCCAAGGTGCCGGTGGTCGATGGGCGCCGGGTCAATGGCAAGGATTGCGAATTCACCCGCTACATCCCGGTGCCGAAGAATCCCCACGGCTGCAATACTTCCCCCGACGGCAAATACTTCATCGCCAACGGCAAGCTATCGCCCACGGTCTCGATGATTGCCATCGACCGCCTGGACGATCTGTTCGCCGACCGCCTCAAGGATCCTCGCGACGTGATCGTCGCCGAGCCGGAACTGGGCCTGGGGCCACTGCACACCACCTTCGACGGACGCGGCAACGCCTATACCACCTTGTTCATCGACAGCCAGGTGGTGAAATGGAACATGGATGAGGCCATCCGCGCCTACAAGGGCGAGCAGGTCAACTACATCAAGCAGAAGCTGGATGTGCAGTACCAGCCTGGCCATAACCATGCGTCCTTGACCGAATCCAGCGATGCCGACGGCAAATGGCTGGTGGTGCTGTGCAAGTTCTCCAAGGACCGTTTCCTGCCCACCGGTCCGCTGCACCCAGAGAATGACCAGTTGATCGACATTTCCGGGGAGGAAATGAAGCTGGTGCACGATGGCCCCACCTTCGCCGAGCCCCATGACTGCATCCTCGCCCGGCGCGACCAGATCAAGACCCAGAAGATCTGGAACCGCAATGACCCGTTCTTCGCCGACACCGTGGCGCTGGCCAAGAAAGACGGGATCAACCTGGAGACCGATAACAAGGTCATCCGTGACGGCAACAAGGTGCGGGTCTACATGACCTCCATGGCACCGGCCTATGGCGTGACGGAGTTCACCGTCAAGCAAGGCAACGAGGTGACCGTGACGATCACCAACATCGACCAGATCGAGGACGTCTCCCACGGCTTTGTCATGACCAACCACGGCGCGAGCATGGAGATCAGCCCGCAACAGACTTCGTCCATCACCTTCATCGCCGACAAGCCTGGCCTGCACTGGTACTACTGCAGCTGGTTCTGCCACGCCCTGCACATGGAGATGGTCGGACGCATGCTGGTGGAAAAGGCCTGAGTCGGCCCATCGAAAGGAGACAGGTGCAATGACCTGGAACACGCGGCCACCCGCGGGCCATGCTCGCCAACCGGTCATTGCGCTGGTGCTCTGCCTGCTGTCTGGCGGCGCGCTCGCCGCGCCGCAACCCATCACGAATCTGCCCTTGCAGGCCGAGGGCGAGCGCCAATGGCGCCTGCCTGCCGGGCAATACACCGGCTCGTTCAGCATTGATCAGCCGATGACCCTCACTTGTGCGCCGGGGGCGGTATTCCAGGGGCAGGGGGAGGGCAACGGGCTGATCATCCGGGCCCCGGACGTCCAGGTCCAGGGCTGTACGTTCCTGGATTGGGGCCATGACCTGACCGCCATGAACGCCGCCGTGTTCGTCCAGCCGGTCGCCAGGGGGGCCGTGGTGCGCTTGAGCCGCATGCAGGGCCAGGGTTTCGGCATCTGGGTCGATGGCGCGCGGGACGTCAGCCTGATCGACAACGTCATCCAGGGCGATCCGAGCCTGCGTTCCCAGGACCGAGGCAATGGCATCCATCTGTATGCCGTGCAGGGCGCCCGGGTCATTGGCAACCAGGTGCGGCAGGCCCGCGACGGCATCTACATCGATACCTCCAGCGACAACCTGCTCCAGGGCAATACCCTGGAGGACCTGCGCTACGGTGTGCATTACATGTTCGCCAACGATAACCGCCTGCTGGGCAATACCACCCGGCGTACCCGCACCGGGTATGCCCTGATGCAAAGTCGCAAGCTGACGGTCATCGGCAACCGTTCCGAGCAGGACCAGAACTACGGGATCCTGATGAACTACATCACCTATTCGACCCTGCGGGACAACTTCGTCACCGACGTACGCGACGGCTCCACCGGCGACACCATGATCACCGGCGCCGAGGGCAAGGGGCTGTTCATCTACAACTCATTGTTCAACCGTATCGAAGGCAATCACTTCGAGCGCAGCGCCCTGGGCATACACCTTACCGCCGGCTCGGAAGACAACCGCATCGCCGGCAATGTCTTTGCCGGCAATCGCCGTCAGGTCAAGTACGTCGCCACGCGCTTGCAGGAGTGGTCGGCGGACGGACGCGGCAATTACTGGAGCGACTACCTTGGCTGGGATCGCAATGGCGACGGCCTGGGCGACGTGGCCTATGAGCCCAACGACAACGTCGATCGCCTGTTGTGGCGCTACCCCCAGGTACGGCTGTTGATGAACAGTCCGGGCGTCGAGCTGTTGCGCTGGGTGCAGCGAGCCTTCCCGGTAATGAAATCCCCTGGGGTGACGGACAGCCATCCGTTGATGGCGGCACCGGTCTTCGCCCCGCAACGCAACACTGCTTCGGAGGACGCGCCTTGAACGTCGTCGAGATCGAGGGCGTCAGCCAGCGTTATGGCGACGCCACCGTATTGCATGGATTGGACCTGGACCTGGCCCAGGGCGAGGTGCTTGGTCTGTTCGGCCATAACGGCGCGGGCAAGACCACCACCATGAAACTGGTCCTGGGCCTGCTGCGGGCCAGTGAAGGACAGGTGCGGGTATTCGGCCGGGCACCGAGCGATTCCAGCGTGCGACAGATGCTCGGTTATCTGCCGGAGAACGTGATGTTCTACCCGCAGTTGAGCGGCCTGGAAACCTTGCGCCATTTCGCCCGGCTCAAGGGCGCCGCGCCAGGGCAGGTCGAGCGCCTGCTGGAGGAGGTGGGGCTGAGCCAGGCCTCGCGGCGCAAGGTGCGGACCTACTCCAAAGGCATGCGGCAACGCCTCGGCCTGGCCCAGGCCTTGCTCGGCCGACCGCGGCTGTTGCTGCTGGACGAGCCGACCGTGGGCCTGGACCCCATCGCGACCCAGGACCTCTACCAGTTGCTCGATCGCCTGCGCTGGCAGGGCACCAGCATCATCCTCTGTTCCCACGTCCTGCCCGGCGTCGAGGCGCATATCAATCGCGCGGCGATCCTGACCCGAGGGCGCCTGCTGGCCCTGGGCAGCCTGGCGCGGCTGCGGGAGGAGGCACGGCTGCCGACCCTGATCCGGGCTTCGGGCCTGGCCCGTGCCAGCCAGTTGCAACAGCATTGGCGCAGCGAGGGGCATGTCACCCAGGGCTGGGGAGCCGAAGGCTTGCAGGTGGCCGCGCCCGACGGCAGCAAGCTGGCGTTGCTGCGTCAGTTGCTGGCGCAACACAACCCGACGGATGTCGAGATCAAGCCGCCGTCCCTCGAGGACTTGTACCGCCATTACATGAGCGGCGCGGCAGCCGGGGAGGTGCGTCCATGAACCCGATCTGGAACATGGCCCGCAAGGAGTTCAGCGATGGCCTGCGTAACCGCTGGCTGCTGGCGATCAGTCTGTTGTTCGCCGTGCTGGCGATCGGCATCGCCTGGTTGGGCGCCGCGGCGTCCGGCCAGTTGGGCTTCACCTCGGTACCGGCCACCGTGGCCAGCCTGGCCAGCCTGGCGACCTTCCTGATGCCCTTGATCGCCTTGCTGCTGGCCTATGACGCCATCGTCGGCGAGGACGAGAGCGGGACCTTGCTGCTGTTGCTGACCTACCCGCTGAGCCGTGGACAGTTGCTGCTGGGCAAGTTTGTCGGCCATGGCCTGATCCTGAGCCTGGCGACGCTGATCGGCTTCGGTTGCGCAACGCTCGCCATCGCCTTGCTGGTCGACGACGTCGAGCTGGGCCTGCTGCTCTGGGCCTTTGGCCGTTTCATGCTGTCGAGTTCGCTGCTGGGCTGGGTCTTCTTGGGATTGGCCTATGTGCTGAGCAGTCTTTCGACGCAAAAGTCCACCGCCGCCGGCCTCGCGCTGGGGGTGTGGTTTTTCTTCGTGCTGGTGTTCGACCTGGTACTGCTGGCGCTGCTGGTACTGAGTGAGGGCCGCTTCAGCCCGGACCTGCTGCCCTGGCTGTTGCTGTTCAACCCTACCGATGTGTACCGGCTGATCAACCTGTCGGGGTTCGACGGCGTCTCCAGCGGTGCGTCGGTCATGACCCTGGGCAGCGACTTGCCGGTGTCGGGGCCGGTGCTCTGGCTTTGCCTCGGGGTGTGGATGGCGGTGCCGTTAGGGTTGGCCTATCGGCTGTTCGAGCGCCGGTGCCCTTGAATTGTGATTGATGAATGGAGCATGCAACGATGAACAAGGTGTCCTACAAGGCGAGCCGCCTCCTGGCCGGGATAGTGGTGTGCCTGGCGCTGGCGGGGTGTGAAAAGGCTGCGGCGCCATCGTCCAGCGAGGCGACCCTGGCGTTTCACCCCGGTGACGAGTGCCATGTATGCGGCATGGTCATCACTGACTTCCCCGGGCCCAAGGGGGCGGCGGTGGGGGCGGGCGGCGTGAAGAAATTCTGCTCGCCGGCGGAGATGCTCGGCTGGTGGCTGCAGCCGGAGAACCAACGGGCCGACGTCAAGCTGTACGTCCACGACATGGGCCGCGGCCATTGGGATGCCCCGGACGATGCCCACCTGATCGATGCGCGTACCGCCTGGTTCGTCGTCGGCACCGGCCTCAAGGGCGCCATGGGCGTGGTGCTGGCCTCCTTCTCAGATGCCCAGGCAGCCCGGAAACTCGCCAGTGAGACTGGCGGCCGTGTCCTGCGCCTGGAAGACATCGACCAGGAGCTGCTCGGGCAGGCCTCGGCCATGTCTTCCATGAGCCATTGACCGAGCCCTTCGTGTCGGCTGAGCTGTCGCCATCGTGGGCAGGTAAGCGCACGAGGGATCCGTATCGGCAATGATGCAAATGACCACCCCGGGGAAGGCTCGCGCTGCGGGGTGGTGTGTTTCAGTGGGACGTGCCCTCGGCGAATTCGATCTTGTTGCCGACGTTGTACTTGCCCGAAGGCTTGTTCATGGGCAGGCGCTTGATTTCCTGCAGTGTCTGGCTGTCATAGACGATCAGCGCGCCATCGGTGTCCCAGATGCTCAGCAGCAGGTAGCGGCCGTCGCGGGTGAATTCGACATGGGCGGCGGTCTTGCCGGGCATGGGGCGCAGGGTATGGGCGATTTCCAGGGTCTGCTTGTCGATCAGGTGGATGGCATCGTTGCCCGGGGCGAAGAACACGTCGGTCCAGGCGTAGCGGGAATTGGCGTGGCTGCGCAGGAAGAATCCCGGCCCCAGGGTGGGGATCTGCTTGATGACTTTCCAGGTGCTCAAATCGATGACCGAGACCAGCCCCTTACTGATGTTGGGCGTGGCGAACACCCAGTGCCCATCGCGTTGCCAATAGGTTCCCGAACCCAGGTGCGGCATGCCCGGCAAGGCAATGTCGGTCACGACCCGGCCATTGTCGAGGTCGACCACCTGTCCCCCCTGGGCCTTGCGTGAAGTGGCGAGCAACTGGCGATAGTCGGGGGAGAAAGAGAAGTCGTCGAGGTGATCCTGGACCTCGATGCGCCGCGGCACGAAGTCCGGATTCGGGCCGGTGGGCAATTCCCAGACTTCCTTCGCATCCTTCAGGGCAACGATGAAGCTGTCTCGCGGTGGAGCGGTATAGACCGCGCTGACCCGGGAAGCCTGGCCACTGCTGTCGACGGTCTCGATGGTCTTGACCAACGAAAGGTCCCGGGCATCCAGCACGGCAAGGCTGCCGGGCAGGTAGTTGCCCACCAGCACCCAGCGCCCGTCCTTGCTGACCGCCAGGTTGCGGGTGTTGAGACCGGCCCGCACCTCGGCGATCAGCTTGAGATTGTGCAGGTCGTACAGGCTGACCCAGCCGTCCCGGGACGCCAGGTAGACGAAGCGCCCATCAGGCGAGAACTTCGGCCCGCCATGCACCGCGAAATGCGAGGCGAAGCGGGCCAGCACTTCGAAGCGGTCCCCATCGACGATATCGACATGGTGGTCACCGGCTTCCACCACCACGAACAGGTTCAGCGGGTCGGCCTGGTGCTGGGGCTTGTCGGGCAGGCTGGCGACATCCGCCAGCAGGTGGTGGCTGTGGCGGATGTCGTCCTCGCTCCAGCTTGGCTCGACGGCGGGCGGCCGCTGCAGGTAATGGGTCAGGCCATCGATCCGGGCGGCGTCCAGTACTGTACCGAACCCTGCCATCTGGCTGGCCGGCCGGCCCTTTTCGATGACCTGGCGAATCTCGGCGGGTTTGATCCGGCCCAGGCTCTGGGGTAACAGCGCAGGCCCGGCACCGCCGATGCGATTGACCCCATGGCACTGCTGGCAGTACTGCTGGTAGGTGCGCTCGGCCAGTTCCAGGTCCGGGACGTTGGCATCGCTGCCATGGGCCGTGCCCACCCACAGCAGGGGGGCCAGCCACCAGCGGATCATGGCGCCACCTTCGAGACCGGGAACAGGGATTGCACAGGATGCAGGCACGCCGGATGCTGCAGCGGCTGGTGGGCGAACAAGCCGACCACCCGACCGATCACCGTCAGGGTCGGCAGGCCCTCGCAACACTGCGCGGCCATGTCCGGCAAATGCGCGAGGGTGCCGCGATGCACTCGCTGGTCGGGGCGTGTGCCGTTGCTGATCAAGGCCGCCGGGGTGTCGGCCGCCAGGCCTGCCGCCATCAGCCGCGTGGCGATGGTGCCCAGGTTCGACAAGCCCATGTAGAACACCAGGGTCTGGCTGTCGTCCGCCAGGCTCTGCCAGGGCAGCTCAAGATCACCTTCGCGTTGCAGGTGGCCAGTGATGAAGCGGCAGGAATTCACCAGGTCGCGGTGGGTCAGGGGAATGCCGGCGTAGGCGCTGCAACCGGCAGCGGCGGTGATCCCCGGTACCACCTGGCAATCGATGCCGCGGGCCAGCAGGTATTCCAGTTCTTCGGCGCCGCGCCCGAAGATGAATGGATCGCCGCCCTTGAGCCGGACCACCCGCTGTCCCTGTCCGGCCAGGTCGGCCAGCAGCGTGTTGATCTGTGCCTGGGGCAGGCTGTGGCAACCGGCGGCTTTGCCAACGTAGTGCCGGGCGCATGTCAGCGGAACCAGGCCCAGCAGCTGCGGGCTGATCAAGCGGTCGTAGACCACTGCGTCGGCCTGCTGCAACAGGCTCCAGGCACGCAGCGTCAGCAGGCCGGGGTCACCGGGGCCGGCGCCGACCAGGGCGACTTCCCCCGGTCTGAAGGGCGATTGCAGGGCAGCGGGCAAAACGATGGGGGCAGGCATGGGATTTCCTTGGTTCGGTAGCAGATTCGCCATTGGCTCAGCGCGCGGGGGACAGGGAGACATTGGCAATCGCCTGCAGGCCGATTTCTTCGTCCAGCAGATGACACCCGGGGTCCTGGCCCCACAGGTCACCCTCGGCCCAGGCCCGGGTGCGCGTATTGCCGTTGCAGATGGCCAGCCAGCGGCAGTGGCCGCAGCGGCCGCCCACGGTCCGTGGGTGCTCGCGCAGTTTCAGCAGAAGGGGGTCGGGGCGCTCGTACCAGAGGGTGCGAAACGGCGTACGGCGCACGTTGCCCACCGAGTGCTGCCACCAGTAGGTATCGGGATGAACCTCGCCGGTATTGTCGATATTGGCGATGCCGCAGCCCGAGGCATTGCCGCCCCAGGCTCGCAGCATCTGCTCCAGTGCGTCGGCATGCCGGGGCAGGCGTCGGGCGACCCATTGCAGCAGCAGGATCGCATCGGCGTCGTTGTTGCCGCTGACGAAATCGCTGTCGCGGCCCTGTTCGATGTCGTCCCAGGCCTGTTCGAAGATCAATGCCATGGCCTCGCGGCTCATCTGTTGGTGGGCATCGAGCGTGCGGCTGCGCTTGCCCCGGCCGCTGTAGTTGAGGTGTGACAGGTAGAACTTCTGTACGTCGTATTCCCTCATCAAGCCCAGCAGTTGGGGAAGCTGTGGGTGGTTCTGCCGGGTGAGGGTGGTCCGCAGTCCCACTCGGATACCTTGCTCGCGGCAGAGCCGGATGGCCGCCATGGAGCGGGCGAAGCTGCCCTTGAGCTGGCGGAATTCATCGTGGGTCGCTTCCAGGCCATCGATGCTGATGCCGACGTAATCGAACTGCGCCGCGCCAATTCGCTCGATGTTGTCCGCAGTGATCAGGGTGCCGTTGGTGGACAGGGCGAGAAACAATCCCCGATCCCGGGCATGCCGGCTGAGCTGGAACAGGTCTTCGCGCAGCAGGGGTTCGCCACCGGAAAGAATCAGCACGCGGACCCCGGCGTCATGCAGGTCATCGATGACCTTGAGGGCCGCGGCGGTATCCAGCTCGTCGCGAAACACGCTGTCGGCGGAGGTGGCGTAGCAATGCTTGCAGGTCAGGTTGCAACGCCGCAGCAGGTTCCAGATCACCACCGGTGGCCGGACGCTGCCCGGTGGCGAGGTGCGCGGGGCAGGGCATTGCCCGGCCAGGGCCCGCAGATAATGGCTGATCCTCAACATAAAGCGCTCCTTCGTCGCGCAGGCACTCTTTCATACAACGCCTAGGGGGAGGGCAGGCGCAGGCCGGTTTTCTTCAGGATGCGGCTGCTCACCAGCATGTCGTCGGCGGCGCAGGCCTCGCCCAGCAGATACCGCAAATGTTCGCGGTAGCGGTCGATCTCTTCGCGGCTGCGGCCATGCACCATGGCGAACAGGTTGTAGCGCCAGCCGGGCTGGCGCGGACGGCGGTAGCAGTGGCTGACGAAGGGCTGCGCGCCCAACAGGGCACCGAGGCGCGGGACGTCGGCATCGGCCACGTCCCAGACCGTCATGCCGTTGTGGCGGTAGCCCAGGCGGTAGTGATTGGGAACGGCGGCGATGCGACGGATGGCGCCTTCGGCCTGCAGGCACTTGAGCAGGTCGAGGGTCGCTTCCACGCTCAGCCCCAGCTGTTCGGCCAGCCACCCCCAGGGGTCGTCCACCAGCGGCAGGCCGGCCTGGGTCAGTTCCACCAACCGCCGTACCGAAGTCGCTGGCGCCGCAGGCGGCGTGGACAGCAACGAATCACACGGGGAAATACAGGCCGACATGGTATGTCTCCTCCTTGGGCAGGTTCAGCGGTACCAGGCCTGTCAGGCGCTCGATGCGCAGCAGGGTGTCGGTGATCGCCTGTTCGCTGGAGCAGGCGAGTACGAACCACATGTTCCAGGCGTGCTCGCGACGGTAGTTGTGGGCCACCTCGGGCATGCCGTTGAGCAGCTCGGCGATGGTGTCGAAGCGCGGCTCGGGCACCGCCAGGGCGGCCAGGGTGAACGCCCCGCCCAGTCGATCGATGTCGAACATCGGGCCGAAACGGGTGAGCACGCCGTCATTGAGCAGCTCATGCAATCGGTCGAGCAGTTCGGTACTGCTGCTACCCAGTTCATGGGCCAATGCCTGCCAGGGCTGACGTACCAGCGGCAGGCCCAGTTGCAGGCGGTTGATCAGGCGTCGATCCAGGTCATCCATCGAGACGCGCTCCGGCAGGAGGGGCGTATCGCCCGCCGCACTGCTTGAACAGATGGGAGCTGAACAGCAATTCATGGGGCAGGTCGTCCAGCAGGTGCTGTTCGAGCAGGGCCTTGACCTGTGCCTGTACGCGGTCACGCTGGCGTCCATGGATCATGCAGAACAGGTTGTATTGCCACTGGGGCAGGCGTCGCGGACGCTGGTAGCAGAGGCTGATTCCCGGGGCCTGGCCAAGGCGGCGACCCACTTCGTCCACCAGGGCATCCGGTACGTCCAGTACCAGCATGGCGTTGGCGGCGAAGCCCAGGGCACGATGGTTGACCACCAGGCCGACCCGCCGGAACAACCCCTCTTGATGCCATTGCCGCATCTGTTCGAGGACCTGTTCTTCGCGGGCTTCGATCTGCCCGGCCAGCGCCTGGAAAGGGCGCGGGGTCAGGGGCAGTCCCGTTTCCAGGAGACGGCGCAGGGCCAGGGATTGTCGTTCGCTCAACGCGTTATTCATCAGCAGCCTCCAGGGCGAAGCCCAGGTCGATGCGGTAGGCGGTCAGCATGGGCAGGTCCAACGGCGTGAGGCCGGTGTCCCTTTCCAGCTCCAGGAGAATGTTGTCCAGGTGGGCGCGGTCGGGGCCGGTGAGCACGAACCACAGGTTGTAGCGGTGTTCCCTGGCGTAGTTGTGATTGACCTCCGGGTAATGGCTGACGCGGGCCGCCACCTGATGCAGGCGGTCCACGGGCACCGCCAGGGCTGCCAGGGTGCTGGCGCCGGCCCGGGTGTGCTCGAACACCGGGCCGATCCTCGACAGGGTGCCGGCCAGTTGCAGGTGTTGCAGGCAGTCGAGCACCTGGGCTTGCGTACAACCCAAGGCCTCGGCCATGGCCTGGTAAGGCTGCGGGCACAACGGCATGCCATGCTGAAAACGGTCGATCAGGCGACGGGAGAGCGAGGCGGTGTTCATGCTCAGTACCCCGGCTTGTGGGCGCGGCTGCTGAAGAAAATCCCGCTGGGGCTCTGGGCGGGCAGGGTGGCCAGTCGCTCGAGCCGGTACGGATCCCACACCTGCACCTCGCCGCCGTCCCGGACAGACAACCACATCTGGTCGCCCCTCGCGGTGAATTCCATGTGCAGCACCGCAGGTCCCGGCTTCAGGTCGGCGACGATGGCGTGGGTCTGGGTGTCGATGACCTGGACGCGGTCGTTATCCGGGTAGGCGAAGTTGACCCACAGCTGCCGGCCATCCGGGCGTGCCGTGACAAACACCGGCTGGCCGGCCACGGCGATGGCATCGACCGGCTGCCAGCGCCGAGCGTCCATCACCAGCACCTGGTGATGACCGACGGCGGGCACGAAGGCGTGTCGGTCGGCCATGGCCCAACCTTCCAGATGAGGCATCTTGTACACCGGGAGCCTGGCCTGGCCGCGCCCGTAGTGTCCGAGTACACGTTTCACGCCGCGTTCGGGGTGCCACAGGTCGAGTTGGGCCATGCCGTCCTCGCCGAACAGTCCGGCCATGTAATAGCGACCGTCCGGGGTGATCAGCGCGTCATAGGGTTGCTGGCCGATGCCTGTGAAACGTTCGATTCGTGGCGTTGGGCCCTGGCTGAAATCGGCGCTCCAGATTTCCCCGGTGTCGAACAGGCTGAAGACGAAGCGTTGCCCCGGTGCATCCACCAGGCCCACCACCCGGGAGCGCTTCTGCCTGTCAGGCAGCGGCGTGGCGGGAATGTCGGCGATCTGCTCCAGGGTCCGGGCATTGAACACCTTGACGCCCCCGGGCTCGTAGTTGGAGACGGCGATCAGCTTGCCGTCCTGGCTGATCGCCCCGCCGATGCTGTTACCGCCCTGGATGATGCGGCGATCGATACGTGCGCTGAGCAGGTCGACCTTGCTCAAGCCGCCATCGCGGCCGAACACGTAGGCATAACGCTGGTCCCGGGAAAACACCACCGAGGCATGTGACAGGTCGCCCAGCCCTTCGACACGAGCGAGGGCGGTATGGGTGTCGCTCTCGATGATCTGCAGGCTGCCGGTGGCGCGCTCCACCACCACCCCCAGGTCACCTGTGCCGCGCAGCGGCGTCTGGGCGCAAGCCGACAGCAGCATGGCGATGGCCGTGAAGGACAGGAGAGAACGGATCATGAGGCGGGTTTTCCTTGAAGGAGCCGGTCCACCAGCCAGCGGATATCGTCGGGAGCAAGCAGTGCCGCCCAACCGGGCATGGCGCTGCCGGGGCGGCCGAAGGTGACGGTGGCGATGAGGCTGTCGCGGGATTTACCGGCCAGGGCTTCATGGGTCAGGGGAGGGCCGAGGCCGCCGGTCAGGTACAGGCCGTGGCAGGCGCCACAGTCCTGGTCCAGCAGGTGTTGCAATTGAGCCTGGCGCTGGTGGTCGGGAGCGGCCAGCACGCAGGAAGAGAAAGCGAAGAGGAGGGTGGTCATCGAGATTGCAGTGCTGTGTCGTTCCATGACGCCTCCTGAATTGAAATCGTGCGCGCTCCTGTGACGAGGGGATAAATCCCTCGCCACAGGGATGGACTCCTTGAGCGTTATTTAAGAGTCAAGACCCACGCCGCGAGGATCTTGGCTTCCTCTTCGGTCACGGGGTTGGCCGGCATTGGCATCGGGCCCCAGTTTCCCTGGGTCCCTTCCTTGATGTGCTTGGCCAGTACCTCCTGTGCCCCGGCGACGCCGGCATTCTTCGCCGCCACCTCCTTGAGCGCCGGGCCCACCACCTTGGTGTCGATGGAGTGGCAGGCGGCGCAGGGCTTGCTCTTGAACAGCGTCGGGCCGTCTTGCGCCGACGCCGGCAGGCCGTAGGCGGCAGTCAAGGCCAACGCAATCAGAATAGGCTTCATGGTTTTTCCTCTTATTGATGGGGCTCAATAGATGTCGTGTTGGGTGTTGTAGACGTTGAATTTTCCGGTCGGGGTGATCAGGCGCTTGTCCTTGATCACGTTCTTGACCTTGAGGGTCTTGTCGTCGATCACCACCAGCGCCGACTCGTCTTCCTGACCACTCCAGACCGAGAACCAGACCTCATCGCCGGCCTTGTTGTATTCCGGTTGCACCACTCGCAGCGCGCCTTTCCTGATTCCGGCGTATTCGGCGATCGGCAGCACCTTGTAGCCGGCGTCGAGCTTGTCGATGTCGAACACCGCCACCGACTGGCTGAGCTTGGCGTCGGGGCTCAGGGTGGTGTCGACGTACAGGTGACGGGACTGGGGATGGGTCTTGATGAACAACGAACCGCCGCCCTGGCCCTGGAGCGAGCCGACCTGCTTCCAGGCATATTGCGGATGCTTGAGCGGGTCGGTGCCGATCAGCGAGACCCCGGCGTCGCCCAGGTGGCTGGTGGCCCAGACGGGGCCGTAGAGCGGGTGGTCGAAGTTGGCGCCACGACCCGGGTGCGGGGTCTTGCCCACGTCCACCAGGGCGGTGAGCTTGCGCTCCTTGGAATCGATCACCGCGACCTTGTTGGAGTTGTTGGCGGCCGTCATGAAGTAGCGGTGGCTGCTGTCCCAACCGCCGTCATGGAGGAATGGCGCGGCGTCGATGCTGGTGATGGTGAGGTTCTTGATGTCCTGGTAGTTGACCAGCATCACCTTGCCGGTTTCCTTGACATTGACGATGAACTCCGGCCATTCGTGAGACGCGATGATGGCCGCGACCCGGGGCTCGGGATGGTATTGCTGGGTATCGACCGTCATGCCCCGGGTCGAGACGATCTGCCTGGGCTCCAGGGTCTCGCCGTCCATGATGGTGAACTGCGGCGGCCAGTACGAACCGGCTATGGCGTACTTGTCTTCATAGCCCTTGAACTTGGAGGTTTCCACCGAGCGGGCCTCGATGCCCACCTTGATTTCGGCGACCTTGGTCGGCTCCTTCGGCCACAGGTCGATCATGTCGATCTTGGCGTCCCGGCCGATCACCAGCAGGTAGCGTCCCGAAGCGGAGATGCGAGAAATGTGCACCGCATAGCCGGTGTCGATCAGCTTGACGATCTGCTTGCTGTCCCCGTCGATCAGGGCGATCTTGCCATCGTCGCGCAGGGTCACCGAGAACAGGTTCTGCAGGTTCAGGGAGTTGAGTTGCCGGGTGGGCCGATCCTCAGGCTTGACCAGCACTTTCCAGGTCTTGAGCGTCTCGGCCATGCCCCATTCAGGGGGTGTCGGCGGGGTGTGCTGGATAAACTTGGCCATGACCGTGATCTGGTCCTTGGTCAGGGCGTTGGAGGTGCCCCAGTTCGGCATGCCGGCGGCCGAGCCGTAGGTGATCAGCGCTTCCAGATAGGCCTGGCCGCGCGACTGGGTGATGTCCGGTGTCAGCGGCTTGCCGGTGGCGCCTTTGCGCAGGACACCGTGGCAGCCGGCGCAGCGCTGGAAATAGATTTCCTTGGCCGCGTCGAAGTCGGCCTGGCTCAGGTCCGGTGCGCCTTCGGTCTTGACCAGGCGAGGCTGGTCGGGGGCGGCGGATTGGTCGGCGAAGGCGTGGGACGCCACCAGCGCGGTACACAGCGCCGTGACCCTCAGGACCCACGATTTTTTGTGGCTGATCAGCATTCCATTTCTCCTCAGGCATGACCCGCGCTGCGCTGTAATGGATGTTCGGCGCGCAGGTTCCGGGTGCGATGCAAGGCTATTCCCTGGCCTGTGATTACTCGCTTGACGTCGATCAAGTTTGCCCGCCGAGCTCCTTGCCAGGTTGTCGCAGGGGCCCGTAGCGTGGCCGGTAATCGTATTGTCCCAGCAGGCCTTGCCATGAACCCGAGCCACACGCTCCACCAACCGGACGAGCCTTTCTATCAACCCCAGGACAACGAACCTGCGCTGTTCGAGCAGGCCTGGCGCCATGGCATGCCGGTGCTGATCAAGGGGCCCACGGGTTGCGGCAAGACCCGTTTTGTCCAGCACATGGCCCACCGCCTCAAACTGCCGCTGTACACGGTGGCGTGCCACGACGACCTGAGTGCCGCCGACCTGGTGGGCCGCCACCTGATCGGCGCCCAGGGCACCTGGTGGCAGGACGGACCATTGACCCGCGCGGTGCGCGAGGGCGGCATCTGCTACCTGGACGAAGTGGTGGAGGCGCGCCAGGACACGGCGGTCGTTTTGCATCCGCTGGCCGACGATCGCCGCCAGCTGTATCTGGAGCGCACCGGCGAGGTGCTCCAGGCGCCGCCGTCGTTCATGCTGGTGGTGTCTTACAACCCGGGTTACCAGAACCTGCTCAAGGGCATGAAACCCAGCACGCGCCAGCGTTTCGTGGCGATGCGCTTCGGTTATCCTGCGGTGCCGGACGAGGAGCGCATCGTGGCTCGCGAGGCCGCGGTGGACCCGGCCCTGGCGGCCCAGGTGGTGCGGTTGGGACAGGCGTTGCGCCGGCTCGACCAGCATGACCTGGAAGAAGTGGCATCGACCCGCCTGTTGATATTCGCGGCGCGGATGATCGGCGCCGGGATGGAGCCGCGCCAGGCCTGCCTGGCGTGCCTGGCCGAGCCGTTGAGCGACGATCCGCAGACCGTCGCGGCGTTGATGGAAGTGGTCGATGTCCACTTCGGTTGAGCCCGTGGCGGTGGCCCGGCGTTTGCCGGGTGACCTGGCGATGTGGTTTTTCATCCTCGCCGAATTGTCGGTGTTCGCACTGCTGATCCTGGCCTTCACCGTCGCCCAGGCGTTGCATCCGCAAATGTTCAGCGAAGGCCGGCAACTGCTGGATCGCTCCACCGGCCTGGCCATGACCCTCAGCCTGCTCACCGCCGGACTGTTCGCCGCACTGGCCCAGGAACAGGTCCGGCAGGATCGGCCACGGCGGGGCGCGGTGTCGCTGTGGCTGGCGTTGCTGTTCGCGTCGGGCTACGTGGGGATCAAACTCACCGAATATGCCCATCTTTCGGCTAGCGGCCTGGGCCTGGAGCGCAACACGTTTTTCACGTTGTACTGGATCCTCACGGCGTTCCATTTCCTGCATGTGCTGCTGGGCATGGTGATCCTCGGCTGGCTGGCCGAGCGCTGCCGGCGGCGTCGCCATGATTCGCAGCGTTGCAGCGGGTTGGAGTCCGGTGTGCTGTATTGGCACATGGTGGACCTGGTTTGGGTGGTGCTGTTTCCGGTTGTCTACGTGCTCGATTGAGCGGAGGTGCTCGTGCCGGCTTCCCGTGTCCTGATCGCCTGCTGGTCGATGCTGGTCGTGCTGAGCATCGGTACTGTCGCCCTGGGCCAGGTCGCCGCCACCGGGCTGGTGTCCATCGCCATCCTGGCGGTCGCGGTGGGCAAGGCCTGGTTGATCGCCGACGGCTTCATGGAACTGCGCCATGCGCCGCGGTTGTGGCGTTGGTTGGTGCTGAGCTGGGCGGTGCTGTTGGCGAGTGTAATAGGGATCGTCATCACACCCGCCTGAACCTGTGAACACAGAATCCCTCGCCACAAAACAACCCCTGCCATAAAAGCTCACCTGCCTTTTGGGCGGTGGCGGAACAACCCACCAGAACCATCGGAGATTCTTGATTGCCATCAAGCGGTTTCAGAGCCCTCGCTTCCTAGAATGAACACGCCAAGCAATGAGGAAGTGACCATGTCAGATACCTTCACCAAAGGCATGGCCAGGAATATTTATTTCGGGGGGAGCATCTTCTTCTTCCTGATATTCCTGGCCCTGACCTACCACACCGAACAGACCTTTCCAGACCGTAGCAACCAGGCCCAACTGAGCGAGTCGGTGATTCGCGGCAAGGGCGTCTGGGAGCGCAACAACTGCATCGGTTGCCACACGCTGCTGGGCGAGGGCGCTTATTTCGCGCCGGAGCTGGGCAATGTGATCAACCGGCGCGGTGGCGAGGAAGCCTTCAAGCCGTTCCTCCAGGCCTGGATGAAAATGCAGCCCTTGGGAGCCCCTGGGCGCCGGGCCATGCCGCAGTTCAACCTGAGCGAGCAGGAAGTCGACGACCTCGGCGAATTCCTCAAGTGGAGCTCGAAAATCAACACCAATGGCTGGCCGCCAAACAAGGAGGGCTGAGAGATGAGCATGGCTAATCCGCATCTGAAATTCGCCTCGCAAGCCGTCGCCAAACCCTACTTCGTGTTTGCCCTGATGCTGTTCCTGGGACAGGTGCTGTTCGGTTTGATCATGGGCCTGCAATACGTGGTCGGCGACTTCCTGTTCCCGCTGATCCCCTTCAACGTGGCCCGCATGGTCCACACCAACCTGCTGATCGTGTGGCTGCTGTTCGGCTTCATGGGCGCGGCTTACTACCTGGTGCCGGAGGAGGCCGATCGCGAGTTGCACAGCCCGAAACTGGCGCTGCTGTTGTTCTGGGTGTTCGCCGCCGCGGGCGTGATGACCATCCTGGGTTACCTCTCGGTACCCTACGCGACACTGGCGAAAGTCACCGGCAACGACCTGCTGCCCACCATGGGGCGGGAGTTCCTGGAGCAGCCGACCATCACCAAGATGGGTATCGTGGTGGTGTGCCTGGGCTTTCTCTACAACATCGGCATGACACTGCTCAAGGGCCGCAAGACCACGGTCAGCATGGTGATGATGACAGGCCTGATCGGCCTGGCGGTGTTCTTCCTGTTCTCCTTCTACAACCCGGAAAACCTGGCCCGCGACAAGTATTACTGGTGGTGGGTGGTGCATCTTTGGGTGGAAGGCGTGTGGGAGCTGATCATGGGCTCGATGCTGGCCTTCGTGCTGATCAAGGTCACCGGCGTGGACCGGGAGGTGGTGGAGAAATGGCTCTATGTGATCATCGCCATGGCGCTGATCACCGGGATCATCGGCACCGGCCACCACTTCTTCTGGATCGGCGCGCCCGAGGTCTGGCTGTGGGTCGGCTCGATCTTCTCGGCCATGGAGCCGCTGCCGTTCCTGGCAATGGTGGTCTTCGCCTTCAGCATGGTGAAGAACCGTCGGCGGCAACACCCGAACCGTGCGGCGACGCTGTGGGCCAAGGGCACCACGGTCACTGCCTTCTTCGGGGCGGGCGTCTGGGGTTTCCTGCACACCCTGGCACCGGTGAACTACTACACCCACGGCTCGCAACTGACCGCGGCCCATGGTCACCTGGCGTTCTACGGCGCCTACGCGATGATCGTCATGACACTGATCAGCTATGCCATGCCGCGCCTGCGCGGACTGGGCGAAGCGGCGGACGAGCGTTCCCAGCGACTGGAAGTCTGGGGCTTCTGGCTGATGACCCTGTCGATGGTAATGATCACCTTGTTCCTCACCGCGGCCGGTGTCGTCCAGGTATGGCTGCAACGCTGGGCGGTGGATGGCAGTGCCTTGCCGTTCATGGCCACCATGGATCAGCTCAAGCCGCTGTTCTGGGCGCGCCTGGTCAGTGGGGTCGGGTTCCTGCTCGGGTTGCTCTGCTACCTGTTCAGCTTCCGTCAACGGGGGCGTGCGGCGCTGCGTGCACCGGCGGCGGTGGTGCCTTCGTGAGTCACCACAGTGGTTAGTCCGGACCCATTTGTGGCAAGGGGATTCATCCCCGCTGGGCTGCGAAGCAGCTCCAAAAGGTCTGCTACTGCGGTGTATCAGACCGGATGCAGGGGCCGATTCACGCCCCAGCGGGATGAATCCCCTCGCCACAATGGGTTCGGCTTAAGAGGAGAATAACCATGGCATTCACCCTGGAGCTGGAAGAATGGGTCGGCAGTGTCTGGCACCGTTTCATCACCCGTCGCGCCAGTGTGGATTTTCCCGAAGCACGGGTGGAATTGAATGCGCGACTACGCGCCCTTCAAGTGCTGTTTCACGCCACGGGCGGTTCTCGCCAGTTGGGTGTGGAGGCGGTCAGCGACCGTGATCTGCTGCTACGTCGCAACCTGTTGCAGCAGATCGCCGGCACCTGCAAGCGAGTACCCCTGGCTTGCTGCGACGGCAATAACCTGCGTCTGCCGGCGAGCCTGGCGGCGTTTCCCGATGTCGGCCTGAACGAAGAGCTGTATCGCTGGCTCGCGTTGCTGGCCGCGCAGTCGGGGCCGATGAGGCACTGGGGGCGGGACAACCAGCGCTGGACCCAGGCGGTATTGCAGCGCTACCCGGTGCTGCGTCCTCGCTACCGGCGGTTGGTGGAAACGCACTTGGCGCTGCGCCCCGATCCGGCCACACTCGACCCGGCTGAAGCGGCCCTGGAGCGCGCGTTGTGCCAGGCCCTGCGCGAGCCCGGCAGTGTCGAGCATTTCCCGCGCAGCGAACGGGCAGCCTGGCCGCTTCCGCTCTGGTTATATCCGCCCCGGCATCTGGCCAATCCCCAAGGCGCCGATCTCGAAGAGTCCGATCAGTACCTGGCGACACCGCCGGGTGAACAGCAGGGTGGACGCAAGCGCGCCGAACGCATCGACGAAACCAGTCGTGACGGCGGCCTACTCATCGTGCGCCTGGAAAACCTGTTCAGTTGGACCGAGCACGTGGACCTGGATCGCTGGTCGGACGACAGCGAGGATCCGCACGCCGCCCGGGTGGCCGAAGACCTCGATCAACTGACCCTGTCGCGCACGCGGTTGCGCAAGGGCGGTGGCTTGAAACTGCATCTGGACCTGCCGCCAGCCGACGCGGATGACATGCCGCTGGGCGAAGGCATCCTGTTGCCGGAATGGGACTACCGCAAACAGCGCCTCCAGGATGATTTCGTCAGCTTGCAGACGTTTGCTCCTCGCGACTGCGAACCCCAACCGTTGCCAGCACGTCTGCGTTCCCCGGCCCAGCGGTTGCGCCGCCAGTTCGAGCATCTGCGCAACGACCGGCAGTGGTTGCGCCAGCAAACCCAGGGTTCGGAACTGGATCTGCAGGCCTGGCTGGATTTTCACGTCGAGCGCCGGCAAGGACCGTGCAGCGAGCGTGGCCTGTTCATGGAGCAACGCCAGACCCGCCGCGACCTGGCCTGCCTGCTGCTGGCCGACCTGTCGATGTCCACCGATGCCCATCTCAACGATGAGCACCGGGTGATCGATGTGATCCGCGACAGCCTGCTGCTGTTCGCCGAAACGCTGTCGGTGCTGGGGGACGACTTTGCCTTGTATGGCTTTTCATCCCTGCGTCGCCAGCAGGTGCGGATGTATGAGCTCAAGACATTCCACCAGCACTACGATGACCAGGCCCGCGGCCGTATCCAGGGCCTCAAGCCCGGTTATTACACGCGCATGGGCGCCGCTATCCGGCAGGCCACGCAACGCCTGGCAGGCTGCAAGCGGCGGCGCAGGCTGTTGCTGCTGCTCAGTGACGGCAAGCCCAATGACCTGGACCTGTATGAGGGCCGCTACGGTGTGGAGGATACTCGCCAGGCCGTGCTGGAAGCCCGCCGCCAGGGGGTGACGCCGTTCTGCATCACCATCGATCGCGAGGCGGGGGATTATCTGCCGTACATGTTCGGGGCCAACGGCTACACCTTGATTCGCCAGCCCGAGCAACTGCCGCTACGCCTTCCGCAGCTGTACCGGCAATTGACCCAGGATTGAGGTGTCAGGCGATGTCGCGAGGCAACCAGAAGAACATCGCCACGCACAATACCGCCAGCCCTACGCAGAACCAGGTGAAACGGCGCACCCGCCGTGCCCCAGCCAGTGCCGCCTCGGCCGGCAGGGGCATGCCGCACTGGCGGCATTGGGTTTCACTGGCAGGGTTGGCCTGTTGGCAATACAGGCAGATGGGGCGTGGGCTCATTCGAATTGCTCCAGGCGCAGGCGATCGAGGATTGCGATCTGGCGACCGTCCTGGGTGATGATCTTTTCATCGATCAAGCGCCGGATGATTCGCGAAAACGTTTCCGGCTGGATGGACAGGTGGCCGGCGATCAACTGCTTGGCCATCGGCAACTCGAACTGGCTGTCCACGGTTTGCAGGCGTACCAGCTGCGTCAGCAGGTAGCGAACCACGCGGTGGGTGGCGTTCTTCAGCGACAGGGTCTCGATTTCGTTGACCCGTTGATGCAGGCGCACGCACAGCTTGCCGAGCAGGGCGAAGGTCAGCCGGCTGTTGCTTTGCAGCAGGCGCATATAGGTGGCATTGGACAGGCGATACAGCTGGGTCGGGCCGACCGCATCGGCGGAGGCGACATAGTTGGGGGTGTCCATCAGCATCATGGCCTCGGCGAAGGTCTGGCGTTCGCTGATGACCTCGAAGACTTTCTCCTGGCCGTCGGGGGTGAGCCGGTAGATCTTCACCGCCCCGGCAATCACGAAGTAGAACGCCTGCGCCGGTTCGCCCTGGCGGAACAGCGGATCACCCTTGTCGATGTTCAGCAGTTGACTGGTACTCATCAATTCGTCGAGCTGTTCTTCGTTCAGGGGCTCGAACAGATGATGGCTGCGCAAGATCTGGTGATGGACACGGTGGAGCACCATGGCGTGGATCCTTGTGATGGAAAATGAAGGTTCGGGTCAGAGCAGGCTCAGGGACAGACCGCTGGCCAGGGCCACGATGCAGGACAGCACGACGAACCAGGCAAGCGGCAAAGCGACATGTTTCATGGGGCACCCCAGGGCAGAAGACTATGCCGTCCCTGAGCAAGAGGCGGGCCAGGGGGCCGAGCGTGGTTCCCTGGGGCTTTGTCGTCGATGAGGGTAAAAATTACCCTGATGCATCAGGGTAAAAACAACCCTGAACGGGTAATAACTACCTTTCCTGCTACAGTTTTTTCGGACGATGGACAGGCTTTCCATCGCCGCGTGGCTGTCGGTTCCGTGTCCGACACGCCTCGCAGCCCCGGCCAGCCCCGCTCCCGCAGGGTTGCGCCGGGTCCGCCTGGGCAGGGCCTGGGGAGCGTGGTCGTGTCCGGCAAGCCCCTTGCAAGTGAGGGTCGAAGGCGCAGCGTCGCCGACGGGCTGGCTTGATCTGAGACAAGGCCGGTCTGCGGCGATAGCCGATCATTCGAACCCTGATTTGTCGTACCTCCCTGGCGAGCCAGATGAGGCAAAGGAGTGGTGTATGCAAGTGCTCGACCGTCGCAAGGCCATGGCCATCCTGCCGTTGTGGCGCCTGGCGTTCCGGCCGTTTTTCCTGGCCGGCTGCGTGCTCGCCCTTGTGGCGATACCGTTGTGGCTGTCGGTGTTCACAGGGCACCTGTCGGCCTGGCAGCCGGCGGGCGGCTGGTTGGCCTGGCACCGTCATGAGCTGCTGTTCGGCTTCGGCCTGGCGATCATCGCCGGGTTCCTGCTGACGGCGGTACAGACCTGGACGGGGACGCCGGGGCTCAGCGGCAGGCGCCTGGCGGCCCTGGCGATGGTTTGGCTGGGGGCGCGTCTGGCCTGGCTGGGCGCGGCACCCTGGCCGTTGCTGCTGGTGTTGGAGCTGGGATTCGCCGTGGCGGTGGCGGCCTTGATGGGCAGCATGCTGTGGCGCGTGCGGCAGAAGCGCAATTACCCGGTCGTGCTGGTGTTGCTGTTGCTGGCCGCGGCCGATGGGTTATCCATCTATGGCCTGGCCCGGCATGACGACGCTCTGCAGCGCCAGAGCGTGCTCACTGGCCTGTGGCTGGTGGCGGCGATGATGGGGCTGATCGGCGGGCGAGTCATTCCGTTCTTCACCCAGCGAGGCCTCGGCCGGGTAGAGGGCGTTGCCCCCTGGCCGTGGCTCGACTGGCTGCTGCTGGCGGGGTCGGCATGGGTGGCGCTGCTGTACGCGTTCGGCACGGCGCTGACCGTCAACCCCGTGTGTGGCCTGCTGTTCGCCGGGCTGGCGGTCGGGCACGGAATTCGTCTGGTGCGTTGGCATGATCGGGACCTGTGGCGGGTCCCGCTGCTGTGGTCGCTGCACCTGGCCTATGCCTGGCTGGTGCTGGCTTGCCTGGGCATGGCGCTCTGGCATTTCGGCGTGCCGCTGAATCCGAGCCTGGCGGTGCACAGCCTGAGCATCGGCGCCATGGCCGGGCTGATCCTGGCGATGATCGCACGGGTCAGCCTGGGCCATACCGGGCGACCGCTCGAGCCGCCGTCGGGCATGACCCTGGCGTTCATCCTGCTCAACCTCGCCGGCCTGAGCCGCGTGTTGCTGGTGATGGTGTTTCCGTTGGCCGCCCTTTGGCTGGCGGGACTCTGCTGGACGCTGGCGTTCGGGCTCTATGCCTGGCGCTACGGTCCGATGCTGTTGCAGGCCCGGGTGGACGGGCATCCGGGATGAGTCCTGCGGACGGAGGCGAACGATGATGTATGGGGTCTTGCTGGTCATGCACCTGTTGGCGGCCATCGCCTTCATCGGCACCTTGTTTTTCGAGGTGTGCATCTGGCACGCGGCCCGCCGGCCTCTGGCCGAAGGTGCACGGGAGGCTGCCGAGCAGGCCATCGCCCGACGCTCGCGCCATGTGCTGCATGGTGTGGTGCTGTTGCTGTATGGCGCCGGTATCGGCCTGGCCTGGCAGCATCGTGGCGCATTGAGCCAGCCCTTGAGCAACAGCTTCGGCCTGCTGCTGAGCCTGAAGATCCTGTTGGCTTCGAGCATCATCGGACACTATCTGTTGCTGGCCTACTGGTTGACCCGTGGTCGGCTGAGCCCGTCGCGAGGCTGCTGGCTGCGGCGCAGTATCCTGGCACACATGGTGTTGATCGTGGTGTTGGCCAAGGCGATGTTCTATTGGCAGTTTTGAGCAGGGAGGTGAAGGCCAACACTGGATCCAGGAGGGGCCGAACAGGTTGAACGACATCAACCCCCTGCTGGAGCTCGCTTGCACAAGGGGCAATGCGCTGTTTGAGGGTCAGCGAGTCGGCTGCATCGCATTGACGAACAGCACGTTGTTCTCCAGGTGAATGTGCTGCATCAGGTCGTCCCGCAGCTCCACGAGCCCGCGGTACAGGGCGCGCCAGGTATTGCAGGCATCGGCTGGCGGGGTGATCTGGTCGGTGAGGTCCAGCATGATTTCCAGGGCTTCGCCGTGCTGGTCGTGTTCGTAGCGCAGCACCTGGATCGGCGCCGAGGCCCGATCACCGAGTCCGCCTTGCAGCATCGGGAACAGCACCTGTTCCTCCTTGAGCATGTGGCCTTCGAGTTCCTGATACAGGTCCTGCAGGTGGTCGGCCAGGCCGTTGGGGCACGTGGCGCGGGCGCCATGCACCTGTTCCACACGGCGAGCCAGGCGGATCAGTTCCGGCAACTGTTCGCGGTGGCGGGCATGATAGCGTTCCAGGATGTGGGCGATCAGGCGCTCCTGGGGTTCGTCGCGCCAATCATGGCCCGGCTCCCCGGCGGCCTGCAGCGTGCTGAGGGCGTCGGCGATCAGGAGCGGGTTCAGGCCCTTGACCAGGGCCGCTTCGCGCAAGGTCTTCTGTCCGCCGCAGCAGAAGTCGAGGTTGTAATGGTGAAAGGTGCGGGTGGCACCGGGAATGTCACAGGCCAGTTGGCCAAGGCTTCGTTCCAGCAGGTCGAGGTTCATCATGTTTCCTTGGGTTGAATCCCGGGAGGGACAGATGACCGGACGTTGCAGTCCGTGTGCCAGATTCAAGTTACTGAAAGGCAAAGGAAAATTTTTACAGGGGGTGATTATCACCCTGTTTGCAAGGGGTCAAACGAACCCTGGAGGGTACTCATTACCATGCTGCGTGAAAGCCTGGCCGCCGACCTGATCGTCGAGCTGCCCAATGCCGTGCGGTTGCAGCGTCTGGTGCAGACCCTGCGCGAATATTTCAACAGCGGTGCCGTGGCGCTGTTGCGCCTGGACGACGACAGCCTCCGGCCCGTAGCGACCGTGGGCCTGGTCCATGAGGCGCTGGGCCGCCGATTCGTGATTGCCCAGCATCCTCGGTTGGCGGCCATCATGGCGTCGCGCGAGCCCACCTGGTTCGAACCCGACAGTCGCTTGCCGGATCCTTATGACGGCCTGCTCGATCATCATGTGGGCGAGCCGTTGCCGGTGCACGATTGCATGGGTGTGAGCCTGTACGTGGAAGGGCGCCTCTGGGGTGCGATCACCCTGGATGCACCGCACGCCGGCACCTTCGACAGCCGGGCCCGGGAGGAGCTCAAGCGGTGCACCCTGCAAATCGAAGCGGCGGTACGGGTCACCCGGCTCGAACAGGAGAACCGCAGCCTGCGGGCTTCGCGCAGCGACCCCTCGGACCTGCGCCTGCCGGCCGAAGAGGGCGAAATCATCGGCCGCAGCGAAGGGCTGCAGCAGTTGCTCAACGAGCTGGACGTGCTGGCCGATTCCGAACTGCCGGTGCTGTTGCTGGGAGAGACTGGGGTGGGCAAGGAGCTGTTCGCCCGACGTCTGCACCGACTGTCCCGGCGCGGCCGCAAGCCGCTGGTGCAGGTCAACTGCGCGGCGCTGCCGGAGTCCCTGGCGGAGAGCGAGCTGTTCGGCCACGTCAAGGGCGCGTTCTCCGGCGCCACGACCGATCGTGCCGGCCGCTTCGACGCGGCCAATGGCGGCACGCTGTTCCTCGATGAGGTGGGTGAGCTGCCGTTGAGCGTACAGGCCAAATTGCTGCGCACCTTGCAGAACGGCGAGATCCAGCGCCTGGGCGCCGACAAGCCGCTGCACGTCGATGTGCGCATCATCGCCGCCACCAACCGGCATCTGCCCGACAGCATCCGCGACGGGCTGTTTCGCGCCGATCTGTACCACCGGCTTTCGGTCTACCCGGTACCGATCCCGCCCCTGCGCGAGCGCGGCCACGACGTGTTGATGCTGGCCGGGCACTTCCTCGAACTGAACCGCACACGGCTGGGCCTGCGCGGCCTGCGCCTGTCACCGGCCGCCGAGCAGGCGCTGCTGGCGTATACCTGGCCTGGCAACGTGCGTGAGCTGGAACACGTGATCAGCCGCGCGGCATTGAAGGAACTGAGCCGGGGCGCCAACCGCAGCCTGATCATGACCCTGGAACCCCAGGTGCTGGACCTGGATGTCAGCGCCAGCGTCGGCCCCGCGCAAGCCCGGCCGGATTCGCCCGCGCAGACGGACGACGCACCGTTGCTGCCCTTGAATGAAACCGTCGACGCTTGCCAGCGGCAGGCGATTCTCAAGGCCCTGGAGCGCTGCGGGCAGAACTGGGCCGGCGCGGCGCGGTTGCTGGAGGTCGATCCCAGCAACCTGCACAAACTGGCGCGGCGGTTGGGACTCAAATAGCGTTCACCGGGATCGTTGCATTCAACGCGAGCAGGTAGACCGCGCGCCGGCATTGACAACGATCAAGGCTTCCCCAGGCCACAAAATCCACACTGGGCCAAATCCAGAGTGGAACTCATTGCCATGCCCCTATCCCTGGCCGATATGCGCCGCCAATACACCCGCGATGGCCTCGACGAAGCCCAGGCACCGGACGAGCCGCTGGCCCTGTTCGAACGCTGGATACAACAGGCCCGCGACACCGAAAGCCCGCCGGTGGAAGCCAACAGCATGATCCTGGCAACGGTCGACCCGCAGGGGCGGCCCCATGCCCGGGTGCTGTTGCTCAAGGGCTTCGACAAGGATGGCTTTGTGTTCTTCGGCAACTATGACAGCGCCAAGGGGCGGGACCTGGCGGTCAACCCCTGGGCCGCCATGACCTTCTTCTGGCCGGGCCTGGAGCGGCAGGTACGCGTCGAAGGGCAGGTCCACAGGCTCGACCCGGTGCTGTCGGACGAATATTTCCACTCCCGCCCCATGGCCAGTCGCATCGGCGCCTGGGCGTCGCCGCAAAGCGCTCCATTGGAGGGGCGCTTTGCGCTGGAGGCCTCGCTGGCACAAGTCCGAGAGCGTTTTTCGGACCAACCGGTGCCGCGTCCCGAGCACTGGGGTGGCTACTGCCTGTGCCCCGAGCGACTGGAGTTCTGGCAGGGCCGCGCAGACCGTTTGCATGATCGTCTCGATTACCGTCTGCGAGCGGGCATCTGGCAACGCAGCCGCCTCGCACCCTGAATGCCGGGGGAGGTACCTCCAACGAGGAATAGGCCCGGCGAGGATTGCAGTTCAGGCTGGGCCATCTTTTCTCAAAGGACGGCTGATCCCAATGGCCCATCTGACGCAACGCCACTTTCAACCCTTGAACATCGCGGTGCTGACCATCAGCGATACCCGCAGCCTCGACACCGATACGTCCGGCCAGACCCTCGTCGATCTGCTGCACGCGGCAGGGCACGTGCTGGTCGACCGAGGGCTGGTGAAGGACGACATCTACCAGATCCGTGCCCGTGTCTCGCAATGGATCGCCGCGCCTGATGTGCAAGTGGTGCTGATGACAGGCGGCACCGGTTTCACGCCAAGGGACAACACGCCCCAAGCGGTACTGCCCTTGCTGGACAGGTTGGTGGACGGCTTCGGTGAGCTGTTTCGCCAGGTGTCGCTGGCGCAGATCGGCATGTCCAGCCTGCAGTCCCGGGCGTTGGCCGGCATGAGCAACGGTGTGCTGGTGTGCTGCCTGCCTGGCTCGCCGGGCGCCTGTCGGACCGGCTGGGAACAGATCCTGGTGGGGCAGTTGGACAGCCGCACCGGCCCCTGCAATTTCACGCCTCACCTCAAGCCCCAGGAAGGGAGTGCCCCGACGGCTTGCGAGACACGCTCGTGAGCGGCGGGGGATGCGCCCACGCCTGTGACAGCGGCGTGCTGGTGCCAGTGGACGAGGCGATCCGTCATCTGCTCGACCAGGCCCCGCCGCCACCGGCCATGCAACAGGTTGCCCTGGGCCAGGCGTTGGGCCGGGTGCTGGCCCGCGACGTCATCTGCCCCATGAACCTGCCGGCCTGGGACAACAGCGCCATGGACGGCTACGCCCTGAGGGCCGCTGACTTGCCCGATGGCGGTGGCTATCTGGCGCTGGCCGGGCGAATCGCCGCCGGCGATGAGCCGGGAATGCCATTGAGGGAAGGGCAGGCGGTGCGGATTTTCACCGGTGCGCCGCTGCCGCCCGGCGCTGACACGGTGGTGCCCCAGGAAAGCTGTCGGGTCGAGGAGGCGCGCGTCTGGTTGCCCTCGGTCAGGCGCGGCGATCACGTTCGCAAGGAGGGCGAAGAGCTGCGCCAGGGCGAACGCCTGTTCACCGCCGGCACGCGCCTGCGTGCCCAGGAACTGGGGCTGCTGGCCGGCGCCGGGATCGCTCATGTGCAGGCCTATCGCCCCTTGCGGGTGGGCCTGCTCAGCAGCGGCGACGAGTTGCGAGAGCCGGGGGAGGCATTGGCGCCCGGCCAGATCTACAACAGCAACCGCCACAGCCTCGCGGCGCTGCTGAGAGGCTGGGGTGTCGAGGTGCATGATTTTGGCGTGATGCCTGATCGGTTGCAGGCCAGCCGGCAGGCCCTGGGCCTGGCCGCTGGCGAATGTGACCTGCTGCTGACTTCGGGAGGGGTGTCGGTGGGCGAGGAGGACCACCTCAAGCAAGCTATCGAAGCCCTGGGCAACATCGACCTCTGGCGCCTGGCGATCCAGCCGGGCAAGCCCCTGGCGTTCGGCGACGTGATGGGCAAGCCCTGGATCGGGTTGCCGGGCAATCCGTCGGCGGCACTGGTGACGGCGTTGATCGTGGTGCGTCCATTCCTGTTCCGGGCCCAGGGCCTGGCCGAGGTGCTGCCCGTCCCGTTGCAGTTGCCAGCCGGTTTTGACTGGCAGCATCGCAACAGGCGCCGGCAATACCTGCGCGCCAGGCTGGTCCCTGACGCCAACGGCCACCTGAGCGTGGTGCTGCATCCGCAGCAGGGCTCGGCCATGCTCGCCGCCGCCTGCTGGGCCGACGGACTGGCGGTGGTGGAACGCGATGCCCTGGTGCATCAGCACGACCGGGTGATGTACCTGCCGTTCGCCGCGCTGATGCATTGACGGCAATTGATTGCCGTCAAGGTGCTCGTCCGGGGGCTGGCTAGACTGGGCGACGCTGTCAGTTCTTCCATGAGGATGCCCCATGCAACTGGTTTGCCCGGCAGGTAACCTGCCTGCCCTCAAAGCGGCGGTGCGCCAAGGCGCCGATGCCGTCTATGTCGGCTTTCGCGATGACACCAACGCCCGGCATTTCGCCGGGCTGAACATGGACGACAAGCAATTCGATGCCGCTGTCGCGCATATCCGCCAGCACCAGCGCAAGCTGTACGTGGCGGTCAATACCTACCCTCAGCCCAAGGGGTGGGAGCGCTGGCAGCGGGCGGTGGATCGGGCCGCCGATTTCGGTGTGGACGCCCTGATCGCGGCCGACCCCGGCGTGCTGGGCTACGCCAGCGCGCGCCATCCACAGTTGGCGCTGCACCTGTCCGTACAGGGTTCGGCGACTCACGCCGCGGCCCTGGCTTTCTACGCCCAGCGCTATGACATTCGCCGTGCCGTGCTGCCGCGGGTGCTATCCCTGGCCCAGGTGCGGCAGGTGGCGGCGAGCAGCCCGGTGCCCATCGAGGTCTTCGGTTTCGGCAGCCTGTGCATCATGGCCGAGGGTCGCTGCCATCTGTCCTCCTACATCACCGGCGAATCGCCGAACCTGTGCGGCGTCTGCTCGCCCGCCAAGGCGGTGCGCTGGAGCGAAGATGCCCAAGGCTTGAGCGCCCGCCTGAGTGAAGTCCTGATCGACCGCTACACCCCTGAGGAACCGGCCGGCTATCCGACCCTGTGCAAGGGCCGTTTCCTGGTGGGGGGCAAGCGCTTCCACGCCCTGGAAGAGCCCACCAGCCTGGATACCCTGGACTTGCTGCCGGAACTGGCGGCGGTCGGCGTCGAAGCCGTGAAGATCGAAGGTCGCCAGCGCAGCCCGGCCTACGTCGAACAGGTGACCCGGGTCTGGCGCGCCGCGCTGGATGCACACCAAAGCGCGCCGCAACGGTTCAGGGTTCGTGAAGAATGGCGCCAGGTGCTGGCAGGCTTGTCGGAAGGCAGCCAGACCACCCTGGGCGCCTACCACCGATCATGGCAATGAGGGAGGCCCGATGAAACTCAGCCTGGGACCGGTCCTGTTCTACTGGGACAAAACGCAACTTGGAAACTTCTATGCCGAGATGTCGGCGTTGCCGCTGGATGTGATCTACCTGGGGGAAACCGTCTGTTCGAAACGCCGGGCCTTCTCCCTGGATCAATGGCTGGGCCTGGGCCGTGAGCTGCAGGGATGCAGCCAGGCGCAGATCGTGTTGTCGAGCCTGACACTGATCGAGGCGGCGTCGGAGCTTTCCACCTTGCGTCGGCTGTGCGACAACGGCCAACTGCTGGTGGAAGCCAACGACATGGGGGCGGTGCAGTTTCTGGCCGAGCGCAAGCTGCCGTTCGTGGGCGGCCCGGCGCTGAACCTGTACAACGGTCACGCCCTGGCGCAACTGCTCGACAGCGGCATGCTCCGTTGGGTACCCCCGGTGGAGTGCTCTGCCGCGCTGATCGCCGATGTGCTGGAGCAAGTGCGGGAACTGGACCGTGAGCTGCCTGAGGTCGAGATCTTTTCCTATGGGCATCTGCCCTTGGCCTATTCGGCCCGCTGCTTCACCGCGAGAGCGGAAAACCGGCCCAAGGACGACTGCCAGTTCTGCTGCATCAACTATCCCGACGGCCTGGCCCTGAGCAGCCAGGAGGGGCAGTCGCTGTTCACCCTCAATGGCATCCAGACGATGTCTGGGGAGCCCACCAACCTGTTGGCCGATTACAACGCACTGATGGCCTGTGGCGCGGATGTGCTGCGCCTGAGTCCACGGGCCCAGGGCATGGCCGACGTGGTCCGGGCCTTCGACAGGGTTCGCCAGGGCGAGGCGCCGCCGCTGTTCGTGGAAGGCTGCAACGGTTACTGGCACGGCCAGGCCGGCATGTTGAAAGTAGAGGAGGCGGGACTGTGCTGAATCCGAAGAAGTGGTTGCTCAAGGGTGCCGACCGACTGCTGCCGCTGATGGGCAGGGTTCCCTTCGTGGTGCAGCGCCTGGCATTGCAGCAGGCCCTCAATCGCTGCCTGGCCGAGCCGCTGCGCGACGGCGGGTTCGATGTGCTGCGGGGGCGCTGGTTGTGCCTGCGGATTCCCGACCTGAAGTTGTGCTGGTACCTGACCTTGGGTCGCGATGGGTTGTGCATCGCCGAGCGGGCGCAAGCCCAGGTCACCATCAGCGGCAACTGGCGCGAGTTCCTGTTGCTGGCCAGCCGCCAGGAAGACCCCGACACCCTGTTCTTCCGCCGGCGACTGGTGATCGAGGGTGACACCGAACTGGGGCTGGCAGTGAAGAACCTGATCGACAGCCTCGATCCGGAGGTATTGCCGCCGTGGTTGTGGCGCAATCTGGAGCGGGCGGGCAAGGGCTTGGCGACCGTGTAATGAAGCCTTCGAGCGCGTTGCCCCTGGTGTATTCCTGCTCCGGTTGCTCCAACGTTGCGCAACTGGCAAACAACGTGGCCCTGCGCCTGGACCGCGCTGGTCTGGCCGAGATGTCCTGCATCGTCGGGGTCGGCGGGCATGTGGTGCCGCTAGTCAACAAGGCTCGCTCGGGGCGGCGGATCATTGCCTTGGATGGCTGCCCGTTGCAATGCGTCCAGGCGTGCTTGCAGCAGCACGACCTGGAAGCGGATGTGCACGTGATCCTGAGTCAGTTGGGCTGGCGCAAGCGTTTCGGGGTCGAGTGCTCGCAAGAAGAGGGCGATGCGTTGTTCGAACGGTTGATACCGATGATTGGTGTTGATGATATCGATGGGCCGAGCGGCGAGTAAAAGGCCCATACACCCCCTGCGGCGAGAGGATTTATCCCCGCTGGGCTGCGAAGCAGCCCCAAAGCCTGAGCCTGCGGTGTATCAGGCGGTTGAGGGGGGCGCTGCGCCCCCAGTGGGGATAAATCCTCTCGCCACAGGGGGATGGGATGCCTTGCGTAGAGGATTCGCAGCTATTGCTGGTAATCCGCCAGCGCTTCCTCGGCCAGGATTCGAATGTTGCGTCGCTCCATGGCGATCAGCCCGGCGTCCACCAGGCGATGAAGAATGCGCGAAAAGGTCTCCGGCTGGATCCCCAGCTTGGAGGCCACCAGACGCTTGGATACCTGGAGCACCAGACGACCATCGCGTGGGTCGCGTTCCTGCAAGAGGAAATTGATGACCCGCCGGCTGGCGCTGGCCAGGGTCAGGTTGTCGATGTCCCTGAGGCGCTGATGCAGGTGCACGCTCATGCTCGCCAGGATCGCCAGGCAGACCTTGGGCTGGTCTTCCAGGGCCTTGCGGTAATGGGTGCCCTCGATACTCACCAGCACACTGTCCTTGAGCGCCGACGCGCTCACCGGGTAGCAGCGGGCCTGGCTGAACAGCAGGGCTTCGGCGAAGGTCTGGCCTGGCTGGATGATCTCCACCAGGTTTTCCTGGCCTTCGCCGGTGACCCGGAACAGCTTGACCTGGCCGCTGACCAGCAGGAAAAACCGCTTGGCCGGGTCGCCCTGGTGCATGAGCGTGCTGTTGCAGGCCAGGCGCTTGAGCACCGCCAGGCCGCACACCTCCTCGAAGACACGCTCCGGCAGCTGGCTGAACAGGTGATGACGGCGCAACAGTAGGACGATGGAAGGGTGGGTCAACATGGCGTACCTCCGCGTACCGCCATGGTAGGGCCGGTAGCCTCTTCGGCCTATGCCTCGGCAGGCCTACCTCCGAAGAGGGAGACATCCTCCCGGTACCCATATCGGGTGTGTTGCCGTCATCGCCGACAGGCCCGCTTGCTTGCCCCGATCCGTCCCGCCCGGGATTTTCCGGGATCGAAAAAACGACATGAAGCTTTCATGACAAAAGTTCGGTAGCACATCGCCATTCCCGTCATGCCTGTGTGACGTGTTCGAGAGGGCCTTCGAGGCCTTTCGGAGCCGGGGCGCGAAGCCGGGAGCGAGGCGATGGGAACTATGGAACGTTATTCGAAAGTGGGCATGCAGGAGCTCGACCAGCGGCTGTCGAAAATCGTCGAGGCGGCGCGCAAGCAACCGGTCTCGGTGTATCGCTATGGCGCGCCGTGGGTCTGGATCGTTTCCCAGGATGACTGGCAGGGCGCACTCAAGGAAGTGTCCAGCTACATCCCGCAGGGCCATTCGCTGGTCCTGCTGCGACCACAGATCGACGATCTGCTGGACGAGCATCGTGACGTACTGCAAGGCCTCAACGCCGATGCCGGGATGCGGATCGCACCCCAGACCGCCATGCACATTCTCTTGCTGCAACTGCTCTATTCGGTGCCCAGCGAGCGGCAACTCTACGAGCAACTCAATTACAACCTGCTGTTCCGCTGGTTCGTCGGCCTGGACCTGAACCAGAAGGTCTGGAACTTCAACGTCTTGAGCAAGGACCTCGCCACGCTGCTGGACGATGCGCGAGCGGTGCGGCTCATCCAGAAAATCATCGGTGAAGTGTTCTGTGGCGCCTTGCTGCAAATGCCGGAGTTCTCCTTGAACTTCGCGTTGCTGCACACCTGGCTGGCCCGGCACGCCACGACATCGACAGCCAGCAATTGAGCGGTACTTTGAATTCAGGGGGTGGTGTGGAGCATTTCTTCAAGTCACGGCCGGCGCTGTGGGGCTGGCTGTTGCTGGCCGTCGGCGGGCCATCGGCCTTCGCTGCGCAGGAAGGATCCCAGGCTGAGGCGACGCCGGCCCGCCTGGTGGACGTGAACGAGTATTTCGTGCGCGGCAACACAGTGCTCGATGCCCGGTCCATCGAGGAAGCGGTGTACCCGTTTCTCGGTCCGCAAAAGACCTTGAGCGATATCGAAGGCGCCCGGGAGGCCCTGCAGAAGGTGTATCAGGCCCGCGGCTATCAGTCGGTGTTCGTCGAACTGCCGGAGCAGAAAGTGGAAGACGGCATCGTCTACCTGCAAGTCAGCGAGACCAAGGTCGGCCGGGTGCGGGTGGTGGGGGCCAGGCACTACTCCCCGGTGGAAATCCGCGAAGACGTCCCGGCTCTCAAGGAAGGTGAAGTGCCGGATTTCGCCAGGGTCCAGGCACAGCTGGCGCAGTTGAACAAGACCCCGGGGCGCCAGGTGATGCCCCTGGTCCGCGAAGGCCAGCGGCCCGGCACCATGGATGTGGATCTGCAGGTGGAGGACCAGGATCCCTGGCAGGCCAGCCTTGGCCTGAACAACGACTACAGCGCCGACACCGAAAAACTGCGGACAGTCGCCAGCCTGGGCTACAACAACCTCTGGCAGCTGGGCCACAGCGTTTCGCTGACTTTCTTCACCGCGCCCCAGGACACCGACAACGCCAAGGTCTGGTCGGGGTCCTACACCGCGCCGTTGGACGAGCGCTGGAGCGTGCAGTTCTCCGGCTACCAATCCGACAGCAACGTGGCCACCGTCGGCGGCAGCAACGTGCTGGGCAAGGGGCATTCCTACGGGGTCTCGGCGATCTACAGCCTGCCGTCCAGCGCGGCCTGGGCCAATACCTTTTCCATCGCAGTGGATTTCAAGGATTTCGACGAGGAGTTGAGCCTGGGGGGCGCCAGCGACAAGGCACCGCTCAAATACGCGCCATTCACCTTCGCCTACAACGGGCTTCGCTACACCGAAAGCAGCCAGTTGGGTCTTGGCCTGAGCCTGGTGGCGGGCACACGCAGCCTGCTGGGCTACGGCAGTTCCGACGAAGACTTCGATTACAAGCGCTATCGAGCCAGTCCCAGCTTCGCGGTGCTCAAGGGCGACGGCAACTACACCTTCACCTTCGCCGGCGATTGGCAGAGCGCCTCCAAGGCCGCTTTCCAGCTGGCCTCCGGGCCGCTGGTTTCCAACGAGCAGTTCTCCGCCGGAGGCGCCACGTCGGTACGCGGTTACCTGGCAGCCGAGCGCACCGGGGATGACGGCTACCTGCTGTCCCAGGAGTTGCGTACCCCGTCCATGGCGAAGTTCCTCGGCAGCTATGTCCAGGAATGGCGCTTCTACGCCTTCGCCGAGGGGGCGCAGTTGTACCTGCGCGACGAACTGCCCGACCAGGAGGCCGACTACAGCCTGGCCAGCGTCGGCCTGGGCACCCGGGCGAGCTTGAGCAAATGGCTGTCCGGCAGCCTCGACTGGGGCTTTGCGCTGCTCGACGGACCGAACACCACGAAACAGGAATCACGCCTGCACTTCAACCTGCAAGCGACGTTTTGAACCCAGGAGTCATGTCCATGCAACGCATACTGTTATCCCTGCTGATCTGCCTGGGGCTGGTGCTTCCGGCGACGGCCAACGCCTGGTGGCAGGACGATTGGCACTACCGCAAACAGATTTCGGTGGACACCACGCCCCAGGGCGCGGCCATCGCCCAGGCCCTGGGGCGCACCGCGCTGCTGGTGCGGCTGCACACCGGCAATTTCACCTTCGACGGCGTCAAGGAAGACGGTTCGGACCTGCGCTTCGTCAGTGCCGACGACAAGACCGTGCTCAACCACCAGATCGAGAGCTTCGACCCGTTGATGGGCATGGCGCTGATCTGGGTCGATGTGCCGAGCGTGGAGGGCGGCCAGCGCCAGGACCTGTGGATGTACTACGGCAACCAGAAGGCAGCGGCCACCGGCAGCGGCCAGTTGACCTTCGACCCGGACTACACCGCGCTGTATCACTTCGACGGCGCCACCGGCGTGCCGCCCCGGGACACCACGGCCTATGGCAACAATGCCCAGGGCGCGGTGGGTACCAGCATCGATGGCGTGGTCGGCCGGGCGCTGCAATTCAACGGCCAGCCGCTGCTGTTGCCGGCCAGCCCGTCACTGCAACACAACGCTGGCGCGGCGTTCACCTTCAGCACCTGGTTGCGCCAGGACCAGGCCAGCGGCGAACAGGTGGTCCTGGCCCGGCGCGAAGCGGCTGCCAACCTCCTGATCGGGGTGAACCAAGGGGTACCGTTCGTGGCGGTCGATGGCCTGCGCGCTGTCTCCACCCAGCCACTGAACCCAGGGCAGTGGCAGCACCTGGCAGTGACCGCGTCCGGGGATCGGATCGTGCTGTACGTCAACGGCCGTGAGACCGCGAGCCTGGCGGCGCCGATGCCGGTGTTCAATTCGCCCATCGCCCTGGGGGCCGATGTTGCCGCCGGTGCCCTGGCGCCTTTGAGCGGCGCCATGGATGAGGTCCGCCTGTCCAAGGTCGCCCGTGCGGCACCCTTGCTGCTGGCCGATGCCAATGCCCAGGGCGCCGAGTCTAAGCTGGTGGCCTATGGCGTGGATGAGGAGCAATCCGGCTTCGGTTTCGGCAGCCTGGGCTTTTTGCTCAACGCCGTGCCCCTGGACGCCTGGGTGATCATCGGGGTGCTGGTGCTGATGATGTTCCAGTCGTGGATCATCATGATCCGCAAGAACCGCATGGTCAGTCGCCTCAGCGCGGCCAACACGGCCTTTCGCGAGCAGTTCGCCCGGGTTGGCACGCGCCTGGAGATGTTCGCCGATGACCAGGAGCTCGCCCAGCGCCTGCAACATTCCTCCCTGTGGCGCCTGTACCTGGTGGCGGTGAAGGAAATCCGCACCCGCCGCGAACAGGGCGCCGATACCTCGTCGGTGTCGGCGGCCACCATCGAAGCGATCCGCTGTTCCATGGACGGCGTGCGTACCCGCGAGAACCAGGCGCTGGGTTCGAAACTCTCGACCCTGTCCAACGCCATCGCCGGCGGCCCCTACATCGGCCTGCTCGGCACCGTGCTGGGGATCATGGTGGTGTTCCTCGGCACGGCCATGGCCGGTGATGTGAATATCAATGCCATCGCCCCGGGCATGGCCGCGGCACTGCTTGCCACCGCCATGGGCCTGTTCGTCGCGATCCCCGCGCTGTTTGGCTACAACCGCCTGATCACCCGCAATAAAGAAGTCAGTGCCGACATGCGGGTGTTCGTCGATGAATTCATCACGCGCCTGGCGGAGATGCACGGGGAAGGGCAGTCCGGCGAAGCGGCCCATCGCCGGGATCACCACCACCCAAACCAAACGTCCGTACCGGCCTGAGGGAATCGCGATGGCTAGCGTAAATGCTTCGCACGATGACGACGATGACGCCGCGGTGGACAGCATCAACATCACGCCCCTGGTGGACGTGCTCATGGTGGTGCTGGTGATGTTCATCCTCACGGCCACGGCCCAGGTGTCGGGCATCCAGATCAACCTGCCCAAGGCCAGTGCCTCGGTGTCTCTGTCGGAAGCCAAGACCAAGGCGATCTCGGTGAACGATGGCGGCCAGGTGTTCCTCGATGCCTACCCGGTGACCCTGGCGGAACTGGAGGAACGCCTGCGCATCGAGAAGGCCCAGAGCCCCGATTTTCCGATCATCGTGCGTGGTGACGCCACAGTGCAGTACCAGAAGGTCATCGAGGTGCTGGATCTGTTGCGGCGCCTGGAACTGTCCCAGGTCGGTCTGGTGACCGGCAAACCGAGCCAGGGCTGACCATGACCGCCAGACTCCCCATCGATCCGCCCCCGGTGAAGACCTCGCCCTGGCGCCTGCTCAAGTGGGCGGCGGGCCTGGCGCTGGGCGCCCTGGCGGCCTGGCTGCTGTGGCAGTGGGCCAACGACATGAGCGGCGTGCGGCGCGAGGCGCCGAAGGTCCCGACCATCATTGCGCTGCCGCCCCCACCTCCACCCCCACCGCCGGAGAAGCCCAAGGAACCGGAGTCACAGGTGGAGGAAAAGGTGGTGGAGCCCGAGCCCACCCCGGAGCCGGAGGAGGTCAAGCCTGAAGAGCAGGCCCCGCCTTCGCCGGTGGACGACCTGGCGAACCCGATGCAGATGGACGGCGAGGCCCAGTCCGGCAACGACGCTTTCAATATCGGCGCCGGCAAGGGAGGTGGCATGGCTGGTGCTGGAGGCGGGCGCCTGGGCAACGGTACCTACAGCCAGTTCCTGGCCTTCACCTTCCAGCGCCTGCTGCGGGAGAACCCGCAGCTGCGCAGCCTGGCGTTTTCCCTACAGGCTGACGTCTGGCTGAGTGCCGTCGGCGAGATCACACGGGTCGAGCTGGTCAAGTCCAGCGGCAATCGGCAAGTGGATGAACAAGTGATTTCGGCCCTGCGCGCCTCACCTCATCTGAGCGAGCGGCCACCGGCTTCCCTGACATTGCCCGTGCGCCTGTCCTTGCAAGGGCGGCGTCCGGGTTAACCGAATGCTTGAAAGTTTGCCAACAGGAGTTGTGTGCAGATGATTTCCAATGTGAATCGATTGTCGTGGAGGGTCGGCCTGGTAGTCCTGGGTCTGGCCGGGCAGGCGGTCGCCGCTGCGGCGCCCTCGGAAAACGCCACGATCAATCTGATCCGCCTGCTGGTGCAGCAGGGGGTACTCAAGCAGGACCAGGCCGATGGGCTGATCGCCCAGGCCGAGCGCGAAGCCGTGCAGGCCCGCCAGGCCGCCACGGCGGTGGCTGCGGCACCGGTGGGGGCGCCCGGGGACGTACGGGTGCAATACGTGCCGAACATCGTTCGCGAGCAGATCCGCGATCAGGTGAAGGCTGAAGTCATGGCCACCGCCAAGCAGGAGAACTGGGCCCAGCCCAACACGTTCCCGGACTGGGTGTCACGCATCAGCTTCGATGGCGACATTCGCCTGCGTGACGAGTCGCGCTACTACTCGGGCAACAACAGCAACGAGATCGTCGACTTCGCCCGGCTCAATGACAAGGGACCGTACGACGTCAATCCCAACAGCAGCTCCAGCCTGCCGCCCTTGCTCAACACCCGCGAGGATCGGGAAAACCTGTTCCGCCTGCGGGCGCGCCTGGGGATGAAGGCGGTGATTGCGCCGCAATGGACCGCCGGCATCCGCATCGGTACCGGTTCGGACAATAACCCGGTGTCCACCACCCAGACCCTGGGCGGTGGCTTCGGCAAGAAAGACATCTGGCTCGATCAGGGCTACCTGACCTGGAAGGCATCGGATGAACTGACCCTGACCGGGGGGCGGATTGCGAATCCGTTCTTCTCCACCGACATGCTGTATTCCGGCGATCTGAATTTCGATGGGGTGGCGGCGATCTTCAATCGCAAGCTCAATCGGGACTGGGGCCTGTTCGGCACCGTCGGCGCGTTCCCGGTGGAATACACCAATGACACCAGCACCAGCAATGGCACGGACAAGGAGGAGAGCGACAACAAGTGGCTCTACGGTGCGCAACTGGGGGCGAACTGGGCGATCAACGACAGCAACCGGGTCAAGGGTGCGCTGGCCTATTACCGCTTCGACGACATCGAGGGCAAGCGCTCCTCGCCGTGCCAGCCGTGGGCCGGTGACCCCGGGTGCGACAGCGACGGTTCTCGCGTGGCTTTCATGCAGAAGGGCAATACGGTGTTCCTGCTGCGCGACATCACGCCCAACCCGCTCAACCCGTCCACCACGCCCCAGCCGCAATACGTCGGCCTGGCGTCGGAGTTCAACCTGCTGGACCTGAACCTGGTCTGGGATGCCGACCTGCCCGAGGACTTGAAACTGCGCAGCCAGGCCAACTACGTACACAACCTGGGCTACGACGAAGGCGAGATGCGCAAGCGTTCCGAAGGCCAGTTCGCCAACAACCTGGACGAGAGTGGCGAACTGGAAAGCGGCGCCAACGCCTGGATGCTCCAGTTCACCCTGGGCAGGGCCCTGGAGCTAAAGCGCGAGGGCGACTGGAACCTGTTCGCCGGTTACAAGTACATCCAGCCGGATGCCTTGCCGGACGGTTTCAACGACTCGTCGTTCCATTTGGGCGGCACCAACGCCAAAGGCTACTTCCTCGGTGGCAACTACGGCCTGGCCAGCAACGTCTTCGCCACCGGCCGTTGGTTGAGTGCCGAGGCGGTGTATGGCGCGCCCTACGATATCGACGTTCTGCAGCTTGAAATCAACACGCGCTTCTAAGCGCAGGGAGGCTTCATGAAAAGGCGAGCCATGGGTTCATGCCCAGCCGCGTTGCTGGTGCTGGGCCTGCTATTGAACAGCGGTGCCCACGGCGAGGGCCTGGAGGAACGGCTGCGGGCGCAACTGCGCAGCACCACGGCCCAGTTGCAAGCCCTGCAAAGCGAGCAGGCCCAGGCCAGTGCGGCCCGACAGGCGGCCGAAGGCCAGGCCAGGGAGGCCCAGGCGCAGGTCAAGCAATTGACCGCGCAACTGAACAAGGCCCAGGCCTTGAACGAACAACTGGCCGGGCGCCAGGAAAGCCTGCAGAGCCAGGCCCAGGCCCAGGTGGCCGCCCGCAATGAGCAGATCGGCAAATTCAAGAAAGCCTACGACGAGCTGCTGACCCTGGCCCGTGGCAAGGAGGCCGAGCGCGCCCGCCTGGAGGCCCGTCTGGCCGAACGTGACACACAAGTGCAGCAATGTTCGGTCAAGAATCAGCAGATGTACGAAGTCGCCCAGTCGTTGCTGCATGCCTATGAAACCATCGACGTCACCGATGTCATGAAGATTCGCCAGCCGTTCGCGGCCAAGGCCCGGGTACGTTTCGAAGAGCTGGCCCAAGGGTTTGGCGACGATCTCTACAAGAACCGTTTCGACGCCCCCCAGGCCTCGATTACTCATTGAAAGCAAGGATGGACCGAGCATGACTTCATTGATTGAACACGTTTCCCCGACATCGCTGACCGAGCTGTTGCAAAGCGCCGGTTACCGGGTCAACGAAACGGAGCAGAACGGCATCGTGCAGCTGCTCAGCGCCAGCCAGGGTATCGGCTTCGCGGTACGCTTCGGCAATCCGACGCCCACTGCGGGGCAGTACCTGGACTTCACGTTCAGCTGCGCCTTGCGGGTCCAGGGCGAGCTGCCGGCCGGGCTGGCCGAGCTGTGGAATGCCTCGCGGCGCTTTGCCCGGCTGTCGGTGCAGGGCGAGTTCCTGGTGATGGAGATGGACGTGGTGGTCGCCGCCGGCGTCAGCGGCGATCACCTGCGCAGCCACCTGGAACTGTGGGACCGTCTGTTGCAGGAGTTCATCGTCTACCTGCGCGAGTACAGCCAGAACGCGGCGCGCCTGCAGGCTTCGGCCGAGGCATCGGTGGAGGAGGCCAGCGCATCGTGAGAAAAACGATCTTCGCGGTTCTTTTTGCAGCGGTGGCCCTGGTTGCGGTGGCCGTGGTGCAAGGCCTGCGACCGGGCAACGATCCGGTGGCGGCGGTGCAGGACGCCAGCGTCATGCCCGCCGACGGGCCGAGCCTGGCGCGCTTGGGCAATCAGCAGGTCAGCCCCGACGAGCTCAAGGCGCTGCTGGCCGCCCTGACACCGCAGGTCCGCGAGCAGATGCGCGGTAACCGGGCCGCGCTGGAGAGTTGGATTCGGGCGCGGCTGGCGGAAAAGGCCGTGCTGGAGCAGGCCGATGCCCAGGGTTGGCGACATCGTCCGGACGTGGAGCGCCAGACCCGGGCGGCCACCGAGCAGATCGTGTTTCGCGATTACCTGCAATCGGTCAGCCAGGTGCCGGCCGGCTATCCCAGTGAAGAAGAGTTGAAACAGGCCTACGATGCGGGCAAAGCCAACTGGACGATGCCGGCGCTGTATCGGGTGAGCCAGATCTTCCTGGCGGCGACCGAGCCGCAGACCTTCGAAGCGGTGCGTCGGCAAGCCATCGAACTGAGCAGAAAGGCCCAGGCGTCGCCGGCGGAGTTTGCCGCGCTGGCGAACCGCTTTTCCCAGGATCGTGCCACTGCCGAGCGAGGCGGGGACAGCGGTATGCAGCCCTTGCAGCAACTGCTGCCGCAAGTGCGCGAGGCGGTGGCGCGGTTGAAGGTGGGGGCGGTTTCGGATCCGGTGCAGAGCGCGGCGGGGTATCACGTCATCAAACTGACCGAACAGCAGCCGGCCAGGGAAGCCACCCTGGACGAAGTTCGCGGGCAACTGACCCAGGCGCTGCGCGCGCAACGCCAGGAACAGATCGCCAAGGCCTACCTGGATGGCATGCTCGATACCGCGACCCTGAGCATCGACGGCGCGCAATTGAGCAAGGTGCTGGAGGAGGTGCGTTAACCTCGGCCCACCATGGGTGTGAGCATCTTTGTGATGTGAACACTTTTGTGGCGAGGGATCGATCCCCTCGCCACAGGGCGCTGCGCTGTATCGGGAACGCCAGCGCAGTTCAACGTATTCGTAGAACCGACAGGGAGTCACCCATGACCTTCATCGAGCCCGCAGGACCGCAGGCCATCACCGCTTATCGCGCACCGCTGCGCGCGCCCGAACCCTGGCTGGCCCTGGCCGGCGACATCGACCCCCAGGTGGCCCAGTGCTTCCTGGTGAGCGCCCGTTGTGGCTGTTTCATGCAGGCGGCTCGCAGCCTCAATGTCAAGGCGATCTGGCTGCGCAAGCAACTGATGCAGCTCGAGGCACGCCTGCAGCGCTCCCTGTTCAACTTCCAGGGCAGCGCCCTGACCCTCAGCCGGGAGGGGCGCCAATTGCAGTCCCGGCTGAAGGCCCTGGCCGATGAAAGCTCGCCACCCTTGCTGGACCAGCCATTGGTGCGCCTGGCGGTGGCCGAGTCGATCCTGCATGACATCCTGGGGCGTGACCTGATTGCGTTGTTGCGCCGCAATGCCAGTGCGCGGTTGCAAATCATCACCCTGGACAGTGAACTGGCGCTGCAAGCCGTCAGTGCCGACCTGGTGTTGTGGCTGAGCGACCCACTCGGTTCAGTGCCCGGGCCGAGCTTTCCCACGCTGCCGCCCGAGCATCTGGCGCGGCTGGACTACCTGCCTCACATCGCCAAGCGATATTCGCGGCCGGCAACCCGGCCGGGCTGCCTGGGCGACCTGAACGACTACATGCTGGTGCAGTGGCAGGCGGACCGGCAGCCGGACAGCTTCGCCCCGTGGAACACTCTCCTGGAACAGCGTCGGGCCGGCGTGGTGCAGGTGCAGTCCTATGAGCTGATGCTGGAAATGATTCGCTGCAGTGCCTGCATCGGCCTGTTGCCGCAGTATATGAGCCACTTCGACCGTGGCCTGGTGGCCTTGCCGGGGTTGTTCGACGTGCCGATGCAGCGCCACCTGTGGATGGCCGTCGGCACCCAGGCCCGGCAGACCCCGGAAGTGCGCATGCTGGTGGAGATGATTCAACACGCGCTGTACGAGCGCAGGGATTGGTTCCAGGCGTGATCGCCACTCCTGGCGGTGATGGTGTTGCTGACGATGCCAGCGGTGCCGCCTCTTCGCGGGCCCGCCCGCGTCCAGGAGATGACGGGCAATCCGCTGGCGATCAGTCCTCCAATGCGAACGCCACCGCCGCACGGGCGTGCAGGTGGGTGGTGTCGAGCAGCGGCAGGGGGCTGTGTTCGGGTTTGATCAGCAGGCCGATTTCCGTGCAGCCCAGGATGATCGCCTGGGCGCCGCGCTCGGCCAGGGACTCGATGACCCGCTGGTAGACCTGGCGCGATGCCGGATCGATCACGCCGACGCACAGTTCGTCATAGATGATGCGATGCACTGCCTGGCGTTCCTCGGGGGCGGGTATCACTACGTTCAAGCCTTGGGCGCTCAGGCGCTCCTTGAGGAACTCCTGTTCCATGGTGAATGCCGTGCCCAGCAGGCCGACCGTGACGGCCCCCGCTTCGAGGGCGGCCTGGCCGGTGGGGTCGGCAATGTGCAGGAACGGAATCGAAACCGCCGACTGGATCTGCGCCGCCACCTTGTGCATGGTGTTGGTACACAGCACCACGCATTCGGCGCCCCCGGCCTCGAGACGTCGCGCCGCATCCACGAGAATCGCGGCGGCATCCTCCCAGCGCCCCGCATGCTGGGCCTGTTCCACCGGGCCGAAGTCGACGCTGTGCATCAACAGTTGGGCCGAGCGCAGCGGCCCGAGCCGGTCTCGTACCTGCTGGTTGATGAGGCGATAGTATTCGGCGCTGGACTCCCAGCTCATGCCGCCAATCAGGCCGATGGTGCGCATTCGTCAATCCTCAGGCTGTGGCCTGTACCGACAGGGCAGGCCTGCCTGGAGTCTCTATTCGTTGATGGACGGATGCCAGCGCAACATCAACTGTTGCGCTCATCTTTGTGCCAGGTGTCATGGTTCCGGGATCGGCCGTGGGCCCGGCGCCGTGCCTCGGGCCATTTCCAGCAGGCGAGACGTAGCTCTCCTGCCATGCCGGTGGGTTTTGCATACGCCAGCCTCCCGAACCTGTCATCATCCCGGTTCGCAGCAAGCCCTTGATCGAGGAACAGCGCATGGACGGTGTACAGCAACTGGGCGAGACGCTTCGTCGCTACGCAGACAGTGAGGCGCACAAAAAACAGCAGCACCAGGCTCAGGCGGCGGTGTGGGCCGAGCAGATCGAAGCGTTGTATGGGCAAATCGAGCAATGGCTGGCACCGGTGATGGCGCCCGGTCTCCTGGCGCTGAGCCGGGAAGCCCACGTGGCCCACGGGCCGGGCGTCCCGGTGGAAACATCCACCTTCAGGACCGAAAAGCTCACGGTGTCCATCACGGGCAAGGCGGTGGAGTTCGTCCCGGATGCAATGGGTGGCGGTGGACAAATCTCGCTGGCGGTCATGGGACTGACGGCGGCGCGGTACGGAAGCATTTCGCTGGTGCATTCGCTGGCCTCCGGGGAATGGCAGTGGCGCAAGACCAATGGGTTGAAAGACCCGGATACCTTCGTGTTCGATGCTGATTTTCTTGCGCAGCAATTACAGAGCCTGATTCCTCGAGATCGCGCCTGACTTGCCACAGGGCTTCTGGATATTTGCGGCAAAAATGTGCCCATTGGCTATACCTGTAGTTCCCGGCCCCGTCTCGTGTGGCTGACAGGAGTGACAGCATGAAGCTCGCATCAGTGATTGGCACCATCTGCATCGCCTCGCTCGCCCTGGCTGGGTGTTCGAGCAAGATCACTCAGCCGGACGAGTATTCCGGGTTCCTGGGCGACTACAGCCGGCTCAAGGAAGACAAGTCACCGTCCGGTGCCGAGGTGATGCGCTGGGTCGATCCGAAGGTCGACCTGGACAAGTACACCAGCATCTACATCGAGCCGACCCAGCTGTACCCCAAGCCGCAACCGACGGTGAAGATTCCCCAGGCCACCTTGTCCGGCATCACCGGTTATTACGATCAGGCCCTCCAGCGTGAAGCGGGAAAAACGTTGCCGCTGGCCAAGGCGCCGGGGCCGGGTGTGCTGGTGATGCGCGCGGCGATCACCGCCGTCAGCAGCAAGACCGAAGGGCTGAAACCGTATGAGGTGGTGCCGATTGCGCTGGTGGCGGCGGCTGTCAGCACCGCCAGTGGCATCCGCGACCAGGAAACCACCCTGGGCACCGAAGCGGTCTTCCTCGATGGCGCCAGCAATGCCGTGGTGGCCCAGGTGGTGCGCAAGGGGACAGGCAAGCCGTTGTCCAACGAGTCCCAGGTGATGAAACCCGATGATGTCAAAGGTGTCATGGATGGCTGGGCTTCGGACCTGCATCAGTCGTTCCTCAAGCTCAAGGCCCGGTAGCGTCCTTTCGTGGGGGCGGGCAGGCTCGCCCCCACAGGATTGCGCGGTCATGAACACCATGACTTTTCATGTCCAGCCATAGGTCGGGCGAGCATTTCGTGGTTAACTCCTGCCTCACCATTTTTCAAACCTGTCAGAAGGAATTCGCCCATGGCTCAAGTCACCCTCAAAGGCAACCCGGTCCAGGTCAACGGCCAATTGCCACAAGCCGGTAGCAAGGCGCCAGCCTTTTCCCTGGTGGCCGGCAATCTGTCCGACGTGTCCCTGAAGGACTTCGCGGGCAAGCGCAAAGTACTGAACATTTTCCCAAGCGTCGACACCCCGACCTGCGCCACCTCCGTGCGCAAGTTCAATGCCCAGGCCAACGCACTGGATAACACCGTCGTGCTTTGTATTTCCGCCGACCTGCCGTTCGCACAGGCGCGCTTCTGCGGTGCCGAAGGCCTGGAGAATGTGCAGAACCTGTCCACCCTGCGCGGCGCCGAGTTCATCCAGAACTACGGCGTGGCCATTGCCGATGGTCCGCTGAAAGGCCTGACCGCTCGCGCCGTGGTGGTGCTGGACGAAGAGGACAACGTGCTGCACAGCGAACTGGTCAAGGAAATCGCTGAAGAGCCAAACTACGACGCTGCGCTGGCTGTCCTGAAATAAGGGATTTATTACATTTGTTGACGGCCTGGCCAAGTCCAGGCCGTTTTCATTTGTACTTCAAGCGCTTAGCCTGTCATCACGCTACGTAAGCCCAAGGTAAATTGCCGGTAAAGGCGCTTTGCTAAATTCCCGCCAGTGCTTATCGTTCAGCCTCTCGTAAAAGATGCCCACGCGCCCAATGGTTGATCACTCCATGCAATCCTCCGTTTCTCGTAACTCCCGCCGCTGGCTGTTGAGCCTGTTCATCGTCTTGGTCGTCGCGGTGGTGGCCTGGAAATTCTGGCCCGCCGGCACGGATCCCAAGCAAGGGGCAGGGCAGAAAGCCGCACAGGGGCACACAGGGCGTTCGGGCAGCATGCGACCTGGCTTCGGTGGGGCCACGGGGCCGGTGCCGGTCCGGGTGGCGCCGGCAGTCACCGGGGACTTTGCGCTGTACTACAAGGCGCTGGGCACTGTCACGGCCCTCAATACCATCAACGTGCGCAGCCGGGTGAGCGGTGAGCTGGTCAAGATCGCCTTCGAAGAAGGGCAGATGGTCAAGGCCGGGGACCTGCTGGCCGAAATCGATCCGCGTCCCTACCAGAACGCCTTGCTCCAGGCTGAAGGCACGCTGTTGCAGAACCAGGCACAACTGAAGAACGCCCAGGTCGATCTTGAGCGCTATCGCGGGCTGTATGCCGAGGACAGCATCGCCAAGCAGACCCTGGATACCGCCGCCGCGCTGGTGGGCCAGTACCAGGGCACCGTCAAGACCAATCAGGCGGCGGTCAATGATGCCAAGCTCAACCTCGAATTCACCAGGATCCGTGCACCGATTTCCGGACGGGTCGGCCTGCGGCAGCTGGATATCGGCAACCTGGTGGCGGCCAACGACACCACGGCCCTGGCGGTCATTACCCAGACCCAACCCATCAGCGTTGTCTTCACCCTGCCGGAAAGCAATCTGGACACCGTGCTCGCCCGTTACCGCAGCGGCGCGAAACTGCCTGTCGAGGCCTGGGACCGCGGCGATGTGAAACTCCAGGCCAGCGGTGTGCTGCAAAGCCTGGACAACCAGATCGACACCACCACCGGAACCCTGAAATTCAAGGCCCGCTACGATAACCGCGACCAGTCGCTGTTCCCCAACCAGTTCGTCAACGTCCGCCTGCTGGCCGACACCCTCAAGGGCGTCGTCCTGGCACCCACCGCCGCGATCCAGTTCGGCACCAATGGCACCTTCGTCTATGCCCTGGATGGCGACAGGAAGGTCACCATCAAAACGTTGAAGATCGGCCCCAGCGACGGCAGCAACACCGTGGTCACCGAAGGCCTGGCGGCCGGCGAGCGTGTCGTGCTCGAAGGCACCGACCGCTTGAAGGAGGGCAGCGAAGTGGAGGTGGTCAATGACAGCCAGGACGTGCCCACCACGCCGACCGAGCACCTGCAGGGCAAGACCGCGGCGGGTCCGAGTGAACCGGCCGTGGTCGACAAGGCGAAAAAGGGCGGCGCATGAATCTCTCGCGGCTGTTCATCCTTCGCCCGGTGGCGACCACCCTGAGCATGCTGGCCATTGTCCTGGCCGGCCTGATCGCCTATCGGCTGCTGCCGGTGTCGGCATTGCCCCAGGTCGACTATCCCACCATCCGGGTGATGACCTTGTACCCGGGCGCGAGCCCCGATGTGATGACCAGTGCGGTGACCGCTCCCCTGGAGCGGCAGTTCGGCCAGATGCCGGGCCTGACCCAGATGGCCTCCACCAGCTCCGGTGGGGCTTCGGTGATTACCCTGCGGTTCAATCTCGAGACCAACATGGATGTCGCCGAACAGCAGGTGCAGGCGGCGATCAACGCGGCGACCAACCTGCTGCCCGACGATCTGCCGGCGCCCCCGGTGTACAACAAGGTCAACCCCGCCGATACCCCGGTGCTGACCCTGGCGATCACCTCCAGGACCATGCTGCTGCCCAAGCTCAATGACCTGGTGGATACGCGCATGGCGCAGAAGATCGCCCAGATCAGCGGGGTCGGTATGGTGACCATCGCCGGCGGCCAGCGCCAGGCCGTGCGGATCAAGGTCAACCCCCAGGCCCTGGCGGCCAACGGCCTGAACCTGGCGGATGTGCGCACACTGATCGGGGCCTCCAACGTCAACCAGCCCAAGGGCAACTTCGACGGCCCGACCCGGGTCTCGATGCTTGACGCCAACGACCAGCTGACCTCGCCCAAGGACTATGCCGAACTGATCCTGGCCTATGCCAATGGTGCGCCATTGCGGCTCAAGGACGTGGCACAGATCGTCGACGGCGCCGAGAACGAACGCCTTGCCGCCTGGGCCAACGAGAACCAGGCCGTGCTGCTGAACATCCAGCGCCAGCCGGGGGCCAACGTGATCGAGGTGGTGGACCGGATCAAGGCCCTGTTGCCAAGTATCACCGACAACCTGCCGGCCGGCCTGGACGTCACGGTGCTGACCGATCGTACCCAGACCATCCGTGCCTCGGTCAAGGATGTGCAACATGAACTGCTGATCGCCATCGCCCTGGTGGTCATGGTGACGTTCCTGTTCCTGCGTCGTTTCAGCGCCACTATCATTCCCTCGGTGGCCGTGCCGCTGTCGCTGATCGGGACCTTCGGGGTGATGTACCTGGCCGGCTTTTCCATCAACAACCTGACCCTGATGGCCCTGACCATCGCCACCGGTTTCGTGGTGGACGACGCCATCGTCATGCTGGAGAACGTCGCCCGTTACATCGAGGAGGGCGACAGCCCATTGCAGGCGGCGCTCAAGGGGGCGAGGCAGATTGGCTTCACCCTGGTGTCCCTGACGCTGTCGCTGATCGCCGTGCTGATCCCCCTGCTGTTCATGGCGGACGTGGTCGGACGGTTGTTTCGCGAATTCGCCATCACCCTGGCGGTGGCGATCCTGATTTCCCTGGTGGTGTCCCTGACGCTGACGCCGATGATGTGCGCGCGCTTGCTCAAGCGTGAGCCGAAGGAAGAGGAACAGGGCCGGTTCTACCGCGCCAGTGGCGCCTGGATCGACTGGCTGATCGCCGCCTATGGCCGCAAGCTGCAATGGGTGCTCAAGCACCAGCCGCTGACCCTGCTGGTGGCGGTGGGCAGCCTCGTGCTCACGGTGGTGTTGTACCTGGCGGTGCCCAAGGGCTTTTTCCCGGTGCAGGACACGGGTGTGATCCAGGGCATTTCCGAAGCGCCCCAGTCGATTTCCTTCGCCGCCATGAGCGAGCGCCAGCAGCAACTGGCCAAGGTGATCCTGGCCGACCCGGCGGTGCAGAGCCTGTCTTCCTATATCGGCGTGGACGGTGACAACGCCACGCTCAACAGCGGGCGTCTGCTGATCAACCTCAAGCCCCACAAGGAGCGTGATGACAGCGCTACGCAGGTCATTGCCCGCTTGCAGCCGCAACTGGACCGCCTGGTGGGGATCCGCCTGTTCATGCAGCCGGTACAGGACCTGACCATCGAGGACCGGGTCAGTCGGACCCAGTACCAGTTCAGCCTGTCGTCGCCGGATGCCGAGTTGCTCACCCTCTGGAGCGCCCGCCTCACCGAGGCGCTGGCCCGCCAGCCGGAACTGACCGACGTCGCCAGCGACCTGCAGGACAAGGGCCTGCAGGTCTATCTGGTGATCGACCGTGACGCCGCCTCGCGCCTGGGCGTGTCGGTGGCGAACATCACCGATGCGCTGTACGACGCTTTCGGCCAGCGGCAGATTTCCACCATCTACACCCAGGCCAGCCAGTATCGCGTGGTGCTGCAGGCCCAGGCCGGGGAGCGGATCGGGCCCAAGGCCCTGGACCAGATCTACGTCAAGACCACCGAAGGCGGGCAGGTGCGGTTGTCGAGCCTGGCCCGGGTCGAAGAGCGTCAGGCGCAGCTGGCGATTGCCCATATCGGCCAGTTCCCGGCGGTGATGATGTCGTTCAACCTGGCTCCGGACGTGGCCCTGGGCCATGCGGTGGAGGTGATCGAAAAGGTCCAGCGGGAGATCGGCATGCCGGTGGGCGTGCAGACCCAGTTCCAGGGTGCCGCCCAGGCATTCCAGGCATCGCTGTCGAGCACCTTGCTGCTGATCCTGGCGGCGGTGGTGACCATGTACATCGTGCTGGGCGTGCTGTACGAGAGCTACATCCACCCGATCACGATCCTCTCCACCTTGCCCTCGGCGGCCATTGGCGCCTTGCTGGCGTTGATCCTAAGCGGCAACGACCTGGGCATGATCGCGATCATCGGCATCATCCTGCTGATCGGTATCGTCAAGAAGAACGCGATCATGATGATCGACTTCGCCCTCGACGCGGAGCGCAACCAGGGCATGGACCCGCAGACGGCCATCTACCAGGCCGCGTTGCTGCGCTTCCGGCCGATCCTGATGACCACCCTGGCGGCCCTGTTCGGCGCAGTGCCGCTGATGCTCGCCACCGGCTCCGGCGCGGAATTGCGCCAGCCCCTGGGCCTGGTGATGGTCGGTGGGCTGCTGGTGAGCCAGGTCTTGACGTTGTTCACCACGCCAGTGATCTACCTGTATTTCGATCGCCTGGGCCGCCGGTTTGCCAGGCCGGAAGGGAAAGAGGTGCGGGTATGACGCTCGGGAGCTTGCGGTTGGAGCCTGCGCCGGAGAACCTGGGGCAAGCGCGTTTTCTGCGGCAAGGCGATTCATCCCCGCTGGACTGCGTAGCGGCCCCTTTTGTGAGCGCTTGGCACTCAAGCGGGGATGAGTCCCCTCGCCATGAAAGCCCGGACATTTCCTGCATTCCTTCATCTGCAGCCCGGAGCGGCGGTCGATGAACCTCTCCGGCCCCTTCATCCGCCGCCCCGTCGCGACCATGCTCCTGAGCCTGGCGATCACCCTGCTCGGTGGCGTGTGCTTTGGCCTGTTGCCGGTTTCGCCCTTGCCGCAGATGGACTTTCCGGTGATCGTGGTCCAGGCCAACTTGCCGGGGGCCAGCCCGGAGGTCATGGCGTCGACGGTGGCAACGCCTCTCGAACGGTCCTTCGGCGCCATCGCCGGGGTCAATACCATGAGCAGCCGCTCGAGCCAGGGCTCCACCCGCGTGATCCTGCAGTTCGACCTGGACCGCGATATCAACGGCGCGGCCCGGGAGGTGCAAGCGGCGATCAATGCTTCGCGCAACCTGTTGCCCAGCGGCATGCGCAGCATGCCCACCTACAAGAAGGTCAACCCGTCCCAGGCGCCGATCATGGTGCTGTCGCTGACCTCCGATGTCCTGGAGAAAGGCCAGCTCTACGACCTGGCTTCCACCATCCTGTCCCAGAGCCTGTCCCAGGTGTCGGGGGTCGGCGAGGTGCAGATCGGCGGCAGTTCCCTGCCGGCGGTGCGGATCGAACTGGAGCCGCAGTTGCTCAACCAGTACGGCGTTGCGTTGGACGACGTGCGCAGCGCCATCGCCGACAGCAACGTGCGCCGGCCCAAGGGTTCGGTTGAGGATGACCAGCGCATGTGGCAGGTCCAGGCCAATGACCAGCTGGAAAAGGCCAAGGACTACGAAACCCTGATCATCCGCTACCAGGACGGCTCGGTGCTTCGGCTCAAGGATGTGGCGAAAGTCACCGACGGTGTCGAGGACCGCTACAACAGCGGTTTCTTCAATGACGATGCCGCCGTGCTGCTGGTGATCAATCGCCAGGCGGGGGCCAACATCATCGAGACGGTCAACGAGATCAAGGCGCAGCTGCCGGCCTTGCAGGCCGTGCTGCCGGCCAGCGTCAAGCTGGACCTGGCCATGGATCGCTCGCCGGTGATCAAGGCTACCCTGCATGAAGCGGAAATGACCCTGCTGATCGCCGTGGCCCTGGTGGTGCTGGTGGTGTTCCTGTTCCTCGGCAACCTGCGCGCTTCGCTGATCCCGACCCTGGCGGTGCCGGTGTCACTGGTGGGGACGTTCGCGGTGATGTACCTCTACGGCTTTTCGCTGAACAACCTGTCGCTGATGGCGCTGATCCTCGCCACCGGACTGGTGGTGGACGACGCCATCGTCGTGCTGGAGAACATTTCCCGGCACATCGACGAAGGCGTGCCGCCGATGAAGGCGGCCTACCTGGGCGCCCGGGAAGTGGGCTTCACCCTGTTGTCGATGAACGCCTCCCTGGTGGCGGTGTTCCTGTCGATCCTGTTCATGGGCGGCATCGTCGAGAGCCTGTTCCGGGAGTTTTCCATCACTCTGGCGGCGTCCATCCTGGTCTCGTTGCTGGTGTCCCTGACCCTCACGCCGATGCTCTGTTCCCGTTGGCTCAAGCCCCACGTACCAGGGCAGGAAAATCGCCTGCAACGCGCGAGCCGGCGTCTCAACGAGCGGATGGTTCGTGGCTACGCCTCCAGCCTCGACTGGGTGCTGCGCCACCGCCGCCTGACGCTGCTGAGCCTGTTGGTGACCATTGGTGTGAACATCGCCCTGTACGTGGTGGTGCCCAAGACCTTCATGCCGCAGCAGGACACCGGCCAGTTGATCGGTTTCGTGCGCGGCGACGACGGGCTGTCGTTCAGCGTGATGCAGCCGAAGATGGAAATCTTCCGCCGCGCCGTGCTCAAGGACGACGCGGTGCAGAGCGTGGCCGGTTTCATCGGCGGCAACAACGGCACCAATAACGCCTTCATGCTGGTGCGCCTCAAGCCGATCAAGGAGCGCGAGATCTCCGCGCAGAAAGTCATCGAGCGCCTGCGCAAGGAAATGCCCAAGGTCCCCGGTGCCCAGCTGATGCTGATGGCCGACCAGGACCTGCAGTTCGGAGGCGGCCGCGAGCAGACCACGTCGCAATACTCCTATATCCTGCAAAGCGCCGACCTGGCCTCCCTGCGGGAGTGGTATCCCAAGGTCGTGGCGGCATTCCGGGCCTTGCCCGAGCTGACCGCCATCGACGCCCGGGACGGCGGCGGGGCCCAGCAGGTGACGCTGGTGGTGGACCGTGACCAGGCCAAGCGCCTGGGTATCGACATGGCCATGGTCACCACGGTATTGAACAACGCCTACAGCCAGCGGCAGATTTCCACCATCTACGACAGCCTGAACCAGTACCAGGTGGTGATGGAGGTCAATCCCAAGTACGCCCAGGATCCGAACACCCTCGAACAGGTCCAGGTGATCACCGACGACGGCGCGCGGGTCCCCCTGTCGACCATTGCTCATTATGAAAACAGCCTGGAGGACGACCGGGTCAGCCACGAAGGCCAGTTCGCGTCCGAGGGCATTTCCTTCGACATGGCCGAAAGCGTGACGGTGGAGCAGGGCACGGCGGCCATCGAACGGGCCATCGCCAGGCTCGGCATGCCGGAGGATGTGATCGCCAAGATGGCCGGTACCGCCGATGCCTTCGCGGCCACCCAGAAGGGCCAGCCTCTCATGATCCTCGGGGCGCTGCTGGCGGTGTACCTGGTGCTGGGAGTGTTGTACGAAAGCTATATCCATCCGTTGACGATCCTGTCCACCCTGCCATCGGCCGGGGTCGGCGCATTGCTGTCGATCTACGTGCTGGGCCAGGAATTCAGCCTGATATCGCTGCTGGGGCTGTTCCTGCTGATCGGCGTGGTGAAGAAGAACGCGATCCTGATGATCGACCTGGCGTTGCAGCTCGAACGGGGCGGTCAGACACCCGAGGAGTCGATCCGCAGTGCCTGCCTGCTGCGTTTGCGGCCGATCCTGATGACCACGCTTGCGGCGATCCTCGGCGCCTTGCCGTTGCTGCTGGGCGGCGCGGAAGGCTCGGAAATGCGCCAGCCCCTGGGCCTGACGATCATCGGCGGGCTGGTCTTCAGCCAGGTCCTGACCCTCTACACCACACCGGTGGTTTACCTTTATCTCGACAAGTTGCGCCATCGTTTCAATCGCTGGCGCGGCGTGCGTACCGATGCTGCTCTGGAAACTGCGCTATGACCGATCGCTCGTTTTTCAATCTTGTCGCGCCCTTGGCGACCGCCCGGGGTTCGCGGGTCCTGAGCCTGGCGCTGTGCGTGGCGATGCTCAGCGCCTGCGCCATCGGCCCGGACTACCAGCGCCCATCGACGGCGCAGCCGGCGCAGTACAAGCAAGCCCAGGGCTGGCGCCAGGCCAACCCCAGCGATGCGTTGGCCCGTGGCGCCTGGTGGGAGCTGTACGGTGACACGCAACTCAATGGCCTGGTGGAAAAGCTCAACACCTCCAACCAGACCGTCGCCCAGGCCGAAGCCCAGTACCGCCAGGCCCAGGCCCTGGCGCGCAGTGCCCGTGGCGCCTTCTTCCCGACAGTGGACCTGACCGTTGGCAAGAACCGCTCCAGCCAGGGGACCGGCAGCAGCAATTCGAGCCTGAGCAGTTCGGCCAGCGGTATCCGCGATACCTACAGCGCCCAGGCCGGCGTCAGCTGGGAGGCAGATGTCTGGGGCAAGCTGCGACGCACCCTGGAGGCCAACGAAGCCAGTGCCCAGGCCAGTTATGCCGACCTGGCCGCCATGCGCCTGAGCCAGCAGTCGGAGCTGGTGCAGAACTACCTGCAACTGCGGGTGATCGATGAGCAGAAACGCCTGTTGCAGGCCACGCTGGAAAACTACCAGCGTTCGCTGAAAATGACCGAGAACCAGTACCGTGCCGGCGTGTCAGGCAGGGATGCGGTGGCCCAGGCCCAGAACCAGCTCAAGACCACCCAGGCAGACCTGATCGACCTGATCTGGCAGCGTGCCCAGTTCGAAAATGCCATTGCCGTGCTGATCGGCCTGCCGCCCGCCGAGTTCAACCTGGCCGAAACCCGGGACATTCCCACATTGCCGCAGATTCCCGTGGCGCTGCCGTCGCAACTGCTCGAGCGACGGCCGGACATCGCTTCGGCGGAGCGCTCGGTCATGGCCGCCAACGCCGACATCGGCGTAGCCAAGGCGGCCTACTACCCGGACCTGACCCTGAGCCTGAGCGGCGGCTATAGCAGCAGTACCTACGACAACTGGATCAGCGTACCGAATCGCTTCTGGTCGGTGGGGCCGCAACTGGCGATGACGCTGTTCGATGGCGGCCAGCGCTCGGCGGAAGTCGACCGCACCGTCGCCGCCTATGACCAGACCGTCGCCACCTACCGCCAGACCGTGCTGGACGGGTTTCGTGAGGTGGAAAACTACATGATCCAGCTCAAGGTGCTTGAAGACGAGGCCCGTGTGCGCCAGGAAGCCCTGGACGCCGCGCGCGAATCCTTGCGCCTGACCCAGAACCAGTACAAGGCCGGGTTGATCGCCTATCTCGACGTGGTCACGGTCCAGGCCACCGCCCTGAGCAATGAACGCAGCGTGTTGAGCCTGCAACAGAGCCGGCTGATCGCCAGCGTGCAACTGATCGCGGCGCTGGGCGGTGGCTGGGACGGGCAGCCAGGGCCGGATGAATAAGCCAGAACGAAGCCGGTCCCTGTGACGAGGGGATCTATCCCCGTTGGGCTGCGTAGCAGCCCTGACTATCGGCACTGCGATACGCCAGGCAGGATGCAAAAGGGAGGCTTCGCGCCCCAGCGGGGATCAATCCCCTCGCCACAGGGGGTGTTTCGACTGGGGACAGGGTAGCGCCTGTACCGGGTGCCAGCCAGGTCCGGCTTTTGGCCGATGCACTGTCTACGACCTGTCGTGAGGGCTTGTTATAGTTCAGGCCTCTTCCCAGCCGGTAAAGGATCACTGCCATGTCGCAATACCAAGCGTTCACCGTCGAACTTGCAGACAACATCGCCCATGTGCAGATCAATCGCCCGGACAAGATCAATGCGATGAACGCGGCGTTCTGGAGCGAGATCATCGAGATCTTCCAGTGGATCGACGACACCGACGAGGTGCGGGTGGTGGTATTGAGCGGGGCCGGCAAGCATTTTTCCTCGGGCATCGACCTGATGATGCTGGCCGGCGTGGCCAATGAACTGGGCAAGGACGTGGGCCGCAACGCGCGCCTGCTGCGGCGCAAGATCCTGCAACTGCAAGCCTCGTTCAATGCGGTGGACAACTGCCGCAAGCCGGTGCTCGCCGCTGTCCAGGGTTACTGCCTGGGTGGGGCCATCGACCTGATCTCCGCCTGCGACATGCGCTATGCCGCCGAGGATGCCCAGTTCTCCATCAAGGAGATCGATATCGGCATGGCAGCCGATGTTGGCACATTGCAACGCTTGCCCCGGATCATCGGGGACGGCATGCTGCGTGAACTCGCTTATACGGGGCGTACGTTCGGTGCCGATGAAGCGCGCAGTATCGGCCTGGTCAATCGTGTCTATACCGATACCGCCAGCCTACTCGACGGCGTCATGGGCATCGCCCGGGACATCGCCGCCAAGTCGCCGATTGCCGTGACCGGCACCAAGGAAATGATTGGTTACATGCGCGACCACCGCATCGACGACGGGTTGGAGTACGTCGCCACCTGGAACGCCGCCATGTTGCAATCGACCGACCTGCGCGTGGCCATGGCCGCCCATATGAGCAAACAGAAACCCGAATTTCTGGATTGATCATCATGATTCCACGCTGGACCACCGCAGTACTCGATACCGATCTGGCGGGCGGCTGGGCCGTGGCCCGCAGCCCGGAAGGCTTCCTGTTCGACGATAACGGCCCGCTGTTTCCCCGCCAGTGGCTCAAGCGCCAGGACCTGTCGATCCTTGCCGAGCACGGCATCGGCCACCTGGACGGCGAGCCGGTCTATCTGCTGGAGCTCCACAGTTCCCTGGACGTCCCTGGTTGCAACTGGAAAGGCCTGCGGGCCTTCATGCTCGAGGACGATCACACGCTGTACAAGGTGCTCGGGTATGCGGCGCAGATCGGCACCTGGGCCAGGGAGCATCGTTTCTGTGGCAGTTGCGGCAAGCGCATGGGGCAGATTGCGCTGGAGCGGGCGATGTATTGCGATGTATGCGACCTGCGCCACTATCCGCGGCTTTCACCCAGCATGATCGTGCTGATTACCCGTGGCGACGAGGTCTTGCTGGCCCGTTCGCCACGCTTCGTCACCGGTATCTACAGCACCCTGGCGGGGTTTGCCGAGCCGGGCGAATCGGCCGAGGATTGCCTGGTCCGCGAAGTGCGCGAGGAAGTCGGCATCGAAGTGAAGAACATCCAGTATGTGGGCAGCCAGTGCTGGCCGTTCCCTCATTCGATGATGCTGGGCTTCCATGCCGAATATGCCAGCGGCGACATCGTGCGCCAGGAAGAAGAAATCGAGGACGCCCAGTGGTTCAGCGTCCACGACCTGCCGCCGTTGCCGGCTTCGCGTTCGATCGCCCGCTACCTGATCGACCTCTATGTGGCGCGCCGTCTAGGCCACGCTGAACCAGTGCTGCCAGGCTAGGCGCACGGTAAGGCCCAGGACCACGGTGATGAACACCGGCCGGATGAACTTCGCGCCGCCGCTGATGGCGGTGCGGGCACCGAAGAATGCGCCGATCATCACCGACAGGCCCATGCTCAGGCCGATGACCCAGTCCACTTGCCCGGAGAAGATGAACACCGCCAGCGCCGCGATGTTGCTGACGAAGTTCATGCTGCGTGCCACGCCGCTGGCCTTGACCAGGTCGATGGGGTAGAGCAGCAGGCTGCTGACGGTCCAGAACGCCCCCGTGCCAGGGCCCGCCACGCCGTCGTAGAAGCCCAGGGTGAAACCCTGGGGCGATTGCCAGGTCTTCCTGATCGGCGCGTCGCTGTCCAGCGGCGCCTTGGGCGTGCCCCCGAACAACAGATACAGGCCACAGGCGAACACGATCACCGGCAGCATCTTGTTCAGCCACTCGGCGGGCAGGTAGTGGGCGACGATGGCGCCGGTCAGGGCGCCGACCAACGTACCGACCAGGGCATGGGTCCATTGCCTGGGGTGGAACAGCTTGCGCTTGTAGAAGGTGAAGCTGGCCGTGGCGGAGCCGAACGTCGAACTGAGTTTGTTGGTCCCCAGCACCAGGTGAGGGGGCAGGCCGGCGGTCAGCAGGGCGGGGGTGGTCAACAGGCCACCGCCACCGGCGATGGCATCAATGAAGCCTGCGATGAACGCGACAAGGGCAAGGATAGCGAGGGTGGTGAGGTCAACGCTGAGTTCAAAAGGCATGGAGTGGGCTTATTCGGCAGGTCGCAGAGGCGGCGGGAAAGGCCGGTATGTTACCTGCAATGGCCTTGGGCCGCGACTGCCTGAGCGCCCAGGCCTGGCGGTTCAGGCCACGCTGTCGACAATCACGTGCCGCTCCCCCCTGGAACACTGTTCGATCCTTGCCTCGACCCGGTAGACGCTGCGCAGCATCTGCTCGGTAATCACCTCTGAGGAGGCTTCGATACTGACCCCGCAGGCCTGGGCCGGGGCGATGTAGCCGGCGAATGCGCCCTGCAGGAAGCGCAGCACCAGGATGACCCAGATATCGCTGCTCAGTGCCAGCCCCAGCTGCGTCAGGGACAAACCGGCCAAGGCGCGGATCATCATAAGCTTGTGCCCATGGCGATCACCGATCCGCCCCCAAAAGGCGCTGGTCAGCATGATGCCCAGCATCGGGCCGACGTACACCGCGGTACTGGCGAAGCTGAAGAGCGCGTCGTTGTCGGTCAACTGGTGCAGATGAACCGGCCAGAAGGGGCCACTCATCTCCATGGCACCCATGGACACCAACTGGATGGCGAACAGCAGGTAAACCAGCAGGCGGATGTTCGAACCCTGGAGGACACCGACGCGGGGCATGGACGGACTCTGAGACGGCTGAGGCTGTGTCTTATCCGACAGTGCGTCGATCCTGGCAAGAAAAAAATACGCTGGACTCACGCAGACGGGCGTCGGGAGCCTGGCAGGCAGGCCCCCTTGACCGCGCTGGTTATTCCGGTCGGAATACCGCCCGCAGGCACTGCTCGCGCTTGTCCTTGAACATCTCATAACCCTGCACCGACTGCTCCAGCCCCATGGGGTGGGTCAGCAGATAGGAAGGGTCCAGTTCGCCTTTCTGAATATATTCGAACAGCCTCGGCACATAACGTTGCCCCGGTTGCTGGCCCGAGCGCAGGGTCAGGGACTTGTTGACGATCGCTCCCATGGGGAACTTGTCCAGGAGACCGCCATACACCCCGACCACCGAGACGGTGCCCCCCTTGCGACAAGCGCGGATGGACTGGCGCAACACCGTTCCGCGCTCGGTGTGCAGGCGCATCATCTGTTTGGTCTTGTCATAGTAGTAATCGACCTCGGTGCCGTGGGCCTCCATGCCCACGCAGTCGATGCAGCGATCCGGGCCGCGGCCCCCGGTCAGCTCCAGCAGGGCGGCATGCACGTCGGTGGTTTCGTAATTGAGCGCGATGGCACCGGTCTTTTCCTCGGCCAGACGCAAGCGGTCGGTAAAGCGGTCGATGGCGATCACCCGTTCGGCGCCCAACAGGTACGCGCTGGCAATCGCCATCAACCCGACCCCGCCACAACCCCAGACCGCAACCGTGTCGCCGCGCTGGATGTTGGCGTTATCAGCAGCGAAGAAGCCGGTGGGCACTGCATCGGAGACAAAAACCGCTTGTTCGTCTGTCACGCCTTCGGGAATGGTGAACAGGTTCACGTCGGCGAATGGCACGCGGATATAAGTGGCGTGACTGCCCGCGAAGCCGCCGAAGGCGTGGCTGTAGCCGATGATGCCGCAGGCCGGTTGGCCGTAGGCAATGTCCGTCGCGGTGGGGTTGGGATTGGAGTTGTCGCAGCAGGAAAAGTCCGCGCGCTGGCAATGCTCGCACTGGCCGCAGCCGAGGATCGACACGGTGACAACACGGTCACCTTTCTTGAACTGCGTGACGGCCGAACCGGTTTCCACCACCTCGCCCATGAATTCGTGACCGATGATGTCGCCAGCTTGCATGGTGGGTACGTAGCCGCCCAATAGGTGCAGGTCCGAACCGCAGACCGAGGACAGCTTCACCCGCACGATAGCATCGCGAGGGTTGAGGATGGACGGATCATCGACGGTGTCGACTTGTAGCTTGTTGGGTCCTTGCCAGGTGAGTGCGCGCATCAGACTGTTCCTCCGTTGGACGGGGCATGGCCCGGTGTTGAAGTCGCGGTCGTGGCCGGGTGAATGAACAGGAAGTCCTTCGTGCCCTCGGCCCGCATCCGGTTGGTGGTCACTTCGCCCGTTTCCAGTTGCTGCTTGATGCTGCGAAGCAGATGGAGCAGGGCCTTGTCGGAGAATTTCGAAATGGCACTGGCCAATGCATAACCCGCACTGCCGAGGGAAGTCTTGCAGGCGACGATCACCTTGATCTGCGTGCCCCGGCCCGTCGGCGCATCGCTGAAGTGCATCTGGATGTCGTGCTTGAAGCGCGTGTCCGGCCCGGCGATCCAGTGCAGCTTGCGGCCTTCCTTGGGTTCGTGCTGCTCGAGGTCGCAGTGCAGGGTCTTGTCCATCGGCCCGCGCGCCACCCAGCGGTAGGTGTGTTCGCCGGTCTGTTCGATCTCATCGATCCAGGGCACCAAGGCGCCCAGGTTGGCGGGGTTGCGACAGAACTCAAAGACCTCTTCCCGCGGCTTGCCGACCGTGATGCTGCGGGAGATCACTTTGCTCCCGTCCCAGCCCCGATCCTGCTCGAAGGCCTGTTCGAACGGGGTATGGGTAAGCGCCTGCTTGACCCGGCAGGTACCCGAATAGGCACGCCAGGTCGCGCAGGCCCCCAGCAGTACCTGTGGCCAACCTTTGAGCCCGCCTTCACGCAGCCCGTTGGCAATCAGCAGCGTGCCGGCCAGGAGTGATAATGCACGCTCCGGTGTACCGAGATTGGGGTGCGACGGACTCGGCACCGCAGCCCGGCTCGCAACCAGTGGTGGACGTTCAGTCATGATGGTTTTCCTTACAAAGTCCGAGGGCAACATAAGGAATGAACCGGCGGGGCGGTCGGTCGTTCCATCGACGTCAGGGGTTTCCGATGAGGCGGCGGGACAGGCGGCCCGAGTAAGATTGTCGAACCGATGAAACGGAGCAGGGACCCGCGTGCCGGCTGATTTTTTTTTGAAATCAAGGGGTTGTCAGCTTCGGCAAATGAGTACATAATTGCGCCCATCGAACGCATTGAGGGCTAAAAAAACTCAATGTTTTCAAGGAGATAGCGCTCAATTAGATTGATCCGCTCCTCATCAGGTTTAAAAGCGGTTGATGGTTTCACTGGCATCAAGCGTCCTGAGGCCGAATAGCAAAATGGTTATGCAGTGGATTGCAAATCCACCTACGCCGGTTCGATTCCGACTTCGGCCTCCACTATTAAAAAGCTCTGTAGATCTATGATTTACAGAGCTTTTTTCTTTATGTGGCAATGCAGTTTTTTGTTTCGAAAGAACATGGGCTACCTTGCTTCATAGGGGAGGGATGTATATATTTCGTCCCCTCTGCTGTACCGGCTTCGACCTGTCAGATCCATGATCTTGACCGCTTCAGGAAGCTTGACCGCGCTACCGCCCGAATGGCGAAACTGGTAGACGCATGGGACTTAAAATCCCCCGCTCGTAAGGGCGTGCCGGTTCGATTCCGGCTTCGGGCACCATCTAAAATCAAGGGTTTGCGAGCGAATGCTGATGCAAACCCTTGTTTGTTTCATCCCTCGCAATTTTTATCCGCAATCATGTCGACGGCACCCTATGCCGATCGGGCTGTTCTGTGTGCCATGATCCGCTTTATCAACAGATCCGGTCCCCCTTTTGTAATCTGCTCGCAGTTGGCTGAGTAATGGAAAACGATGCGGCATAAAGAAGCCTTCAGAAGGGCTTGAATATCATTTCGTCATGTCCCAGTATTCGCCGCCCTGTCACTCCTGCGTGTGTGGGCGTGCACAGAAAACCGATCATAGTGTCGGTTTTTTTTTGAGCTATCGAGTACATAAGGACATGGTCATGCGGGTTATCACTTTCGTAACTATTTTTTCTGCAGCGCTTGCCGGTTGCTCTGGGATACCTTCGGTTCCGTACGAAGAGCCTGTCCAATCAGAGGGGGTGGCGCATGTTCGCGTCATCACGAACTCCAGTGTGTATGGCGATAGCATCATGGGCAGTTGTGCGCCTGCCACCCGGCATAAGATGGCTGAAGCCGGACGTTTCGGGGAGGACGGTACGGCGAGCATCAACTATCCGCAGTACCCCCTGAAGTCGGTGAGCATTGGCATGCCGAAAAGGGTGATGCCCCCTCTTGTCCAATACATCCCCTCGATCCGCAGAGCCCAAGGCGCATACAAGGAGGTTGTCACCGAATATCGCGTCAGGACAGACTTGCCATTTCAGATTGCAACCCAGGGCGCGACCGTTGCTGGTTCTGGCAGCACTTATTGGGCCTGCGCTGACCAGGCACTCGTGTACAAACTGGAACCCGGGAAAGACTACGAAGTTTTTGCAGGAGTGGACATGAGGCCAGACAAGGATGGTCGGCAAGCACTTATTTGCCTGCTGGGAGTTTTCGAGCTCACCCCTGTGCCTGGCACGTCAATTGTAATCCCCTCCAAGTTGACGTCTGCCGCGCCTGCCCAGGTGGCCTGCAAAAGCTGACAGGCACTCATCGCCATCCACATCTCTGATGCCTGAATCTCGCGAGCATTGCGATGGTGTCTGTTGGTCTGTTGGTCTGTTGGTCTGTTGGCCGGCTTGCAAGCGCGACGCCATGTCCGCCCAGGCCAGCCAGTGGTTAAGTCGGGGGTTCCCTAGGCTCTGTACGAGAAGACTTGATACTCGTTCATGCCGCGTTGAAAACTGCCTCGCAATGCTCATGTACTCCGGTACACCGCGCTTGCTCGGCTGTTTTCGCCTTGCCTGATCTTCATCTCGAGACTTTTCGTACAGAGCCTAGCGTGAGGTTTTGACTTTCAATACCTCGGTATAAATGGCATCGATCGTCTGACCCTCCTGCAGTTTCTTCATCCGTTCCTGAAGCTTTGGATCCTCCACTTTCAATACGATGACTTGTCCCTCCGGAGGTAGCAAAGTCACTTCATGTTCTTTCAAATCAATGCGAGTGATCTTGGACGTGACTCTGACTTGACGGAAAGCTTCACCGCCGGGATTGGGATTGTCCTTGGTGGTGCGGATGGCCATGGCTTCATTGGATACTCCTGGCTCCCCGCCAACGTTCGTATCCAATACATAAGCGACTGAGCGAATCACGTGAATCTCGACGTTGTCACCGACTCTCAGATTGTGCAGGTTCTTGGCTTGGTCGGAGAGCTGGATGGGCACCGGTTCTTTGTTGCGGCCTTCGATGGTGACTTGATAGAGCGCCGGATCAACGGCGAGTACGCGCGAAACGATATGGCCTTCCATGGCATTGCTGCCCAGCGGTATATCAGCGGCACGGACCGCCAGACTGGTCGTTGACAGCAGTGCAGCAATTAAAGCCAGGGTGCGAATCGGTGTCATGGCTGCTTTCCTTGAGTACCTGGGATGTGAATCAAGGTCACGTAACAACAGCGCTCCTGCCAACCGGCACAATCGTGTGAGCGTGCAGGTGCGTGCCATTTACGCTCGGTGAGTCATTCAAAATGTTCAGGGTTGACGGGGTCTCCGGACTTCATGTTCAACTGCACCCGCACATCCTCGAACATCAGATCGTAATGTTTGTGTTGCGAACCGATGCTGCTGTAAGCCTTGGGAATTCCATGTTTCTCCGCAATCTTGGTCACGTTGCTGGCGAAGTTGTATGCCTGCTCCTTGCTCAGGAAAAACGTTTCCTTCATATCCTTGCCCTGAATGCTGCCGTGCATCGTGAATTGCATCCCTTTGCCTTCCTTGGGATCGGTGGTGACCTCATAATCCAGGCACAGGTCGTAGCTGACATCGTCCTTGTTCAGTGCGTGTCGTTCGATATGCAGACGACCGGGTTCAAAGTGGGCCATGGTGCTCTCCTTTCAGGGTTCGGGAGGAGGGGCAGGCCTGACCCTGCCCCTGCAGTTCTGATTATCGATAGGTAATGCCGGGAGTGGCCGTGCTGATACGCGTGCCCGCAGTGCCCTGGACGATGGCATCGATGTCCGCCAGTGCGCCGATCACCGCGACCTTGCCGGTGTTGCGGGCAAATTCGCAGGCTGCCTGGACCTTGGGTCCCATGGAGCCGGCGGCGAAGCCGAGCCTGTCCATTTCGTCCGGGTGGGCCTGGGCGATGGCTTTCTGGGTTGGCTTGCCGTAGTCGATGAACGCGGCGTTGACGTCGGTGGCGATCACCAGCAGGTCGCTCTCCAGCTGTTGGGCCAGCAGCGCCGAACACAGGTCCTTGTCGATCACCGCTTCGACGCCCTGCAGCTTGCCGTGGGCGTCGTACATCGTCGGGATGCCGCCGCCACCGGCGCAGATCACGATGCTGCCTTTTTCCAGCAGCCACTTGATCGGACGGATTTCAAAGATGCGCTTGGGCCGTGGGCTGGCCACCACCCGGCGGTACTTGTCGCCGTCCGGGGCGATGGCCCAGCCTTTCTCGGCGGCGAGTCTTTCGGCTTCGGTCTTGTCGTAGACCGGGCCGATGGGCTTGGTGGGGTGTTGGAAGGCCGGGTCGTCGGCGTCCACCTCCACCTGGGTCAGCAACGTGGCGAACGGCACTTCGAAGTCCAGCAGGTTGCCCAGTTCCTGTTCGATGATGTAGCCGATCATGCCCTCGGTTTCGGCCCCCAGCACGTCCAGCGGATAGGGTGTGACCGAGGTGTAGGCCGCCGCCTGCAATGACAGCAGGCCGACCTGCGGGCCGTTGCCGTGGGCGATGACCAGCTGGTTGCCGCCATGGATCTTGGCGATCTGCTCGGTCGCGGTGCGGATGTTGCTGCGTTGGTTGTCTGCGGTCATGGGCTCACCCCGACGCAGGAGGGCGTTACCGCCCAGGGCAACGACGATGCGCATGATGCTGTCCTTCTAAAAATGTGATGAGCAACGTAGCCCCTGTGGGAGCGAGCTTGCTCCCACAGTGATTCGCGTCGGGCATTCAGATATCCGCCAATGCCGACACCAGGATCGCCTTGATGGTGTGCATGCGGTTTTCCGCCTGCTCGAAGGCGATGTTGGCTGGGGACTCGAAGACGTCCTCGGTCACTTCCACGCCGTTGGCCAGGTGCGGGTAGCGGCCGGCGATGTCCTTGCCGACCTTGGTCTCGCTGTTGTGGAACGCGGGCAGGCAGTGCATGAATTTCACCCGGGGATTGCCCGAGGCTTTCATCATCTGGGCGTTGACCTGGTAGGGCAGCAACTGCTCGATGCGCTCGTCCCAGGCTTCCACCGGCTCGCCCATGGAGACCCAGATGTCGGTGTGGATGAAGTCCACGCCCTTGACCGCTTCTTTCGGATCCTCGGTGATGGTGATGCGTGCGCCACTTTCGGCGGCGAAGGCCTGGCACTGGTCGATGAAGTCCTGGTGCGGCCACAAGGCTTTCGGTGCGCCGATGCGCACGTCCATGCCCAGTTTGGCGCCGATCATCAGCAGCGAATTGCCCATGTTGTAGCGCGCGTCGCCCAGGTAGGCGTAGCTGATGTCATGCAGCGGCTTGTCGCTGTGCTCGCGCATGGTCAGGGTGTCGGCGATCATCTGGGTGGGGTGGAATTCGGCGGTCAGGCCGTTGAACACCGGCACGCCGGCGAACTTGGCCAGTTCCTCGACGATCTCTTGTTCGAAGCCGCGGTACTCGATGGCGTCGAACATCCGCCCCAGGACGCGGGCGGTGTCCTTCATGCTTTCCTTGTGACCGATCTGCGACGACACCGGGTCGATGTAGGTGACGTGGGCGCCCTGGTCATGGGCTGCGACTTCGAAGGCGCAGCGGGTGCGGGTCGAAGTCTTTTCGAAGATCAGCGCGATGTTCTTGCCCTTGAGGTGGGGCTGCTCGGTGCCGGTGTACTTGGCGCGCTTGAGGTCGCGGGACAGGTCCAGCAGGTAATGCAGCTCGCGGTTGGTGTGGTGCATCAAACTCAGCAGGCTGCGGTTGCGCATGTTGAAAGCCATGATGGATCTCCTTGGGTTTCGGTTATCCCCTGGGCGGGATCGGGTCGATGCCGCCCAGGCTCGAAGGTCAGTAGTCGATGGGGTCGCGGATGATCGGGCAGGTCATGCAATGGCCGCCGCCGCGGCCGCGGCCCAGTTCGCTGGCGCTGATGGTGATCACTTCCACGCCGGCCTTGCGCAGCAGCGTGTTGGTGTAGGTGTTGCGGTCATAGCCGATCACCACGCCGGGCTCCATGGCCACCACGTTGTTGCCGTCGTCCCATTGCTCGCGCTCGGCGGCGAAGCTGTTGCCACCGGTTTCCACCACCCGCAGCGCCGGCAGCTTGAGGGCGGCGGCCACGGTGTCGAGGAAGCTGCCTTCCTCGCGGCGCACGTCGATGCCGCCGGGCTTGCTCTCGTCGGGCCGCAGGGAGAAGGCGACGATCTGGCCGACGACTTCGGGGAAGATGGTCACCAGGTCGCGGTCGCAGAAACTGAACACGGTGTCCAGGTGCATGGCGGCACGGGACTTGGGCAGGCCGGCGACGATCACCCGTTCCACGGCCTTGTGCTTGAACAGGTTCAGCGCCAGTTGGCCGATGGCCTGGCGGGACGAGCGCTCGCCCATGCCGATCAGCACCACGCCATTGCCGATGGGCATCACGTCACCGCCTTCGAGGGTGGCGTTGCCATGGTCCTGGTCCGGGTCGCCGTACCAGATCTGGAAGTCGGCGTGGGTGAACTCGGGGTGGAACTTGTAGATGGCGGTGGTCAGCAGGGTCTCCTGGCGACGCGCCGGCCAGTACATCGGGTTCAGGGTCACGCCGCCGTAGATCCAGCAGGTGGTGTCGCGGGTGAACTGGGTGTTGGGCAGCGGCGGCAGGATGAAGCTGGAGTGGCCGAGAAAATCGCGGAACATCTGGATGGTCTTGCCACCGAAGCTGTCCGGCAAGTCGTCGGCCGAGACGCCGCCGATCAGGAATTCGGCGATCTTGCGCGGTTCCAGGCTGCGCAGCCACGAACCGACTTCATTCACCAGGCCCAGGCCCACCGAATTGGCGGTGATCTTGCGCTGCAGGATCCAGTCCAGGGCGTCGGGCATGGCGACGATGTCGGTCAGCAGGTTGTGCATCTCCAGCACATCGATGCCGCGCTCGCGCATCTTGGTGACGAAATCGAAATGGTCGCGCTTGGCCTGGTTGACCCAGATCACATCGTCGAACAGCAGTTCGTCGCAGTTGTTCGGGGTCAAGCGCTGATGGGCCAGGCCTGGGGAGCACACCATGACTTTACGCAGTTTGCCGGCTTCGGAATGAACGCCGTACTTCACTTTTTCCGTGGTCATTACACATCCTCCAGTTGAACAGTCGGCTACAGGGTCAGGAAGCCGTCGTAGAGTCCATAGGCCGCCACCAGGGCGCCTGCGACCACTGCGGCGAAAATCAGCTTCTCGACAGAGGTGAAAACCGGTTTGCCCAGCTCGCGCTTGGCCTTGGCGAACAGGATCGCGCCGGGGGCGTAGAGCAGGGCGGACAGCAGCAGGTACTTGATCCCGCCGGCATACAGCAGCCAGACGGCGTAGACCAGGGCGATGGCGCCGATGGCCAGGTCCTTGCGCCGCTCGGCCGCGAAACCCTCGTAGGTCTCGCCACGCACCGCCAGCAGCAGCGCGTAGGCCGCCGACCACAGGTACGGCACCAGGATCATCGAGGTGGCGAGGTAGATCAGGGACAGGTAGGTGCTGGCCGAGAACAGGGTGATGATCAAGAACAGCTGGACCATCGCGTTGGTCAGCCACAGGGCGTTGGCCGGTACGTGGTTGGCGTTCTCGCGGCGCAGGAACTCCGGCATGGTGTGGTCCTTGGCGGCGGCGAACATGATCTCGGCGCACAGCAGCACCCAGGACAAGAGGGCGCCCAGCAGCGAGATGATCAGGCCGACGCTGATGAGCACCGCACCCCAGTGGCCCACCACGTGCTCCAGCACCGCGGCCATGGATGGATTCTGCAGCTTGGCCAGTTCCGGCTGGGTCATGATGCCCAGGGACAACACGTTCACCAGCACCAGGAACAGCAGCACGGTGATGAAGCCGATCACGGTGGCCTTGCCCACGTCGGTGCGTTTCTCGGCACGGGCGGAAAAGATGCTCGCCCCCTCGATGCCGATGAACACCCACACGGTGACCAGCATCATGTTGCGCACCTGGTTCATCACGCTGCCCAGGTCGGGGTTCATCGTGCCCCAGATGTCCCGGGTGAAGATCTCGAGCTTGAAGGCGAACAGTGCGATCAGCACGAACAGCAACAGCGGCACGACCTTGGCGACGGTGGTCACCAGGTTGATGAACGCCGCCTCCTTGATGCCGCGCAGCACCAGCCAATGCACCGCCCACAACAGCACCGAGGCACCGATCACCGCCGCCACGGTGTTGCCCTCGCCGAAAATCGGGAAGAAGTAGCCCAGGGTACTGAACAGCAGGACGAAATAACCGACGTTGCCCAACCAGGCGCTGATCCAGTAGCCCCAGGCCGAGGAGAAGCCCATGTAGTCGCCGAAACCGGCCTTGGCGTAGGCATACACGCCGCCGTCCAGGTCGGGTTTGCGGTTGGCCAGGGTCTGGAAGACGAAGGCCAGGGTCAGCATGCCGACGGCGGTGATGGCCCAACCGATCAGTACCGCTCCGACATCGGCGCTGGCGGCCATGTTCTGCGGCAGGGAAAAGATCCCGCCACCGATCATGGAGCCGACAACCAGTGCAACCAATGCACCAAGGTGCAGTTTTCCAGGCGCTTCAGACATGGCATGACTCCATAGGTGGCAAGCGGTGTTTTAGGCTCTGTACGAAAAGCCTTGATACTCGTTCAGGCAGCGTTGAAAACTGCCTGACCTTGATCTCAAGACTTTTCGTACAGCGCCTGGTTTTTAAATAACAAATTCCATGGTTTTGCCTTTCGCCGGATTGACGTTAGACAAGTTTTTAATGTTGTAAAGGATGCTTGTTTATTCTGTTTGTGCTTTGTATGTTTATTTGCAATTAAAAATAACTGCTGAGCTGTTTTTGTAATAAAGAGGGCAAGACATCGCCTCGATAGCGTGGTTTCTCGCGGAATGCTCGGGCAGGATTTCGTTTTGGGGCGTTCAATAGGGAATATTGAAAGGCAGGGGCAATATCCCAAGCGTTTGAAGGGTGCTTATGGATTTTGGCGATCAGTAAAGAAATTAATGGAATGGAAAGATATAGTTCATCCACGCAGCCATCCGCAACAGTATCTTGCGCATCATGCCTATATGGTGAAAGTGCTGACTATAAACCGCCGCCTGACCGTAGGCGCCACCGGGGACGAAGTCCCGATACTGGGTAAAATCCGGATCATTGATTTCAATGACGACAGGAACTCGACCTGGTGGCGGTGAGCCGGTATAGCTGGTGAGTGTTCCCGAAGGCTGAACCTGCCCCTCTCCGATGACGCTCAAGACACTCGCAACCTTGCCTTTGAATACTTTTCCCGGGATTCCGTCGAATGCCACTTCCGCTTCATCGCCAACGACCAGACGCAATAAACTGTTCTGGCGCATCCAGGCCGCGAAATATTGGCCCTCGTCAGGGATGAATATCATTGAAGGCCTTAGCGGTAGTTTGGTTGCCATCATCCCGGGCCGCAAGGAGACCTGTGCGACGAACCCTTTGCTCGGGGCACGCACGATCGTGTTATCCAATTCATATTGAGCGTGATCCAGCTGTGCTTGCAGATCGTCCGTACGGGCGATGGTGGCCTCCAGCTCCCGTTGGGTGCCAAAGCTGCGCTTGATCAGCTCGGTGATCCTGGCGCGATCGCCTTTTGCGGCGATCAGCTGCGCCTTGATTGACTTGACCCGGTACGTGAATGGCGTCGGGTCTATGCGAAATAGAATATCGCCCTTTTGAATGAGTTCGTTGCCTTTTACCGGAACCTCGATGACTTGACCACTGACGACCGGAATCACTGGGACGGAAACAAAATAATAACGGGCCACCTCTGAATAAGGGTGGTTGTAATTCATCGTAAAAATCAGGGCGCCAATGATAAGGATGCCGCCCAGGACAGCGGTAGGCACCGTCCATTTATTTAACGGAATATGGAAGATTTTAAAGATGGCAACACAGAGGGCGGCATAGGTCAAAATGAGCAAAAGGTCCATGACCTAAATACCCCCGTCGCTTTTGCTGGGTGCCGGTGTTTGTCGATTTTTGCCGGCGGATATTTCCAGTCGCTCAACGCGGCCTTGCAGTTCTGCCAGTTGCTGCTCTAACTGGGTAATGTGACTGAGGGGAGATTTACCATCGCCAAAACCCCAGCCCCGATCCTCGCGATAGGCCATTGCCCAAATCCACAGAAATGGCCAAAGCGCATGCAGCGTGAACAGGCTGACCCAGCCGGTCGCATGGATGGCATCCTGGTGTGGGTGGTTTCGGTGCACGGCAATTTCATAAGGAATGTCGTGCAATAAGATGATTCCGTAGAAAAGGAACAGTCCGGCAAAGATCAGGATACCCAGCGCAAAATAATCAAGCACGACAGCCTCCCATCCGCACGGTTCACCATGAGGAATGATTGTAGTCGTGACTTTTCCATTCGCTTGGTCGACAACAAAAATATCAGCGACCAGGCTTCACCACGGTGATGCAAGGGCTCCAGGCCGGGTCGAACAACGAGTCCCGGTAGAAGGGTGAACGATGAGTCTATTCGGTTCTTTCTGTTGGCTGCGCAGTCACTGACGCCTGCGGATAATCATAATCTGCGCCGGAACGCTTCCAGTATTTCCTGTGTGCCTTTTTTCAGCTGCAACTGGGCGATGGCGTCCAGTGGATGCCAGAGGCAGTCGTGGATTTCATTCAATGGACGGGCCGCCTTCGAGTCGTTGACCGAGGCTTCGAATACGTGATGTTCGGTGCCGCCGTCGTTGAGGCGCATCAGGTAGAGCAGATTTTCAGCGGTCAGTCCGGTTTCTTCGGCCAGCTCCCTGAGGGCGGCATCGGCATGGGTTTCGCCGCGCTCGACGGTTCCACCCGGCAACGCCCAACGGCTGTTGGGCTTTCGCACCAACAGCACATGGCGATTTTCCTGGCAGATGACGGTCGCTCGAATTTTCATGGGGGTGTCCGGCACATCGCTGTCATAAAAATGAAATATAACTGAAACATAGGACGCAGGTCTTGTTGCAAGTGTTCAATCAGGTTTTTGGACTCTCTATCGGTACGACCACATCCATCCAGGAAAGATTGAACCTGATTCGAATGAATAGGTGCGGTCGAGTATCCCGTCTGAATCATGGTCGCCGGACAGGTCGAGCTGACCGGCCATCGCCTAAAATGAATCAGATGGGAAAAAAGGTATCCATGTTGAGTGGATAGCCACCCCGGGCAGTGGGGAGAGAGGAAAAATGACCACTGTGGAAGACTTCAAGATCAAATCCCACGAGCTTCTTGTGGAGCTCGATGCGGCGACTTCGGAAATGATGACCCTTATCTGTGCCCACCAGATGACCGGTGCGGCCTGGGAAGAGGCGGTTCGGCGTCAGCATGAAGCCTATGAGCAGTGGATCGGCTATCTGAATGAGCGTCCCTCTTAGCCGCAGTACGAAAAAGCCTTGATACTCGTTTATGCGGCATTGAGAACAGGCTCGTGCGCGAGTCCGGTCGAGATGCTTGTTGACAGCCGGTAGACTCCGCTTCCTCGCCCCGTTTCCCTTGCCTGGCCTTCGCGCAAACCTATGCAGGCAACGTCAGGACATCTGGCAGATTTTTTGAACGGTCCCGGGGCGCCCAGGCCTAATCCTTAGACCTTGAATGGAGGATTGGGCCATGTCTGAATTAGCCAGTTATTTCTGGATTGCTGTCGCAGTGCTTTTGCTGCTGGTAGATCTCTGGGCAATCGTCAGCGTCTTTCGCAGCGACAAATCAGCCGGTACCAAGGCCGGCTGGGCCCTGTTACTGATTATCCTGCCGGTAGTGGGCTTGATCATCTGGGGCGTGGCTGGTCCACGCGGGGTCAAGGAGCCGCCGTCGTCGCCGGAGCACAGCAAAGGCTAGTCGTCGGGTATTGCTCGCAGGGCTGAACATCAGCGATTCTGCCAGCGGCCGCCGGTGGTTTCGCAGTCCTTTTTTGCCTGCTGCAGTTGCTCGACACCGTAGTAGTACCAGATGACTTGCGCGTCGTCCGGGATGTTGGCCGAGCCCCCCGTCCTGTCTTTGCTGGTGGAATGCGGATTGGCCAGGGCTTCCTGGGTCAGCCTGGCCTCGCATGTGGCGACGTGGCCGGCAGCGCAGCGTTCGACCGGTGTCTTGCGGGTGCTCAGGGTTCCCTTGCTTTCATTGCTGCAAGACCAGCCGATGGCTTCGGCGGGCACGCCTTTGTACTCATAGCAACTGTGGGTTTCGATTTCCGACACTGACTGGCTCTGGGACTGGGTCCTGACATCGCAGCCTTGTGCCATGACGGCGGTGGGGCTGGCGCAAGCCGTCATCAGCAGCAGGACTTTGGCGTTCATGATGGATCTCCTTTTCGCGGTTTTTGCACCTGTTTCAATATCGAGGAGCAAAAAGCCGCCGCGTTCCATCGATTTTCAGGGTCGACGTACGTGAGCAGACGCGGGGCTGACGCGCTTGAAGCTAGCGGAATTTGGGCAAGGGCCGTTCGACTGGCTTGAGTGACGACAGGGCGTGCTGGATCGACGGGGCATCCTTCTCGATGTCGTTGAGGCGGTCCCGGATGCGTACGGCCGTTGGATGGCCGCCGTTGTGGTCGACCCAGTCGGCGATTTCCTTGCAGGCAGCCGTCAACCGGGCCTGGCGCGATTCCAGCAGGGTGAGCAGGGTGGTGATGGACTCTTTTTCAGACATGTCACACCTCCAATTCAGAGTTGATCGAGCAGCACGAGGCCCGCTGGAGGCGGGTCGTGCTGTCGATTAAGCGTAGTAGAGTTATCGGGGTTGCGCCGCAGGCTCCGGCACCCGGCTGGACAGCCGGCACGCCGGAAAAAGGGTTTGTATGATCAGCCGGATTCCTTGATCCAGCTCGGTGCGACGCTTGCGCGCCAGCGCACATCCGTGATGCCGTATTTCTCCGCAAGGGGCTTGGTGACCCGCTTGACCTTTTCTCTCCCGAATTTGGGTATGCGCCCGACACCTGCGTCGCAACTGGCCCAATGCCAAGCCTCGGAGTTATTCATCACCTCTGCTCGAATGATGAATGACTTGGGTTCGCCATGGAGCATGTAGTCGATGATGTAAAGCGATGGCCCGCCCATAAATCCTCCCTAATTTAGTCCTATACGGATGGATGCGGAGGCGTCCGGAAAATTCCATCGGATTTCCAGACGGTCAGGACAAGGCCTGAAAAGGGCGGCATTGAGCGCCGGAAGCGAAACCCACCGGAAGCGTTCGCGGCCAGGAACCAAACCCGGTTAACCTTCTCCAAGCTGGGCTTGAGCACCATGGCCAGGGAACGAAGGCGAAGCAGTCAGCATCATGAAAGGTAGAACATGAGGAACCTCGCCAGGGTAGTGGTCAGTGTAGTCCTTGCCTGTGGTTTGGCGGGATGTATCGGACCGCCCATCGAACTCACCGCGCAAACCGAGCAACGGCTGCGTACGCAACCGCCGATCCGTTTCCTCCTGACATTCGATGACGGGCCCAGCGCATCGTCTTTCTGGAACCCTAGCCTGAGCGTGCTGGATGCCCTTGCGGATAATCCGGTGCAACCCGGTATCAAGGCGGTATTTTTCGTACAGACTCGTGCCCCGCGTGCCGGTGGCAGCGAAATCGGTCGCTCGGTGATGCAGCGTGAGCAACGCGAAGGGCACGTACTGGGCTTTCACACTGCCACAGGGTGGCATACCAATCATCGCTCCCTCGGTCCCGACGAGCTGGAGCAGTCACTGGTCAACGGCGCAGCCGATATCGCGGCGATCACCGGTGTCGCTCCGACCTTGGTGAGGCCGCCGTTCTGGAGCTATGACAGGCGCACCTTCGCGGCTTATCAACGGCAGGGCATGCACGTATTGCTCACCGATCTGAGTGCCAACGACGGCAAGGTCTGGGGCATCACGGCCAGTCCGCGTCGGCGGATCAACCTGATACGCCAGCTTTCAGAGGTACGCGAGCGCATCGCGGCCGGGGAGCTTGCGGCGGTGGAGGGGGTGATCCCGGTGGTGGTGACCTTTCATGATCTCAACCGCTACACCGCCCGGCACGCCCGGGAATATCTGCAGATCCTGCTGGACGCCGCCAGGGCCACCGGGGTCAAGACCGATGCCAAGCCGTTCTATGACGACCGCCAGGCACTGGAGCGAGCCGCCATGGCACGTACGGTCAAGGAAAGCGGTCAGCCGGTGCGCCTGCCGGGCCTGTGGGACTGGATATGGGATTCGGACGCGCGATGAGCTGCATGATCGGTGGGGTGCGTCACGACGTTCGGTGCGCATCCCGGCACGAAGTGCGTGTAAGGTAGGCGAGCTAACCTGGTTATCTCGGAGGAGTTGACGATGAGTACCGCGATGCTGACGAAAATGCACATCAACGGTTATGACGTTCTCAGCGTAAACAGCGGCCCTTGGAGGGTCTGTACCCAGGCTGACCGACTGGGATCCTTTGCTTCCCGTGAAGAAGCGCTGGCATACGCCGCCGCGTTGCCGGTCAGGAAGAACCGTGATGAGCGTACTGCCAGCGACAAATAGCGCCGGTGGTTGACGGTTTGGCTCGCGAAGGCGCAGAACAATTGCCACGAGGCGGATTGTCTCGTCGTCTTCGCGGGCTCGGGCTCCAGGCCGTGAGCCAGCGCTGCTGGCAATCGGTTTGAAGCGTGTCCAATGCTCTGCGGGCGCCGTCAGGCGAGCCACCTTCAGGCAGGTGCCAGTTCCAACGGAATCTCCAGCGTGAACAGGGCGCCTTGCCCGGGGCCGTCGCTATGGACATGGAGGTGACCATTCATCTCGACGGCCGCCAGGGCGCAGCTGTGCAAGCCGAACCCATGACCCTCCTTGCGCGTCGTGAAGCCGTGGTTGAAGATGCGGGCCAGGTTCTCGGGCGCAATACCTTCCCCTCGATCCTGGACGCTGAGGCATAACCTGGTCTGGTCGAGGATTCGTATGCCCAAGGTCATTTCCCGTGGATGCTCGCAGACATGGGACATGGCGAACTTGGCGTTGCTGATGAGGTTGATCAGGATCAGCAGCAGCCTGTGCTTGTCGCCCATGATCGTGGGCGTGTCCTGATAGTCCTTGATGACGGTGACGTGGTGTCGGCTCAGGGCGCCGGCATTCATGCGCAGCGCGTCTTCGAACAGATCGCTGATCCTGAGCGGTTCCACCAGCCTTGCGGCACCGGCATAGGCTTGCTGGGTGGTGACGATTTCCTTGATGTGGTCGACGCTTTTGGTCAGTTGCGCCAGCTCCTCGATCAGCTGTGCCTGCTCGGCGCTGATGGACTCCACCAGCTCGTTGAAGTAGCGGGGCAGCAACTTGCCTTTTTCGTCGAGGGTGATGAACCGGCCCAGATCGTCGGCATGTTCGTTCATCATCCTGACCGCTTTCCCAAGCCCTGCCGTCCTGCTGTTCTTCAACTTGCGGGTCACCAGGTCCGCTGAAATATTCACGCTGTTCAGAACGTTCCCGACGTTGTGCAGCACGTTGGTGGCAATTTCCGCCATGCCCGCCATGCGGGCGGCGTCCACCAGCTCGCGTTCGGCTTCCCTCAGTTCGCGAGTGCGTTCCTCCACTCGTTCTTCCAGGCGTTCGTTGGATTGTTGCAGCTCATGGTTGATCTGGTTGATGACCGAATAGCTGCGAACCAGCCGTACCGCCAGGTAGATCATCAACAGTGCCATCAGGCTGGCGCATACGGCCAGGTAAATATGGTATTGGCGGTCGGTGGCGGCGGTCCTGCGTTGTGTCTCGTTCAGCAGCTCATTGATGTTGTCCAGCTCCTGGGCCACCGGAATGACGCTGATGCGGTCGAGCAGGTCATTGACGATGGGCTGCTCCTGGATGATGGTCCTCACATGTTGCGTCAGCCTGGCGAAGGCCGGCCGATATTCGTTGGGCAACCGGTCGATGTAGCTGTCCAGCTTGCTCAGTTGGCCTTGGATTTCCCGAGCCTTGTCCGACGTGACATAAAGCGCGAATTCCAGCGTCGTCAATGTCAGGTCCAGAACATCGGAAGCCATCGCCAGATGCTCCGCCGGGGCCGGTCCATTCATCCCGTTCAACAGGTCCTGGATAGCGTCTTCCGCCGACGGTAGCGCGTCCAAGGACGAGCGCAGGCTCGCATTATGGTGGTCGAACTGCTCGACCAGCGCGGTCTTGTTCCTGACCGCATCGACATAGCCCTGGCGCCGGGACTCCCAAAGCGTGGCCAAGGGACCGCTGTCGTTGAGCCGTTCCAGTTGTTCCCAGCGGCTACTCGCATCGGGTGGTGGGCTCAGTGACAGGTTGTTATTGAGCCCTGTCTTCTTCTTCAGGATCTTGACGTTCCAATTGGCGTCGGATTGCTTGAGCTGCCGGATGAAGTCGCGGGACTCGAAGTATGTCGTCGTGTCATAGGTATAGGACTTGATGAGAAAGAACATCAGGGCCGAAAACGTCACCAGCGCCACAGCCAGCAAGGCGGGCCATTTATATTTCCTGATGAGCATGGTCACGCAGCTCTCCTGTCGGGGGCGGGGGAAGACGCGGTGGATGAGTTCCGGAAGGCGCGGGCACTGGGGGGCTTGAATCGATGAGGCGAGGGAGCGATTGATTGTCGCGTCGTGGTGTTTCGGCCTGGGTACACGTTGAGCTCCCTGCTAACGCTGGATATCGAAATCGTCACTCAAGCCAGTGTAGCGTCAACGGAGCGCCAGGACGGCAAGGCGGGCGCGACCAGGACAGGTCGCGCCGCGACGAGGGATCAGCGGTTGTCGGCCCGAGTATCGATGAAAGGCAGGGCACCGTTCGGCAGCACGGTGGTCGGCAGCACGCCATTCCAGCGCTCGGCCTTGGTCAGCTCCACCAGGTTCTGGTTGCTGGCCAGGGCCTGTGCCCGCGCCTTGATGGCCTCGGCTTCAGCCTTGCCGCGAAGTTCGGTGGCCAACGCGTCCGCCTTGGCCTGGGCGACCTGCGAGTCGGCTTCGGCCTGGGCCTGGGTGACGCGGATCTGGGCCTGGACCTGCTCGGTGGCCAGTTGCTGCTCACGGGTCTTGACCTGGACTTCCGCCGCCATGCGCGCTTCGATGGCCTTCTCATAGGCGTCGCTGAAATCGATGTTTTCCACCTGGACACTGTCGATGATCACAGGCCCGGTGATGGTCGACTTGATGGCGGCCGAGATGTCATTGACCAGCTGGACGCGATTCTGCACGGCGGCCACGGCGTTGAACTTGCCGAAGACGTTCTCCACCTGAGTGGGCACCTGCCGGCTGATCATCCGGTCCCGGATGCCTTCGAGATCCTTGAACTGGGTGTAGACCTTGGCCACATCGGACGGCGCGATGTGCCAGGACACCGATACCTTGAGCTGTGCGGACTGCTGGTCCTTGCTGTATGCCTGGAGATCGTCGTACGAAGTGACCTGGCTTTGAACGCTGATCAGACGCACGGATTCGATGAAGGGGGTCTTGAAGGACAGCCCGGGTTCCACCACGCCCACCAGCGCACCGTTACGCAGCAGCACGCCGCGTTCGGTTTCGTCGACCGTGTACCAACTGCCGAAGAAGACGCTCAGCAGGACGACGCCGATGACGGCGGCAGCGAGGGAGCCCATGGTTTTTCTGGTCATTTTCTCTTTCCTTGTAACAGCCACCGAGGCTGCGATGTTTTCCGAGTGCCAGACACGAAAAAGCCCTGGATAACCAGGGCATCAACGTATGGATATGGCGCAGGCGATGGGATTCTAACTCACGGGGCTGTCATTTTCCGTGATGAACGTTCCAATCCTTTCTTCCAGGTCCTGGGCAGCAACAGCCAGGTCTGTTGGCCTGAGGTGCAGTGCCCTTGACCCGGGTAGCGCTTTACGCGGGATCGGGCACGCTCAATGATCGGTCCAGCCACTGCGTGACGACCTTGAAAGCCTCATCGGAATTACGTTCATAGATCAATCCGTGGCCGTTGCCGTGAATGCCCAGTGCCGGTAGATCCAGGTGATGAATGTTGGCACCGGCATTTCGCAGGAAGGCGACGATGCTGGATGCGTAGGCAGCAAACGCCGATGTCTCACCTGTCAACAGCGCTATCGGGACGCCCTGCAGGCCAGGGACCCTCAGGGTTGAAGGTTCTGCTGTACGCACTTGTTCAGGCGTTTTGCGAGGCGGATCGAAGGTCAGAGGTGCGGCAGTCAGCCCCCAATCGAGGCTGCCTATGCCCGGTGTGTGGCCAAATACCGGACCCATGGGTTCCACCGCCACAATTCCTGCGACCAGGCCGGGTCGACGATCGGCGGCGAGCCAGCCACTGGGCCCGGACGCGGAATGCGTAACGATGATCGCTTTGCCGATCTTGTCGAGCAGCGCGGCCAGTCGATCCGCATCCAGGGTCTGGGATGCCGCAAGGTCAGCCGGCATGGGGCCGTAAGCTGCGACGAAGGCGTCAAACGCGGGTCCATCGTCCGGCTCGAATGGCCACTGCGTTTCTCCTGCGCCTTCTGGAAAGTAGACTTCACGCGCGCGCTCATAGGAGAACGCTGGCCCCATCGGCCCCATGATGTCTGGGTGATACGGCGATCGGCCATGGCCTGGTCTGTCGACGCGAAAAACGACGAAACCGGCTTCGATGAACCGCTGCGCCCACCCTGGTCGGCCATCGGGTGTGTCCAGCCATTCAGTGCCCTGCAGCGTGCCTCCGTGCACCAGCACCACGGGATAGGGCTGGGTGATGTGCTCAGGGGATTCCCAGGCCACGTACATCGGACCTTTCTGGAAGCTCTTACCGTTATGGGTAACGCGGGCTCCGGTCACCCAGAAGTTGCCACGGCGCGAGCGTTTCACCGGAGCGGTTCGCCAGGGTTGCGAGGCATGATCGAACGATCGGGACACTGTCTGCGTAGCGAATGCCGACCAGTCCTTGTGCCCGTATCCCCGGGCAAGCGCCGACGTCATCTTCGATCGCACAGCATCGGCCGCCGGCAGTTCCAGGCCCTTGCGACGGGCCGCCTCGATGGCCAGGTTTATATCCTTGAGGCCAAGAGACAGTTTGAAACCCGGTTCAAAACGGTTGTTGACGATGTTCTGCCCGTACCGCTGATAACTGGGGCAGGCGAACAGGGTCTGGGTCATGAGGTCGACGAAAACCTGCGGACTCAGTCCGTGGTGTTGAACGAGTTCGGTTGCTTCGCCCAGCGACTGGATGGCTTGAGTGATCATCATGTTGCCCGCGATTTTCGCGATACAGGCCTGTTCAGGTCGAGCGCCCAGGTACCAGGTCTTTTTGCCGAGCAGGTCAAAGATCGGTTGGACCGTCGAGATGGCTTCCCGCGATCCGGCCGCCAGGATATTCAACTCGCCGTTTGCCGCCACGGCAGGCACGCCGAAAACCGGCGCCGCGACCAGTCCGATGCCGATTTCATCGTGCACGCTTTGCAACTCCACCATGAGCGAAGGCGACAAGGTCGACATCACGACATGAACGCAAGCCTTGCCTGCATTTTCCAGAGCTGCGCTGGCCAGCAGCACTTCCCTGACGGCGGCATCATCGGCAAGCATGCTGATGACGACCTCTTGCTGAAATGCCGAGGCGGGAGATTCGAGAATGCTTGCTCCTTCGAGATCCTTGATCGCCGCGTGACTACGGTTCCATGCCGATACGCGGTGGCCTGCCTGGATGAGCAGAGCAATGATCGCTCTGCCCATGCTTCCCACACCGATAAAGCCAATATTCATTTTCCAGTCCCCGGATGGTGTTTCGACGAACGTGTTTGCGGACAAGTATGTCGGGCGCGGGATTGCTACGGCAGTGCCATTGCTGCACTCTCTGCGTTCATTTTTGTACGGGGTAGCGCATGGACTGGAGTGATGTGCGGGTCTTTCTCGCGATTGCCCGCAGCGGGTCGTTGGGCGCTGCCGCCAAGCTGTTGGGAGTAAGCCATCCGACCGTGGGGCGACGCTTGCAGGTGCTTGAGCAGTCCAGCGGCCAGCCCATTTTTCTTCGCACCGCCCAAGGTCTGGTACTGACCGACAGCGGAGAAAAGCTACTCAGCCTGGCGCAGGAGATGGAGCGAAGTGCGTTGGCAATCGAAAGGCGCCTTGCGGGGGACAGCGCACAGCCCGAAGGTGTGTTGCGCATTTCTTCCGCCGACTGGTTCGCCTGTTATGTGTTGGCCCCGGTACTGAATGAACTGGGGCGACGTTACCCGCTGATCGTGCCTGAGGTCATCGCGGGGCATCGGTTGTTTGACCTTGCTCGTCGCGACGCCGATATCGCGTTCCGAATCGTTCCTTTCACCGAGCCGGATATCGTTCACCGCAAGCTGACTACCCTGAACTATGGGTTGTATGCGGCCGTCGGATCTCCCGACCCTGAGCCGCAGGGCGATGGGCTTGGTTTGATCACCATGAGCATCGCCCAGTCTCATTATCCAGATGTGCAGTGGCTGCAGCAGCGTTACCCTCTGGCTCGTACCGTATTCACCAGCAGCAGCCGTACAGTCCAGGCACAGATGTGCGCGCAAGGGCAGGGTGTCGCCGTATTGCCCCGCGTCCTGGGCGACCAGTTAACGGCGCTGCGGCTGATTGATCCGCATGAGCCGCCACCGGGTCGCGATATATGGATGGGGTACCACCAGGACATGCGGCAGATGGACAGCCTCCGTGCCCTTGCAGACCTTGCCTCCCTGATGATCGGCTCGCAGGGAGGCGGTTGATTCACTCTGCTGGGCGCATGGCTGCCGTTTGCAGGCCCGCAGCCGGTTGGCGGGCCAGGCCAAGGCTGAGTGCCGCACCTGCCGCCAGGCATACCGCGATGCACAGTATGGAGACGGTGAAGGCGTGGGTGATGGCCGCCGCGTCCGTATCCGTGCCCAGAAGGGTGTAGAAAATCCCGCCGATGATCGCCACGCTCAATGACGTGCTGATTTGCAGGGTGGAGCTGGTAATGCCCGCAATCATGCCGGAATACGCGGGTGCCACGCGTCCTGTGATCATCCGCATCAATGTTGGAAGGGCCAGTCCTTGTCCGAAACCGATCACAAAAAGAATGACGGCAAGGGGCAGTGCAGTGGGACTGACGGTCATCGGCGTCCGCACCACGAGCCAGGCCAGGAGCACGAACCCCAACACTTCAAGCCCCATTCCGACGGGATTCACGTAAGCACCCAGAAAACGCCTGAAACGATTGGTGGAGAGTGGTCCCAGCAAAAATCCCGCGCCGAAAGGAAGAAAGACGAGACCAGCATCGAGTGGGCTCATATGCAGTGCTCCCTGTAGATAAATGGAAAACAGCAGGAAAAACACGCCGATCGCATAGAAGGTCAGGGCCACGAGCAACGCACGGCCCAGGCCAGGCGTGCGCAGTGCGGCAGGATTGAGCAACGGTGCGCCTTGCGCTTGATGCAGACGGGTTTCGTAGCGCCAGAACAGCCAGGCCAGCAGCGGCACCGCCGCAAGCGAGAGCCAGGTCCACAAAGGCCAGCCCGCTTCGCGCCCTTCGATCAATGGAACGATCAGAGCCCCAAGCGTCACCATGGACAGTGCCGTTCCGCCCAGGTCCAGCTTGCTTGTATGTGGCGCGCGGGTTTCCTTGACCACTGCAATGGCGACCAGAATGATCAGCACCGCGATCGGCAAATTGACCAGAAATATCGCCCGCCACCCCAAGCCCATCAGGTTGAGCGATATCAGGATCCCGCCAAGTGCCTGGCCGACTACCGAAGCCAGGCCAAAGACCGCGCCATAGAGACTCAGCGCCAAGGGTTTTTCCGATTCGGGGAATATAGCCTGCACTGAAGCGAGTGCCTGGGGTGCCATTACGGCCGCTGTTACGCCTTGCAGCGAACGTCCGGCGATCAACACCCAGGGTGAGTCGGCGACGCCGCAGACCAGTGAGGCGACTGCAAAGCCAACCAGGCCAACGAAAAACATCCGCATGCGGCCGTAGATGTCACCAAGCCGTCCACCAGTGATCAGTGTCACGGCATAAAGCGCCGCGTAAGAGGAAATGACCAACTGTTCGGCGGAGGAGGCCGTGCCCAGCGATTCCTGAATCGAGGGCAGTGCCACGTTCACGATAAAAAAATCCAGGGGCGGTAAAAACGCACCGACCAGCAAGATGGCGAACATCAACCAGCGCCGCGGTTCTGCGAGCGCTACTTTTTCCCGAGGCATAGGATCTCCTGTCTGGAACCGTTCGGTTCCAGAGTATTGAATGTCTGAATGTTCGAGCTTCAGTCGAAAAGACGGCCCATGCGCTGAACCAATGAGTGGCAATCTAAACGATTCAACCTTTGCCGACGCCTCACATAATTGAACGACCAATGTTCATTTATGGCAGTGCCAACCAGCACCTGACTCCCCACAAAATGCCCGCACTGTGGTTTCAGTCGATCCACACAACCAGGACCGAGGAGTCAGCTATGTCAGGTAAATTCGCTAATCGGATTGCAGTCGTCACCGGCGCATCCACCGGGATCGGCTTTGCGATTGCGCAGGGTTTGATTGCCGAGGGGGCCAAGCGTGTTTACATCACGGGGCGTTCTGCTGCCACGCTGGAGGCGGCGGTCGCCAAGCTCGGTGATAAAGCGGTTGCGGTAATTTGCGATGTCGCGAGCCAGGCTGATCTCGATAAGCTCAAGGCGACGATTGATGCTCACGACGATCAGTTGGACTCGGTGTTCGCCAACGCGGGTATCTGTGAAAGGAACCCGGTGGGGGAGACCACCGAGGCTGCTTATTTCAACATGTTCGACATTAATGTGAAGGGCGTCTTTTTTACTGTCCAGACGCTGATGCCCTTGTTGAAAAATGGCGCTTCGATCGTGCTGACGGCTTCTATCTGCTCCAGCAATGGGATGGAAGGATTGAGCCTCTATAACGCATCCAAGGCAGCGGTGCGATCTTTTGCAAGGACCTGGGCCAACGAACTCAAAGGTCGCAAGATTCGAACGAATGTCCTGAGCCCAGGCTTCACCCGCACCCCGCTGATGGATAACGGCTTGAAGATGAGTGAAAGCGACATAGCGGCGCTGCGCCAACATGTCGAGCAGATCACACCGCTGGGGTATATGGCTCAGCCCGAAGAGATCGCCTCATCGGCGCTGTTCCTTGCATCCGCCGATGCGAAATATGTCAACGGTGTGGAGCTGATGGTCGACGGCGGCCTGTCGCAGATCTGAACACCCGCTTGACCGTAGCGCAGCCCTCGCCGTGGGTTGCTTTTTTCGCTGTTGCGAAGCCTCAGACAGGAAGTGTCATCATGAACATTGAAGAGCTGACCACTCGACTGGAAGCCTTGGAAAGTCGCGCCGCTATCGAGTCGCTGATCAGCGCCTATGCCAACGCATTCGATCGCATCGACGTGTCGCTCCTGGGCCGGATCTGGCACGAAGAATCGACACTGGACTTACCGGGTTTCGGCAAGGCCGGAAATAGGAATGAAATCCTGGCGATGGCTCAAGACAGTTGGCGCCAGATGCCACATATGCACCACTGGATGGCCAACCCGGTGATCGAAATCGAGGGTGACAGTGCCTTGGGTACGGTGGCAGCGGATTGCCTGTTCCTGGACATTGAAAAAGGTCCAGTTCAAGTCAGCGGGCTGTACCACGATAAGTTTGAACGTCGGCAGGGGAAATGGGCATTTCTGTCACGCCGTTTTGAACTCCATTTCCTGACGCCGTTGAAAGACTGGATACCCTTGGCGGGCGATGAAAAGTACGCCGTGGACGAACATCGGAGCCTGGACTTGCTCCCGAAAGGTTGACGTGCTTGCGGGATCTGCGTGAGAGCGCGAACGACAAGTGCTGCCTGTCCTAGTTGTTCAAGTTCCAGGAAACGATAGTGAAAAACGGATAATCCCGGGCTCTGGCCGTTCGACAGGCATGTGGCCTCCATCGGACGCACCTCGAAAAGACCCGGAAAACGACCCTGAAGGGAGCCACGAGGTTCCTGGATCCCAGAAACGACAAAGCCCTGAATAATCAGGGCTTTGTCGCAAGAAGATGGCGGAGGCGATGGGATTCGAACTCATGGACCTGTTACAGTCGACGGTTTTCAAGACCGTTGCCTTAAACCACTCGGCCACACCTCCGTATTGCATTGCGGGCGCCATGATACCCGAATGAAACACACTGTCAAACTCTCCACGTAGCTTGTTACAGAGCGTCTGTTATGATCCTTGCCACTGAATGTTTCAAAACCGGAGGAGTGTCGCCATGCGCGAACAGGATTACGCAGTGAACAACAGCGTGCAGGCCGAGCAGCTAGAGGTTAGCCGTGTCCTGCGCAACACTTATGGCCTGCTGGCACTGACGCTGGCTTTCAGCGGTGTGATGGCCTTTGTCGCCCAACAGATGCGTGTCGGCTACCCGAACATCTTCGTGGTGCTGATCGGCTTCTACGGCCTTTTCTTCCTTACCAACAAGCTTCGCGATTCGGCCTGGGGCCTGGTGTCGGCGTTCGCGCTGACCGGTTTCATGGGCTTCCTGCTCGGCCCGATCCTCAACCGTTACCTGGGAATGCAGGGAGGCGCCGAGGTGGTCAGTTCGGCATTCGCCATGACCGCACTGGTGTTCGGTGGCCTTTCGGCCTACGTGCTGATCTCCCGCAAGGACATGAGTTTCCTGAGCGGTTTCATCACCGCTGGTTTCTTCGTGTTGCTGGGCGCGGTAGTAGCCAGCTTCTTCTTCCAGATCAGCGGCCTGCAGCTGGCGATCAGCGCCGGTTTCGTGCTGTTCTCGTCGGTCTGCATCCTGTACCAGACCAGCGCCATCATTCACGGCGGCGAGCGCAACTACATCATGGCTACCATCAGCCTGTATGTCTCGATCTACAACCTGTTTGTCAGCCTGCTGCAGCTGTTCGGCCTGATGGGCCGCGACGACTGATCACTTCGTGACAACGAAAGCCCGCCTTCTGGCGGGCTTTTTTTCGTCCACGAAATTCCGATCATCCTCAGTTCATCGGTGGCAAGCGTCGCTTGACCGGCGTCTTCTTGACGATGGCGGTACTGGTTTCGGCCAATACGTTGAGCTTGTCCAGCACGGTATCCAACTGCTCCATGGAGCGTACGTGGAGCCGGGCGATGAAACAGTCATCGCCGGTGACCTTGTCGCATTCGGTAAATTCGGCGATGGCCTGGATCTGCCGTTCCACCTCCTGCAGTTGTCCCGGTAACGGGCGGATACGCACGATGGCCTGGAGTTGATAGCCGAAGCACCGTGGATCCACCTCGACGGTGTAACCCTTGAGTACGCCGCGCTCTTCGAGCCTGCGCAGGCGCTCGGCCACGCTGGGTGAAGAAAGTCCACTCAGGTTTGCCAGCGCCTTGAGGGAAAGGCGGGAGTCTTCCATCAAGGCGCTGATGAGGATCTGGTCGATGTCGTCGGTCATTTGGGCTCCGTTAGGCGAATAGTCGATCTTGCCTTGATAAAAAAGGTCGAAACCCAGTTTAGCCTTTTTCCAGCTATGGAGAACGCGGCGGCCGGCTCGGCATACTGTGCCTCACTTGCTGAAGGAGCCTGAAGATGGACAAGACCTTACGTCGCGGTTCGCTGGAAATGACCGCTGCCATGCTGATTTCCGGAACCATAGGTTGGTTCGTGCTGGTATCGGGCCAGCCGGTATTGGACGTGGTGTTCTGGCGCTGTGTATTCGGCGCTGCCACCTTGCTGCTGATCTGCGCCGGCCTTGGTTTCCTGCGCCGGGATATCCTGACCCGGACGACCTTTCTGCTGGCGGTGCTCAGTGGCGTGGCAATCGTCGGCAACTGGGTGTTGCTGTTCGCTTCCTACTCCCGTGCATCGATCGCTATCGGCACGGCGGTGTACAACGTCCAACCGTTCATGCTGGTAGGGCTGGCGGCGCTGTTCCTGGGGGAAAAGATCACCGCGCAGAAGCTGTTCTGGTTGTTGGTGTCGTTTCTCGGGATGCTGGCCATCGTCAGTGCCCACGGTGAACAGGAGCAGGGGGGCGCAAACTACCTGGCGGGCATCGCGCTGGCCCTCGGGGCGGCGTTGCTGTATGCCATTGCCGCGCTGATCATCAAGCGCCTGACCGGTACGCCACCGCACCTGATCGCGCTGATCCAGGTCAGTACCGGTGTCCTGCTGCTGGCGCCCTGGGCGAACTTCTCGGCGTTGCCGCAACAAGCCCAGGCGTGGGCCAGCCTGCTGACCCTCGGCATGGTCCACACCGGCCTGATGTACGTATTGCTGTATAGCGCCATCCAACGGTTGCCCACCGCGATCACCGGGGCACTATCGTTCGTCTATCCGATCGCGGCGATCTTCGTCGACTGGTTCGCCTTCGGCCATCGCCTCGAACCGCTGCAATGGCTGGGGGTGGCGGCGATCCTGCTGGCGGCCGCCGGCATGCAGCAGGGCTGGGGCATCAAGGCCCGTCGCCCAGCCCTGTCATGAGACGCCGTGGCGCGAGTCAGAAGATGTAGTCGGTGGTGAGGAAGTTCGAATCCCGCTCCCGGATGATGTCGCTGATCAGCGCCTTGTTGCTGTCCTGGAATTTGGTCGCCACCAGGGTTCTGATCGAAAAGGTACGCAGGGCATCGTGGACGGACAAGGTGCCCTCGGCCGAGTTTTTCCGGCCATTGAAAGGGAAGGTGTCCGGGCCGCGCTGGCATTGCGCGTTGATGTTGATGCGCCCGACCTGGTTAGCGAAGGTATCCACCAGCTTGCCGACTTCGGCTGGGTTGGTGCCGAAAATGCTCAGTTGCTGGCCGAAATCGGATTCCAGGACGTAGTCGACCACGGTGTTCAAGTCCCGATAGGGCACGATGGGGACAACCGGACCGAACTGTTCCTCATGGTAGACCCGCATCGCGGTGTTCACCGGATAGAGCACTGCCGGGTAGAAGAATGAACTGCGGGATTCTCCGCCATGGGCATTCACCACCGCGGCGCCTTTGGCAACGGCATCGGCCACGAGCGAATGCAGGTAATCGACCTTGCCCGCCTCGGGCAGCGGAGTCAGTGCCACGCCGTCTTCCCAGGGCATGCCCGGTTTCAGGGCGGCGAGCCTGGCGTTGAATTTTTCGATGAAGGCCGGCGCGACGTCTTCGTGGACGAACAGGATCTTCAATGCCGTGCAGCGCTGGCCGTTGAACGACAGCGAGCCGGTCAACGCTTCGCTGACGGCGTTGTCCAGGTCGACGTCCGGCAGCACCAGCCCGGGATTTTTCGCATCCAGGCCCAGGGCGGCACGCAGGCGGTGCGGGCGCGGATGGAGTTTCTTCAAGTCGCTGGCCGCCTTGTTGGTTCCGATGAAGGCGAAGATGTCGATCTTGCCGCTGGCCATCAACGCACTGACGGTTTCCCGGCCGCTGCCGTAGATCACATTGATCACGCCTGCCGGGAAGCTGTCGCGGAAGGCTTCCAGCAGCGGTCGCACCAGCAGTACACCGAGCTTGGCCGGTTTGAATACCACGGTATTGCCCATGATCAGGGCGGGAATCAAGGTTGTGAAGGTTTCGTTCAATGGGTAGTTGTACGGACCCATGCACAAGGCCACGCCCAGGGGGACGCGACGGATCTGGCCGAGGGTGTCCTGTTCCAGTTCGAAACGGCTGGAGCGGCGGTCCAGTTCCTTGAGGGCGTTGATGGTGTCGACGATATAGTCGCAGGTGCGATCGAATTCCTTCTGGGAGTCCTTTAGGTTCTTGCCGATTTCCCACATCAGCAGTTTCACCACCGCTTCGCGTTGCTCGCGCATGCGTGCAAGGAAGCTTTCCACATGGCGGATCCGTTCGGCAACGCGCATTGTCGGCCATTGGCCCTGGCCGCGATCATAGGCACGGACGGCCGCGTCCAGGGCAGTGAGGGCGGTTTCGGCATCCAGCAACGGAGTGCTGCCCAGTACCACCTGCTCGTCCCCTTGTTCGCCCGCCAGGTACACCGGGCTGCGTACCACGGCCAGCGGCCCCTGCCAGGTTTTCAGGACACCATCGACCAGATATTCGCGCTGTTCGATCCGCCCATCGAGACGGTAGGCCTGGGGAATGTCCGCGGCACTGGGAAACAGGTCGGCGAGAAGGTTGGCTGTGGTCATGTCGTTACTCCCTCAATGAAATGAGCCATGAGCTGATGGCAAGTCGTCAATACAGGGTTATACGCCTTAATGGAGGGAGTTTTTAAGGGGGGCAGGGTTCAATTGCAGTGCAGGCGGGGGCTGGCGGTGTGGTTCGGCCACCGGCCCCGGCACGTCGCGCTACCAGCGCATGCGCACACCCAGGCTGGCGATGATGCCATCGAGGTCGTTGTCATCGACGTCACTGCTGTAGTCGGCGCTGACATACAGGCTCACCACGGGCGTGACCCGTGCCACCAGGCCGAGGCCCACTTCGACGGTGGACGATTTGCGGCTGCTGCTGATCTTGTCCACCTTGTCCAGGCTCAGGGTGTCCGCGTTCTGGACGGTGTGCCACAGGTTGGTTCGCACGTAGGGCTCCATGCCCAGGCCGTTGACTTGATAATGACCCTTGAGGCGCGCACCGACGCGACCGCTCCAGGTGCTCAACTCATTGCCGGTACCGTCGCCGGAATTGGGCGCGTCGAGGGTGATGCGTCGATTGATCAACTGCGCCTGGGGTTCGACCACCCAGTTTTCACTGATGCCGATGGGAAAGCCACCTTCGACCGACAACGTGACGGCGTTGCCTTCGGCGGCCTGGCGTTGGCCTTGCTCGTTGCGGCTGTAACCGCTGACCCGGCCGCCGCTGGCACTCAGGTCCACGTGCCAGCCGGCAGGGCCGGTCAGGCTCCAGTAGGCACCCAGGTTCGTCCCTTGCAGGTTCAAGGTGTCCTTGCCCTGTCCGGCCAGGGCGGGTGTCACCAGGGTACCCGTGACGTTGCCTATGACCTGGTGCTGTTCGCTGATCAGCCCCATGCGCTGGGTATGGCCGTTGTCGTTACGCAGCGTGAACAGCGCCGGACTCTTGCTGGAGACCGGGTCGGTGCCGATGAGCGTGGGGGACGGGTTGCCGGATTGTGTTCGGTCATACCAGGCTTGCGCTGATTGCTCGACAGGCCAGGCCAGGACTTCCATGGAGGAGCACAGCAACAGCGACGTCGATACGGTGTGGAAGGTGGTGGCGATCTCTTGTGGACGGTGGGAAGTTTTCATGGGGGTCTGCCTTGCAATCGCATGCATTTCTCGCTTGGCGTCTCTCCTACCCCGAATGAGGGGCGACCGAATGGATTGAGGCAAGCCTCGGGCGGCCCGCTGTGGCGGGTTCCAGAGGCCTGCCCCTGACTGTATTTCCGGGGGTAGTACGTTGTAGTCAAGAAGACCGATGCCAGCGCGTCAAGAAACCGAGCGATAAATGGCACTCTGAAATCAGGGTTTATAACTCTCTGATTTTTTGATGATCAGAGTCGTCTTGCAGGCGTCAAAAAAACTTCCTCGAAGGCGCTGGATGACCCTACCAACTGACCCGCAGCCCCAGGTTCCCCGCCACGCTGCGTTGCTGGTTGCTATCGAGGTTATTGCTGTAATCCGCGCCGGCATAGACGCTGACGGAGGGCGCCAGGCTCACGATGACGCCGACGCCCAGGTCGCCGGTGGATGCGCGCTGCCGGGTCTCGATCCGGTCGGCGTTGTCGAAGGTGACCGAGTCGGTACCGGAAAAGGTGTGCCACAGGTTGGCCCGCAGGTACGGCTCCACAGGCAGGCCGCCGACTTGATAGCGCCCCTTGAGGCGAGCCCCGAGACGGCCCGTCCAGGCGCTGTCCGAGTCGAACTCGACCCTGGAAACCCCGTCATCCTGGGTGTCCAGCGAAACTTTCTGGTGGATGAGCTGGACCTGGGGTTCGAATACCCAGTCGCCCGCCACGGCGAAGGGATAACCGGCCTCTGCGGACAGGGTCAGTGCATGCCCGCGATTGTCGATCTTCAGGCCTCTTTCGGAGCGGTTGTCGCCGTTCAGGCGCGTGCCCATCACGACTGCGTCGACATAGCCACCGGTGGGATCGGTAAGCGTCCAATAGAGTCCATAGCTGTCACCGTCCAGCTCGATCTTGCCGGCGCGTCGCCCCTCGAAGCCCAGGTTGAAGCCATCGACGTTGCCGTTCAGTTCGGTATGCCCGACAAAAAAACCGATGCGCTGGGTCTGGCCACCGGACAACGGTGCGGCGTACAGGTCGTTGCCCACCTGGAAGCCTTTGATCGATCCATCGAACCGGGGGCTCACCGTACCGGCCCACGTCTGGTCCAGGTCCTTGCCATAGACCCGGCCCCAACCCGCGCCGAACGCCCCGGTTTCGGTGAGCAGGCGCTGGTCGCCCTGGCGGTCATGGAACGTGCCCAGGGCCATCAGGGTCAGCTGCGCCGCGGCCGGAGGCAAGACCGACCAGGTGGGTACTTCAGGGCGGTACAAAGGAATGGGCGCGGCGCCGGGCGCCGGCACCGGCAAGACAGGCAGGCCGGGGCTGGGCGCCGGTACCGGTCCCGCTATCACAGTGGAGCGCAAGTACCAGCTGTTCCCGTCGCCGGTCACGCCTCCCTTGAACAAGCGATAGTCGAACGCACCGGCCGATACCGAGTTCGCCAGGGAAAACGCGCCACTGTCGCTGACGGCCCCGCCCTGGGCCTGCACCAGTTCGATGCCGTTTTGGGTGGTCAAGGCGCCTGCGCCTCCCAGGTTTGTCACGGCGATGGAGGTACTGCCAGTGAGTGTCCCGCCATCGACCACCAGTTTGTCGCTGGATGAGCCGTCCGCACCCACCTTCGTCTGCAGGCGCAATTGTCCGTTATTGCCCACATAGTTGCCTTGGACGGTCAGCGTGTCGCTGGTGCGGGTATTGCCCTGGGTGAGATCCACCGTCCCGGCGTTGTTGAGTGTCACCCGTTGGCCGGCGGTAAAGGGCGCGATGCTGCCCTGGGAGGAAGTCAGCACGCTGCTGGCATCGATGTCGAGTTTCCCCAGGCCCGTGGCGCTGTCGCCCAATACCAGGGCGTCCTCCAGGTCCAGGCGCGAGCCCTGGGTGAGGTCGACATCTTCCCAGTTGAGGTAGCGCGCGCCGGTGGCGGAGGTCGTGTTCTCGAACGTCAGCACGTCCAGGCCCAGGCCGCCGTCCAGGTTAGGTGTGACCGCGAGCCCTGTTTCATCCAGCCGCCGCAACAGCGCCGTGTCACTGCCATCGCCCATCAGGATGGCCGAGTGAATGAGCCCGCCGCTCCACTCCAGTTGGTCATCGCCGGCACTGGCCCTGACCTGGCCAATGATTTCGCCGCCGCTCACGGTAATGCTGTCGTTGCCGCCGCTGACGCTGACATTGCCACCGATGCGTCCCGCGGACAGGATGATGGTGTCCTGGCCGAAGCCCGTCACCAGGTTGCCAATGATCTGCCCACCCGACATGTCGAAAAGGTTGTCGTCGAGTTTCATGTCGACCCGGCCGATGGTGCCACCGCTCATGCGGGCGATGTCGCCGTCCTCGAATGCATCGACGATGGTGCCCCCGGTCATGGAAAACGTATCGAGGCCGTCGCCCTGGGACAGGGACAGGATGCGCCCGCCGGTCATGAGGAAATCGTCGATTCCCGAGCCTTGGCCCACGTCGCCGTCGATCACGCCATTGGCATGGATCTCGACGCGATCTTCACCATCGTCGAACGTGACGTCGCCCTGGATGAGGCCGCTGCCATTGGCAGGCATCGTCAGGCTGTTATTGCCGGTAAGGTCAGTCAGTCCGGGGCTGGTGCCGCTGTCGCAGACATAGTCGTCATTGCCTGCCGTGGGCGTCAGCGTGCAGGCGGCCAGGGCACTGGGGACAGGGACCAGGAAGGGGACCGAAATCCATAGGACGTAGAACAGCCGATTGAATCCATGATCGCGCAGGCTCATGTGCTATCCCTCTGCATCGGCATTCCTGGAATGCCGGTTTCAGCATCGGCTGCACGACAGCTGGCACATGGGCCTGGCAACGCTCGCTGTATGGGATGGCACCCTAGCAACGAATACTCGTCGTCGCTACTGTCAGAACTTACAGGTCGTGAGTCCGCGAATTCCAATGAACAGGGGCACTACAGATGCACTTCCACTGAAAGGGGCAAGTGATCGCTCAGATGCGTCCAGGGCTTGTTGCCCAGGATCTGTGGGGCATGGCTGGTGGCGTTGCGCAGGTAGATGCGGTCCAGGCGCAGCAGAGGGAAGCGGGCGGGATAGGTCCTTGCCGGCCGGCCATGGTGGTGTTCGAAGGCTTCGTGCAGGTACCGGCGGCGGGCGAGGGCGGTATTACCACGTAGCTGCCAGTCGTTGAAGTCCCCCGCGATAATCACCGGGGCGTCCTCGGGCAGCGATTCGAGCAGTTGGCAGAGCAGCTTGAGCTGGAGCTGGCGGTGGCTTTCCAGCAGGCTCAGGTGCACACAGATCCCGTGGACCTCGGCATGGCCCGGCACGTCCAGAACGCAATGCAGCAAGCCGCGCCGCTCCGGACCGGTAATGGAGACATCGAGGTTACGGAACTGGCGGATCGGGTACTTCGACAGCAGCGCATTGCCGTGATGACCATCCGGATACACCGCGTTGCGGCCGTAGGCGAAGTCGTTCCACATGCTGTCGGCCAGGAATTCGTACTGGGAGGTCTGGGGCCAGTTATCGTAGCGCGAGGCATGACGGTCATGTTCGCCCAGCACCTCCTGCAGGAATACCAGGTCGGCGCCGGTGCTGCGTACCGCTTCACGCAGCTCAGGCAGGATGAAGCGACGGTTGAGGGCGGTGAAACCCTTGTGGGTATTGACGGTGAGAACCCGCAGCCGATGGACCGCCACGGGGGTGTCCAACGGCACCGATTCGACAGCCCGCCAGTCGGGATCTCGAGTCACGTTCACTCCTGAATCAGAGGTATCTGTTCATGCGACTGACAGGCGCTGTCGCAGTTCCGGATTTTTCCTGACGAGCGTGGGAGTGTTCCTGTTGCCGCACCGCCTGGCACCGGCCCGCGGGGCGTGACCGTTTCGGCATGCAGGCGCTCCAACCCGCAGCCGATTCAGATGAAGACGATTTCGTACGGCAAACCCATGCGATCCAGGATGACCCGGGGCACCAGGGGGGCGATGCCGCTGGCGGGCTCGCGATTGAGCTGGCTGGCATAGGCATGCATGGCGTGGCGCTTGCGGGCAGTGGTCCACACGTCCAGCCTTAGCTTGCGCGCCCGGTGCCAGGGAATCCTGCCATGTTCGCGGGCCGGCCAGTGCCAGGCCCATACGGGCAGCTCGTTGAAGGTTGCACCGATGCTCTCGGCCGCCACGGCTCCGGCGCGGCCGACCGTGTCGTGGTCGCTGTCGCCGTCCTTGCGCCAGGTGCTGAACACCACGTCGCCGGGGCGCAGGTAATGCCCAATGAAGGCGGTCAGTTGGGCCTCATGGTCGGCTAGGGTCTTTTCCGTGAAGCCCCCGCGTACCCACTGCAAAGCCTGGATCGATACGCCCAGGCGATGCAGGGCGTCCACGCTTTCCTGGGGGTGGGGGCGGTAGATGCGCAGGCGTTCGTCGGTCCACAGTGGTGAGCCGGGGTGGCTGAGCTCCCCGTCGGTGACCGAGATCAGCAGCATGGGCATGTCCAGGTTGCTCAGCAACTGGAGCAGCCCGCCGCAGGCGCCGATCTCGTCGCCGGGGTGTGGGGCGAGGATGACGGCGCGGGCGCCTTCGGGAACCAGTGTCTGGGTACTGATGATGGGAATGTCGGCCAGTTGGGAAGCACTGTTCCAGATCTGCGGGTGCTGCCGGCCTTGCAAGCGAGAGGCAAGTTTCATGAGGGGACATCCTTGTTGTGTTCAATCTTTCAGCCATGCATCGCGCTCACTGCGCGATGATGCCGCCGGCTTCGTACGAAAGGTGCCTGCGCGACTTTCGTACAAACCCTGATGGCCTGGCTGCGATTCGCGGTACTCCGAATCCTGGAATCGACCGCATGGGAAGTATTGACCATGACGGCCAATTCGTCGCGTCACTTGTGTATCTGAACTGCAATTTTTCGTTCGAACTGAGCTGCGTGAGCCCGGAGCACCGCGTCCTTGCGGTGCCTGGCCCTGTGTAACCTTTCTTATCGCCGGCGTTATTGCTCCTCTTCCCGCTGCAGCTCGAACAACAGCAGGGAGCGCCCGGTGACGGAGTATTCGGCGCCGAACTCGAAACGCTCCTGGCCACGAATCGTTGGCTGGTTGGTGTCCACCATGCAGGTCCAGAAGTCACCTTCGGGTACCTCTGGCAGGCGGAAATTGACGATATCGTGATGAGCGTTGACCACCAGCAACAGCGTCGCGTCGCCACCCTTGCGCCGGATACCGGTTTCCTGGGCACGGCCGTCCATCAGCATGCCCAGGCAGCGGCCATGGCCGTCCTGCCACTGCTCGACGGTCATTTCACTGCCGTCCGGCGCCAGCCAGGTCACGTCCTTGACGCCGATGTCCTCGTTGTAATTGCCCACCAGGAATCGGCCACGGCGCAGGATCGGATAGGCCAGGCGCAGCTTGATCAGGCGCTTGACGAACTTCAGCAGTGCCGCCCCGTCCTCGCTCAGGTCCCAGTTGACCCAGCCGATCTCGCTGTCCTGGCAGTAGGCGTTGTTGTTGCCGTGCTGCGTCCTTGCGAATTCGTCCCCGGCCACGATCATCGGCGTGCCCTGGGCCAGCAGCAGGGTGGCGAAGAAGTTGCGCATCTGGCGATGGCGCAGGGCGTTGATCTCGGGATCGTCGGTCGGGCCTTCGACGCCATGGTTCCAGGACAAGTTGTTGTTGCTGCCGTCCTGGTTGTTTTCATCGTTGGCTTCGTTGTGCTTGTCGTTGTACGACACCAGGTCATGCAGGGTGAACCCGTCATGAGCGGTGACGAAGTTCACCGAGGCATAGGGGCGCCGGCCGCGCTGGTTGAACATCTCCCCCGAAGCGGTCATGCGGCTGGCGAAATCGGCAAGCTGGCCGTCGTCGCCTTTCCAGAACGCCCGCACTGTGTCGCGAAACTTGTCGTTCCACTCGACCCAGCCCGGTGGGAAACGCCCCACCTGGTAGCCGCCGGGGCCGCAGTCCCAGGGCTCGGCGATCAGCTTGACCTGGCGCAGGACCGGATCCTGGCGGCAGGCGACGAGGAAACTGTGACGCTCGTCGAAACCGTCGTGATAGCGGCCCAGGATGGTCGCCAGGTCGAAACGGAATCCGTCCACGTGCATTTCCGTGGCCCAGTAACGCAACGAGTCCGTGACCATCTGCAACACGCAGGGGTGGCTCAGGTCCAGGGTGTTGCCGGTGCCGGAGTCATTGATGTAGAAGCGCTTGTCGTCGGGCATCAGCCGGTAATAGGAGGCGTTGTCGATGCCGCGCATGGACAGTGTGGGGCCCTGCTCGTTGCCTTCGGCGGTATGGTTGTAGACCACGTCCAGGATGACTTCCAGGTTGGCCTCGTGCATGTGCGCGACCATTTCCTTGAACTCGGCGATCTTGCCGCTGGCCAGGTAGCGCGGATCCGGGGCGAAGAACGCGATGCTGTTATAGCCCCAGTAGTTGGTCATGCCTTTGTGCAGCAAGTGCTGGTCATTGACGAACGCATGGATGGGCAACAGCTCCACCGACGAAACACCCAGTTTGCGGATGTGGTCGAGCACGTCGTCCACCATCAGCCCGGCGAAGGTGCCGCGCAGGTTTTCCGGCACCGAGGGGTGGCGCATGCTGAAGCCGCGTACATGGGTTTCGTACAGGATGGTCTTGTCCCACGGCACGTTGACGCGATGGTCGTGGCCCCAGGTGTGGGCCGGGTCGATGACCTTGCATTTAGGCACGAACGGGGCACTGTCGCGCTCATCGAAGCTCAGGTCGCCGTCGGGGTGGCCAATGGTGTAGCCGAACAGGGCCTCGGACCACTTGAGTTCGCCCACCAGTTGCTTGGCATAGGGGTCGATGAGCAATTTGTTGGGGTTGAAACGATGACCGTTTTCCGGGTCGTACGGGCCGTATACCCGATAGCCGTAGATCAGTCCCGGATGGGCATCGGGCAGATAGCCGTGATAGATCTCGTCGGTGTATTCAGGCAGTTCGATACGCTCGATCTCGACTTCGCCGGCGGCGTCGAAGATACACAGTTCGACCTTGGTGGCATTGGCGGAAAACAGCGCGAAGTTGACCCCCAGGCCATCCCAGGTCGCGCCAAGGGGGAAAGGCAGCCCTTCGCGAATCCGCGAAGCCTCGATAACGGGCGGCGGGGTGGTTTTCTTTGGACGGGTCATGTTTGCTCCTGCAAAAGGCAGCCAGATTGAGTGAGGCTGTTGACTCGGAATACGTTCATTTCTATTGGGGCCGGGACCTGTGCAGCCAAGGCGAAGGATCACTCCCCGCTAAGGCGCACAGCGGACCTGTGTTGACGGCTGTCGCGCCATCAGGCGGGGACAGCTGGCCCCGCCATCCGCGCGACGTGAGAAGCCGTGAGCCTGATGATCAGACCGCTGGGGGCTTGCGCGCCGCGCGCGGCTTTTTATCCGCAGCCTTGCTGGCCGGTGGCACCACTGCCGGGCTGGCAGAAGGTTTGGCTGCCGGCTTGGCCTTGGGCGTGGTGCTTTTGGTGGCGGCCTTGGCGGCTGTGCTCTTGGCTGCGGCTGGCTTGGCACCATCGGCCTTCGCCGCAGGCTTGGCGGCGGCCTTGGGCGGCTTGCTCGGTGCCAGCGCTTCGGCCTCGGCAAGCTTGCGTGCCATCTCCCAGTGGCGTTTTTCCTGCCCGGTAGGTTTACCTTCGGATTCCCAGATCTGATAGGCAAACTCTCGGATGCGTTTATCGTCGGTACTCATCGCGATGCTCCTGACTTCACTCAAGATTGGATAAAGATGTTGACCGGGAAATCCCCCAGCGCGGCGCTGACCATCAGCTCCCCTTGGGGTGTGACTGCTGCGCTTGCAAAAAGTCCCTTCAGTTTTCCATCCTCGGCGGCGAACGGTAACGACACCCGGGTATCGCTCCAATCCGATGCAACCACCTGTGGCTCGGCACTGTTTTCCAGCAACCGGGCCGCATGGATCGGTACCACCACGATCGCCCGCTGTTGTCCGTGCTCGCGCATGAACGCCAGGACCCGGCCGGCATGCTCGCCCACCACCTGCAGCGGTTGATAGCGACCCTCACGGAACAGGTGCGGGTATTCGGCCCGCAGGGCCAGTGTCCTGGCGATCAGGGCCTGTTTGATCCGGCCGTCGCGCCAGTCGCGGACCAGCGTTGCCGCCTGGTCGTCGGCCTGCAGGCCCTCTCGGCGGGCATCGAAGTCCACAGGCCGGCGGTTGTCCGGATCCACCAGGCTGAAATCCCAGAACTCGTTGCCCTGGTACAGGTCGGGTACGCCGGGCACCGTCATGCGCAGCAAGGTTTGCGCCAGACTGTTGAGGGCGCCCGCAGGGGCGACGGCCTGTACCGCATCGGCGATGGCGCTGCGCAGCGGCAACCCTTCGTCCCCGAGCAGCAAGCGTTCGAGGAACATCTGGGTCGCCTGTTCGTAGGCGTCGTTGACGGACGCCCAACTGCTTTGCAGCTTGGCTTCGCGCAGGGCCTTGCGCTGCCATTGCCACAGGCGCTCGTTGTAGTTGGCCAGAGCACTGTGGTCCTGCAGGTCGAGGTCCAGCGGCCAGCTGCCAAGCAGCGCCTGATACAGGATCAGTTCGTCGCCGGCGGAGGGGGCCGCGGGATCGCTGTGCAGGGAAGGAGAGAGGATGCGCCATTGATCCACGCACGCGGTGTACCAGTCGGCGCGTTCGCTGAGCACCGCCAGCCGGGCACGGGTGTCTTCGCCGCGCTTGTGGTCGTGGGTAGCGGTCGTGATCAGGTTGTCGGGGAAATGTTCGAGTCGCTCCAGGCAGGCGTCGTGGAATTCCTGGGGCGGGGCGCTGAACCGCTCGGTGTTGTAGCCCACGTCATTGCGTGACAACAACACTGCCGAACGATACAGCGCCGTATCTTCCACCGCCTTGGCGGCGGCGGGCGAGGTCAGTTGCTGGAAGCGCACACAGGCATGGCGCAGGCGCTTGCGCTGGCTACCCCGTGGACGTTGTCGCCAGGCCATGCCGCCGAGCCAGTTGGCCAGGCAGTCGAGCACCGGCCAGTCGGCTTCGCTGAGGGTTTGCCGGGCGCCTGCCAGCGCCTTCTGGAAAAACATCTCGTCTTCGGCGCTGCGGCCCAGGGCACTGATATAGGTGCGATAGACCGGGAAATGCACGATCAGCTCCTGCAAGGCCCGCCTGATCGCGCCCAGGGTCAGGTCCCGGGTCATCACGTCGTCCCGCGCCACCTGGAGCAGGGCCTGGGCGACGCTCTCGAAGTCACCGGCCAATGAGCCGTTGAGGATCTGCTGGCGAGCCAGGCGGGCTTCTTCGATGAAGTGCGCCGGCCGCTCGCTGTTCCGGCTCCAGAACTCGGCCAGGACATCGGCGCCGGCCGGGTCATGCTGCAGCAGCGACACCTGGTTCATGAACTCATAGCCGGTGCTGCCGTCGACCTTCCAGTCCTGGCGCAGGGTCTCGCCATCGCCAAGGATCTTCTCGATGAAGATCGGCAGGTGTCGCGAAGGCGACAGGCTATCGACACGCCTGCGCAACTTGCGACAGTAGCCGCGTGGGTCCGCCAGGCCGTCGATGTGGTCGATGCGCAGCCCGTCCACCAGGCCCTCGGCGATCAACTCGAAGATCTTCGCATGGGTGGCTTCGAACACGGCGGGGCGTTCGACCCGCAGCCCGCCCAGTTCATTGACATCGAAAAAGCGTCGCCAGTTGATATCGTCCGCGGCGGTGCGCCAACTGGCGAGCCGATAGCTCTGGCGTTCGAGCAACTGATGCAGCAGCTCGAAGCCCTGGGGCTGCGTGGAGTCGTAGCCTTGCAGGCTGCCTTCGATGGCGGCCAGGATGCCCGGCTGGGTCGCCAGGTCCCGCAGTTGCGCCTGCAACGGGCGGGCGAGGGTATGGGCGTCGGTCTGGTAGTTCAGCGTGGTGAAGCGTTCGGCCAGGGCCTTGAGGGCTTCGGCTTGCTCGGATGGCAGGTGTTGCGCAGGCCTGAGCAGTTCGCCGTACTGCATGGGGCAGATGGGGAAATGATGCTCGTAATGCTCGGCATAGAAACTGCCGCGGCTCGGGTCGAAGCGCAGTCGCAGCGTACCCTCCTGCAACGCCACCCCATAATCGCTGCCCAGGAACGGCAGCAGCAACTGGCCTTCCATCAATGGGTCGGGGGAGTGCCACTGGATATCGAAGAACTGGCCGTAGGGACTCAGGCGTCCCCATTCCAGCAGGTCCAGCCACCAGGGGTTGTCGTTGCCGCCCACGGCCATGTGATTGGACACGATGTCGAGGATCAGGCCCATCCGGTGTTCGCGCAGTGTCGCCACCAGGCGCCTGAGGGCGGCTTCGCCACCAAGCTCCGGGTTGACCAGGGTCGGATCGACCACATCATAGCCGTGCATCGACCCGGCACGGGCCTTCAACAGCGGGGATGCGTAGATATGACTGATCCCCAGCGAGGCGAAGTAGGGCACCTGGGGGATCGCGTCGTCCAGGGTGAAGCCTTTATGGAATTGCAGGCGCAAGGTGGCCTGCAAGGGTTGGATCAACGTCTGTTTCATCGGTCACGCTCGTTCGCCTGAAGTCTCGCGCAGGCGAGTATTTCCAGACGCCGGGCGGCGTCCGGGCCATCCAGCAGCGCCTGGCTCTCGCAAGGCAAGCGTCTGCGCCAATTGGGGTGTGTGTCGATCGTGCCGGGCAGGTTGGCCTGCTCGTCGATGCCCAGGGCATCTTCCAGCGGCAACAGCACCAGCGGTGCCCGAGTGTGGCCGAGGAAACGGACGCTGGCATCCAGCACCTGATCGGTTTCGCGATGTTCTTCGCGGAAGTTCTGCGGGTCCTGGTTCAGTACATGGCGCAAGCCTTCGCGTTCTCGCTCGCGGTGCCTGCGCCAGTCCATCTCGGTGTGGGAGTCGATCAGGTTCAGGCGCGCGTTCCAGTCGATATCGTGGCCATGCCACCAACCGTTGAGGGTCGGCAGGTCATGAGTGCTGGTGGTTGCCAGGGCGTTGTCCGGCCAGTCGAGGATCGGCTTGAAGTGGGTGTTGTCCTGTTCGAACAACAGCACGCGCATGCCGAGGATCGCCCGCGCGCTGAGTTTTTCCCGCAGGCCATCGGGCACGGTGCCGAGGTCTTCGCCCAGCACGATGGCCTGGTGGCGATGGGATTCGAGTGCCAGCAGGCGCAGCAAGTCGTCCACCGGGTAATAGAGGTAGGCGCCGTCGGTGGGGGGCGCGCCGTTGGGGATCACCCACAGGCGCTGCAGGCCCATGACATGATCGATGCGCAAGCCGCCGGCATGGGCGAAGTTGGCCCGCAGCATTTCGATGAACGCGCGAAAGCCGTTGCGCACCAGGCCTTCCGGCGAAAACGCCGAGATTCCCCAGCCCTGGCCGGAACGGTTGAGAATGTCCGGTGGCGCCCCCACGGTCAGCGAGGCGAGCAGTTCGTCCTGCCGGCTCCAGGCCTGGCTGCCGGCCCCATCGGCCCCCACGGCCAGGTCGGCGATCAGGCCGATGCCCATGCCGCTGGACTTGGCGGCGCTCTGGGCACGCTCCAGGCAGCGGGCGATCAACCATTGGCAGAAGGCGTAGAAGCCGATTTCGTCGGCGTTCTCCTCGGCGAAACGCGCCAGGGTGGGGCTGCGCGGGTTGCGCCACTGCTCGGGCCATTCGCGCCAGTCCAGGCTTTCACCCCGGGCGGCGCGTTCGGCTTGCAGGGCTTCGAAGCGGCAGTGGTTCTCCAGGGCTTCGCCACTGCTGTGGCGGAAGCTGGCGAAGTCTTCGTGCAGCGGGTGTTCGCCCTGGTTGAAACCGTCATACAGGGCGCGCAGGATCTTCTGCTTGGCTTCGGCCGCCACTGGCCAGTCCACCAGGGGCTGGTCTTCCAGATGGCGCAGCTGATTGGTCAGCCCGGTGGCATCGATGGCCGTGCGCAGCGCCCGCTCGCCGAGGATGGTGCCCGGTGCGGCGTACAGGCTGTTGAGGAACAGTCGGCTGGAGGGCGAGTAGGGGCTGTAGCGCCCGGTGTCGCTGCTGAACATCGCATGGATCGGGCTGATTGCCAGGGCGTCGGCCCCGCGTTCGCCGGCCGTACGTGCCAGTTCTTCCAAAGCCTGGGTGTCGCCGAAACCACCGTCCCCAGGGCGACGCAACGCATACAACTGCGCGCTCAGGCCCCAGGCCCTGGGTGTCGGGTCGTCCACCGCATCGGCCACGCTGTAGCAGCGGGCCGGTGCCACGGCCAGGGTGAAATGCTGGTCCTGGATGCTGACATGTTGGTAACCCACCGGGACCATCCCCGGCAACCTGGCGTCGGCATCGAGTTTCAGGTTCAGTGTCGCGCCATCGTCGAGGCGGATTTCACAGGGCGTCGATCCCTCGAAATAGCGACTCAGGTCCACGCTGACGCCGACGTCGGCGGTGATCAGCGGTGGCAGGCGATGGTCTTGCTGGTCTTGCTGCAATTGCAGCAGGCTGGCGTCGATTTCCTGGGCAGTGCCGGCTGGATGGCCGAGGCCTGTCAGGACCGAACGCAACACGGCGGGAGAGACTTTTTGAGCCCGGCCATTGGCGTCGATCCAGTCCACTGCCAGGCCCGCTCGCCCGGCAAGGATCTCCAGTTGTGCATCGCTCATAGGCGCTCTCCAGTGATATTCGGTGACATTACCGCTTGAGTCAGGGTGACCAGCGCGCTGTAAGGCGCAAGTGCACCTTGCTGCAACAGACCCATGGCTTGCGGCGGATGTTCGAAAAGAATGCGCACATCTTCGGGGGCGGTATGTTCGATCGACTGGTCGCCGAGGTTCAGGTCGATACGCAGCACGCTGCCGTCTTCCAGGCGCCAGCGCGCACTGATCGCAGCGTGCCCCAGCACATCGGCGCCCAGGGCCTGTATCGCGGGCAGGCGCGGGACGATTTCCTCGCGACGAATCTTCAGCAGTTGGCGGTAGAAGGTCTCATTGGCCAGTTGCTCCGGTTCAAGGGTTTCCAGGGCCGGACGGGAGGCCTCGAAGGTCTCGATCGCATTGGGGTCGGGGATCCGCTTGCGTTTTTCCGGATCGGCGAAGGCGCTGAAAGCCTTGAACTCGTTGCGCCGACCTTCGCGTACCAGTTCCGCCAGCTCACCGTGATGGCTGGTGAAAAACAGGAACGGCTGTTGGGCTTTCACTTCGTCGCCCATGAACAGCAGCGGAATCATCGGCGACAGCAGCAAGAGCACCGTTGCCGCTTGCAACGCCTGGGGATTGGCCAGTTGATGCAGGCGCTCGCCCAGGGCCCGGTTGCCGATCTGGTCGTGGTTCTGCAGGAACAGCACGAAGGCGTTGGCCGGCAGGTGGCCGCTGGGTTCGCCCCGGGGTTCTCCATGGCGGTTGATATGGCCCTGGAAGACAAAGCCCTGGCTGAGGCAGCGCGCCAGTTTCTCCGTGGTCTGTTCGGCATAGTCGGCGTAATAGGCGTCGGTCTCGCCGGTCAGCAGGACATGCAGCGCGTTATGGCCGTCGTCGTTCCACTGGGCGTCGTAGCCTTGCTCCAGCAGGCTGGCCTGGTTGTGTTCGTTCTCCACGGTCAGCCAGACATGCCGCGTCGGGTCGACCTGCAGGCGCACCCTGGCGGCCAGTTCCTGGAGAAAGTCCGGGTCTTCGATGGCGTGCACGGCATCCAGGCGCAGACCGTCGAAACGGTACTCCAGCACCCACATCAACGCGTTGTCGATGAAGAAGTCCCGCACCTCGCGGCGGCGGAAATCGATGGCCGCGCCCCAGGGGGTGTGCCGGTCTTCCCGGAAGAAACCCTTGGCATAGCGGTGCAGGTAGTTGCCGTCGGGACCGAAGTGGTTGTAGACCACGTCAAGGATCACTGCCAACCCGTGCCCGTGGGCGCTGTCGATCAAGTGCTTGAGCTGCTCCGGCGTGCCATAGGACGCCTGGGGGGCGTAGGGCAGCACGCCGTCATAGCCCCAGTTGCGATCTCCGGGAAACTGCGCCAGGGGCATCAGTTCGATGGCGGTCACGCCCAGGCCGGCCAGGCGAGCCAACTGCTGCTCGACCCCCTCGAACCCACCGAGGGCGCCAACGTGCAGTTCGTAGATCACCGCCTCGTACCAGGGGCGCCCCGACCAGCCGGTGTGTCGCCATTGGTAAGCGTGGGGATCGACCACCACGCTGTGGCGGTCGATGTCGCCGGCCTGGGCGCGGGAGGCCGGGTCGGGGACCTCCAGTTCGCCGTCGATGTTGAAGCGGTAGCGGGTGCCGGCGGGGCAACGGGTCTGGATCATGAACCAGCCGTTGGCCTGTGGCAGCAGGGGTATTGATTCTCCAGTGTCGAGTTCGACACTGACGTAAAACGCATCCGGGGCCCACAGGGCGAAACGAGTGTGCTCGGTATCAAGCATGATCGCGCCGTGGGTCCAGGTCTCGGGCGTCCTTGTCGGCATCGATCACCTCATTGTCTGGCGGATTTACCCAGGGATTTCGCCACCAGTTGTTCGTAGAGTTCGGCGTAGGGTTCGACCGCCTTGCGCCAGTTGAAAGGCGCCGACATCGCCCGGCAACGCATGGCATTGAGCAGTTCGGGGAAGGCGAAGACCTTGAAGGCCCGGCCCAGCGCTTCCTTGTAGCTCTCGACGGTGGACTCGTTGAACAGGAAACCGGTGACTCCATCCTCGATGGTGTCCGCCAGCCCCCCGGTATTGCGGGCCACCGGCAGCGAGCCGAAGCGCTGCGCATACATCTGGCTCAAGCCGCAGGGTTCATAGCGCGATGGCATCAGCAGGAAGTCGCTGCCGGCGAACATCCGCCGCGCGTCGGTTTCATTGAAGCCGATGCGTACGCCGATCCGTCCTGGAAAGCGCAGGGCCAGCTCGCGCATGGCTTGCTCTTCTTCCGGCTCGCCGCGACCGATAATGGCGATCTGACCGCCAGATTCGACGATGAACTCGGCCACCGCTTCGGTCAGGTCCAGGCCTTTCTGATAGACCAGCCGGGACACCACGGCGAACAGCGGGCCGTTGGACTCGTCGAGGCCGAAGAGCTCGCGTACATGGGCAGCGTTGGCCGCCTTGCCTTCCCAGTCGCCAATGGCGAACCGGCGCTGCAGGTGGGTATCGGTGGCCGAGTCCCAGCTCTCATCGATGCCGTTGGGGATGCCGCTGAGCAGACCCTGCTGTGTCTTGGCCGCGAGGAAACCGTCGAGCCCGCAACCGAACGCCGGGGTGGTGATTTCCTGGGCGTAGGTGGCGCTGACCGTGGTGATGTGGCTGGAGTAGGCCATGCCGGCCTTGAGGAACGACAGCTTGCCGTAGAACTCCATGCCTTCCTGTTGCAGCGCATGTTCGGGGATGCCCAGCTCCGGGCAGGACGCCAGGCTCACCACGCCCTGGTATGCCAGGTTATGGATGGTGAACAGGGTCGGGGTGCGCTGGCCGCGCCAGTGCATATACGCTGGTGCCAGTCCGGCAGGCCAGTCGTGGGCGTGGACCAGGTCCGGGCACCAGTGGATCTGCGCAAGGTTGGCCGCGATATCCGCCGCCGCCAGGCCCAGGCGGGCAAAGCGGATGTGGTTGTCGGGCCAGTCGCGGCCATTGTTGGCGCCGTATGGCGAACCTTCGCGGGCATACAGCTCGGGGCAGATCAGCACGTAGATCACCAGGCCATCGGCCATGTCCATGCGTCCGATCTTGCAGGGCGGCAGCGCGGCGTGGCCGCCCAGTTCGCCGATGATGTGGATCGGATTGCCGCTGTTCATGACCTGGGGATAGCCGGGAATCAGGACCCGGACATCGTGCAGGCCGGCCATGGCCCGGGGCAGGGCGGACGAGACGTCGCCCAGGCCGCCGGTCTTGACCAGGTCGGCGATTTCCGAGGTCACGAACAGGATCTTCTTGCGGTTGGGGTTTTGTCGAACGACGGGGAGCAGTGCCTTGCCTCCGGTAGTCAACACCGGTGCCGTCGGCGATCCTGCCGCCGGTGGCAGTTGTGAGCGGACTTGTTGTGGTTCCAAGGCAGCACTGATCATAAATATCTCCTGTTTTCTCGATCTGTTTCCGGCAAGCGCCAGAGCTGATGTTTCATTGGCCGAATCCTGCGGCCAGGCGCACAAGCGCTACGCAAGGAGAGCAAAGCGCTGCCCAATGCGGCAAAGCGAATCAGATGAAAGAGCTGTGCAAGGACTTGCAAGGACTGCACCAGCCACCGTTGCCCTACCTCTAACCTGACCCGTGGCCGCTGCGAAAAGTTTCGACTTTTTTTCGTCTGGATGACCGGTCGGTTTTTGCCCCGGTTTGGCAGTCTAGGCCAGAACCTAGAGCGCTACGGTGCGCTTCGTCGAATTGTCGGACAATCACGTTTTTTGGCGGCAATGTCTTACACGACAATCGGTGATACGCACCGACGAAGTGCAGGTTTCTGTCACGCAAGAGGAGTAGGAGGCGAGGGGGTGTTTCATCGCCGTGCGCGGTGCAATGGCGTGCTGCACCATCAGGGGGCGTTGAAAATAGAGGCGTTTTGATGGCGCTGTGAGCGCCGCGAAGGGGGAGCGAACTCCCCCGTGCAGTGACTCGGGCGGTCAGCCGGCCGGAATCAACGAGCGGATCGGCGCCCCTGCGGCCCAGGCCCGGATGTCGTCGATCATCAGGGCGTAGAACTGTCGGTAATTCTGTCGGCTGACGTAGCCGATGTGAGGTGTGGCCAGGACGTTGTCCAGCGTCCGGAACGGATGCCCGGGCGGCAAGGGCTCCTCGGCAAAAACGTCGAGGGCGGCGCCAGCCAGGCGCTTGTGGCGCAAGGCATCGATCAGGGCGCCCTCATCGACGATCGGGCCGCGGGCGGTATTGACCAGCAACGCCCCGGGTTTCATCCAGCCCAGGGCCTGGGCGTCCACCAGCCCACGGGTACGCTCGCCAAGGACCAGGTGGATCGAGAGGATGTCGGCCTGCTCGAATAGCTGCTGCTTGCTCACATAGGACACCCCCGCTTCGGCGGCCCGCTCCGGGGTGAGGTTCTGGCTCCAGGCGATCACGTGCATGCCGAACACCTGGCCGAACTGCGCCACGCGCTGGCCGATGCTGCCCAGGCCGAGGATCGCCAGGGTCTTGCCGTGGAGGTCGCCCCCCAATCCTTGCTGCCACAGACCGGCGCGCAAGGCGTTGGCTTCCGGCAGGAGGTTGCGGCTCAGGGCCATGACCAGTGCCCAGGTCAGCTCGGGGGCGGCATGCTTGTAGCTTTCGGTGCCGCAGACCTGGATACCCAGCTCGGCGGCGGCCTTGAGGTCCAGGGCGGCATTGCGCATGCCGCCGGTCAGCAACAGCTTGAGCCTGGGCAGGCGTCGCAGCAGGCCTTCGTCGAATGTCGTGCGTTCACGCATCACGCAGATCACCTCGAAAGGCTCGAGGCGTTCGGCCAGGGTATCGCGGTCGGCGGGGTAGTCATGCAGGAACGTCACCTGGCCGATGTCGTCCAGCACTGACCAGTCCACCACGTCCCGCGCCACGTTTTGCCAATCATCGATGACCGCTATCTGCACCGCCATGGAACACCTCGTCAGGGGATGGGTTTGTTCAGCCAGCTCAACAATGCTTCATGGAACCGGTCCGGCTCTTCCATCTGCGGTGCGTGCCCCAGGTTGGCGAACTCCACCAGCGTCGAGCGCGGGATGAGCTGTGCCACCTGTTTGCCCAGTACGTCATAACGGCCCAGCCTGGCCTTCACGGCGGGTGGCGCTATGTCGCTGCCGATGGCGGTGGTGTCGGACGTGCCGATCAGCAACAGGGTCGGCACCTTAAGGTCCTTGAATTCGTAGTAGACCGGCTGGGTGAAGATCATGTCGTAGATCAGCGCCGAGTTCCACGCGACCTGGGTGTGTCCCGGCCCTTTGTTCAGGCCGGCGAGCATATCCACCCAGCGGTCGAACTCCGGCTTCCAGCGGCCCCCATAGTAAGTGGTGCGCTCGTAATTGCGAATCCCGTCGGCGTTGAGCTTCAGCTCGCGTTCATACCATTGGTCCACGGTGCGGTAGGGCACGCCAAGGGCCTTCCAGTCTTCGAGACCGATGGGGTTGACCATCGCCAGGCGCTCTACCTGATCTGGGAATTGCAGGGCGTATCGGGTGGCGAGCATACCGCCCGTGGAGTGGCCCAGGACAATGGCCTTCTGCACGCCGAGGGCCTTGAGCAGGGCCTGGGTATTGGTCGCCAGTTGATGGAAACTGTACTGGTAATAGTCCGGCTTGCTGGAAGTGCAGAAGCCGATCTGATCGGGCGCGATCACCCGATACCCGGCTTCGCTGAGGGCCTTGATGGAGTCGCCCCAGGTGGCTGCGCAGAAGTTCTTGCCATGCATCAGCACGACACTGCGGCCGTTGACCTTGCCCTGGGCCGGTACGTCCATGTAACCCATCTGCAACGATTGGCCCTGGGACTGCAGGTTGAAATGCTTGAGGGTATAAGGGTATTCGAAACCCTGTAGCTGCGGCCCGTAGGCAGGGCCTTCGGGGGGATTCGCGGCGTGAGCGAACAGCGGCAGGGTGCTCAGCAGCAGGCTGGGAAGCCAGCGGGCGGTCAAACGCGACATGGTCAATCTCCTTGGGGCAACCGGCCGATCCTGGGGCTACCCGATTATGGCGACATTAACCACAGGCAATCGAACCGCCCGAACGTTCCCGGCCGCCTCCGTCAGTGGGCCGGATAATCCGCCACCACGGTCTGGCTTCCATCCTTTTTCTGACCGATCACCTGGTAGGCATCGCTCATGCCGTCCATTTCCATGCCGGGCGAGCCCATGGGCATGCCAGGCGCGGCCAGGCCAAGCAGGTCGTCGCGCTTGCTCAATGCCAGTACCTGATCCGCCGGTACGTGACCTTCGACGAACTTGCCATTGATTTCGGCGGTGTGGCAGGAACGCAGGTTCGTTGCCACGCCCAGGCGCTGCTTGACCGCGCCCATGTCGGTTTCGACATGGTCGTTGACCTTGAAGCCGTTCTCTTGCAGGTGCGAGATCCATTTCTTGCAGCAACCGCAGTTGGCGTCGCGGTGCACGTCGATGGCCACCGGTTCGGCGGCCTGGGCCAGGGTGGAGATGAACAGGGCGCTCAGGGCGAGCAGATGCAGGGGATTAGCCATGGGAGCGGTCTCGTGTGGAGCGGTTTGCAAAGGAGGATAACAGAGTAGTGCAGAGGAGCTGACAGGCAGCTGAGGAGCAGATGACACAATTGTCAGCTTGTGGTGAATGACATTGTTATTCGAAAGATGACATCATTTTGCCTTCATTGATTGAAATGGATGGCAGGGAAGACATGCACATCGAAAATCTCAAGCGGTTCCTGGATGCCGGCACCACGTTTTCCTTCGGCGACCGCGTCACGCCCCATACGGCCAACGATTTCTGGCGATGGGCGTTCTCCAACATGAACGTACCCGTGTTGCGGGGCGTGTTGATCGAATACCTGGTGGCCCAAAAACTCATCGCCCACTGCGACGATATCGTCGGCGATACGGTGAGAGCGTTGACCACCTATACCCCTGGGCCCGGCGACCTGACCCGCAGCATCGAAAAGCACTATCAGGTCCAGCCCCATGGTGATGTGTTCGACCTGCAATTGAGCTGGGGCGTGACGCTGGAAATCAAGAGCACGGCTTCGCCGGCCAACTGGCGCCTGAACAAGACCTGCCGATGGAACATCATCGAAGGCAAGAATCTCAAGGAAACGGTATTTCCGGCCCAGTTCTACATTCTCGCCCAGATGGGCCCACAGGTGAGCTTCAGCGACAGTGCCCTGGACCTGGGGGCGATCACCTTTCATGTGCGTACCGGCGAAGAACTCGAACGCCTGGCCGCTGGGCAGCAGTCGCTGGGATTCGCCCGGTTCGTGGGCGACGAGAGTGCTCGTCCCGGCTGCGGATATGACCAATTGCCCGCCGTGCTGCTCGATCTGCAGACACAGCGCCTGCAGCGTGTGCGCAAGAAACTCCGGCCAGACTGGAAACTGGTGCCGCGCGATGGCCAGGATGACTTCATGCCGCTGGCCGTGGAACGGGACGGCAAAGTGGAGGCCTGGTGGTATTGGCAAGTTGAGGTGGAGGGTAAATGGACTGCGGTGCCCATCGAACCGATCGAGTCTCCCTGGTTGCCGGACGAGACACCTGGCTGGCGGGATTGGGAGGCGGCGGGGTTTGCCTATGTGCCGGAGGTGGTGGCCATGGCCGAGCCCGAAGAGGCCATCGTCGGCCCCTGAGGCAAGGCCGTTTGCCGAGCTATCGGCTGATCCGTCCCTTCTTTGCGCAGCCTTCGCTGTGCAACTTCTCTGACCCATGAGTCGCCTGCCAGGCACCTGTCTTCGAGGCAGGCGCCCAGGCAGCTTTTTCCTTTCCAGCAACGATAAAAAGCCTCGTTTCGCAAATCCCCGCCGGCCAACACAATCGCTTCGACATCGCTCCAAACACACCGCAGAACAACAAGACAGAACCCGAAGCGGTCGCGATGCAGCTCTGAATCGAACCCACTGCCGGAAGTGCACACATGCCCTTTGAAACGATCCACATCGATACGCTTGTCATTGGCGCCGGCCAGGCCGGCGTGGCCATGAGCGAACATTTGAGCAGGCAAGGCGTGCCTCACCTCGTGGTGGAGCGCAACCGCATTGCCGAAGCCTGGCGCACGGCGCGCTGGGATTCCCTGGTCGCCAACGGTCCGGCCTGGCATGACCGGTTTCCCGGGCTCGAATTCGAGGGGCTCGATCCCGACGCCTTCGCCGGCAAGGACCAGGTGGCCGATTACTTCGTTGCCTATGCCAGCAAGTTCAACGCGCCGATCCGTACCGGGGTGGACGTGAGGAAGGTCCAGCGCAATGTCGGTCGTCCCGGCTTCAGCGTTGAAACGTCGGAGGGGCTGATCGAGGCGATCCATGTGGTGGTCGCCACCGGGCCGTTCCAGCGGGCGGTCATTCCGCCCATCGCACCTGATCTGGCCGGCATCGTCCAGATGCACTCCGCACAGTATCGCAATCCCGGTCAGTTGTCCGAAGGCGCGGTCCTGGTCGTGGGAGCGGGCTCATCGGGTGTGCAGATCGCCGATGAGTTGCTACGTGCCGGCAAGCGCGTCTACCTTTCCGTGGGGGCCCATGACCGTCCACCCCGGTCCTACCGCAACCGGGATTTCTGCTGGTGGCTGGGGGTGCTTGGGGAGTGGGATGCCGAGGCTGTCCGGCCCGGCAAGGAGCACGTGACCATTGCCGTGAGCGGTGCCCGTGGCGGTCATACCGTGGACTTCCGCAGGCTCGCCCATGAAGGCATCACCCTGGTGGGCCTGACGAAAGCGTTCGATGGCGGCCAGGTTCGCTTTGAGCCGAACCTGGCCGAGAACATCGCCCGCGGCGATGAAAACTACCTGGCGCTGCTGGATGCCGCTGATGCCTACATTGCCCGCAACGGGCTGGACCTGCCTCTCGAACCTGAGGCCCGCCAACTGCCGCCCGACCCGCCATGCCTGACCCATCCGATCCTGGCGCTCGATCTGCTGGAGGCTGGCGTCGGTACGATCATCTGGGCCACAGGGTATTCGGTGGACTACAGCTGGCTGAAGGTCGACGTCCTCGATGCCAACGGCAAGCCCCGTCACCAGCGAGGCGTGTCCAGCGAGCCGGGTTTGTATTTTGTCGGCCTGCCTTGGTTGTCGCGGCGCGGGTCGGCGTTCATCTGGGGCGTCTGGCACGACGCCCGGCATATCAGTGACCACATCGTCAAACAGCGCACGTACCTGGCCTATCGTCGCCCGAGCGACAGCCTGGACTCGCCTGCGCCCGCCATCGATCCGCACAACTCGAAAACCAGCCTGATGGGAGTCCGCTGATGCCTACTCACACCCGTATCCGCATGTTCAACACCAAGGACACCTACCCGAACCAGGCCCTGGACAACGACCTGTGCCAGGCCGTACGGGCCGGCAACACGGTCTATGTTCGCGGGCAGGTCGGCACCGACTTCGAGGGGCGGCTGGTGGGGCTCGGCGATCCCAGGGCCCAGGCCGAACAAGCCATGCGCAACGTCAAGCAATTGCTGGAAGAAGCCGGCAGCGACCTGACGCACATCGTCAAGACCACCACCTACCTGACCGATCCGCGCTACCGCGAGCCCGTGTACCAGGAGGTCGGTAAATGGCTCAAGGGTGTGTTTCCGATTTCCACCGGACTGGTGGTCAGTGCTCTTGGCCAGCCCCAGTGGCTGATGGAAATCGACGTGATCGCCGTGATTCCCGAATAAGGACCGAACCATGACTTTTTCCATTGTCGGACGCTGCGCCGAAACCGGCCAGCTGGGCGTCGCCATCAGTTCTTCGAGTATCGCCGTCGGTGCCCGCTGCCCCTGGTTGCGGGCAGGGGTTGGCGCGGTGTCGAGCCAGAACATCACACTGCCGGCGCTGGGCCCGTTGATCCTGGACGAACTCGCCACGGGCCGGGGGGCGCAAGAAGCCGTGGACCGTGTCCTGGCGCGCAATGGCTATAGCGAGTATCGCCAGGTGGCAGTGATCGATGCCCAGGGCAACACGGCGATCTACAGCGGCAGCCGTGCCTTGGGGATTCATCGTGCCTTGGCCGGCGAGCAGTGCGTGGCGGCCGGCAACCTGTTGGCCGACGATATCGTGATCGACGCGATGGTCATGGCCTTCCAGCACAGCGAGGGCAGTCTCGCCGCCCGTCTGATGCGGGCCTTGCGAGCCGGCCAGGAAGCGGGTGGCGAAGCCGGGGCGGTGCACTCGGCGGCGCTGTCGGTGGTGGACGACCTGACCTGGCCCATCGTCGACCTGCGGGTGGACTGGGCGGAGCAGGATCCTGTCGGCGAACTGGAAAAACTCTGGACGGCCTATCAGCCGCAACTGCAGGACTACCTGACCCGCGCCTTGAACCCCACCCTGGCGCCCAGCTATGGAGTGCCGGGCGATGAATGAACTGCGCAGTCGCGCACTGCTGGCCAGGCTGGTGGGTTTCGCCACGGTCAGTCGCGACTCCAACCTGGCGCTGGTCGGATTCGTGCGTCAGTACCTGGCGGACCTGGGGGTTGAATGCGAGCTGATCTACAACTCCGAGCGGACCAAGGCCAACCTGCTGGCCAGCATTGGCCCGCTGGAACCTGGCGGGGTCGTTCTGTCGGGGCACACCGACGTGGTACCGGTAGACGGGCAGGCCTGGACGGTGGATCCGTTCTGCCTGAGCGAAGCCGACGGCAAACTGTTCGGCCGGGGCACGGCGGACATGAAAGGCTACCTGGCCTCGGTGCTGGCAGCGGTGCCAATGTTCCTCGCCAGCCCACTTCGTCGGCCGGTGCATCTGGCGTTCTCCTACGACGAAGAAGTCGGTTGCCTGGGTGTACGCAGCCTGCTGGAAACACTGCCCGAGTCCATTGCCGAGCCTGCGTTGTGCCTGATCGGCGAGCCTACGCAGCTGCAGCCGGTGCTCGGTCACAAGGGCAAGTTGGCGATGCGTTGTCATGTCAGAGGGGCAGCCTGCCACTCGGCCTATGCCCCTCACGGCGTGAACGCCATCGAGCAGGCGGCACGGCTGATCGGCAGGCTGGGAGAGATTGGCGCATGGCTGGCCGATCCGGCACGGCATGACCCGCGCTTCGACCCGGCGTATTCGACGGTGCAGGTCGGGGTGATCCAGGGAGGCACCGCGTTGAACATCGTGCCGGCCGATTGTCGTTTCGATTTTGAAATCCGGGCCTTGCCGGATTTCGCTCCGCAGGGGGTCGTCGCGCAGTTGCAAGGCTTTGCCGAACAGACCCTTCTGCCGGCCATGCAGGCGGTAAATGGCGCCACCGCCATCCGTTTCGAACAGCTGTCTTGCTACCCGGGGCTGGCGACGTCACCCAAGAGCGCCGCCGCGCGCCTGGTCGCGCAGCTGTGCGGCAGCGACGCTTTTGGCACGGTGGCTTTCGGTACCGAAGGTGGCCTGTTCGACCAGGCCGGTATCCCCACCGTGGTGTGCGGCCCCGGCAGCATGGACCAGGGACATAAACCCGATGAATACGTGAGCGTCGAGCAGATGGCGGCCTGTGATCGCATGATGGATCGATTGGCACGCCACCTCAGCGAACCCCACCCTTTCTGGGCCGAGGAGCTTGCGTGAACGACTTCAACGACTGGCGAACCCGGGGCGCGACACTGCGCCTGACGGATACGGTGCCGATGGCGAGCTCCCCGGGTAACAACGAACGGGTCGACAAGACCGGTAATGCTGTAGACCGCACCGCCCGCGCTTACGGTCACCCCTGAGTCCCGCGCTGGCTCGTGCGGGCGAGCCGGCATTTCGAGGAACCGCTTCATGTCCAGATCCTTGCGTTGCAACATTGCGTGCGTCCTGGCTTTGCTGAGTACCAGCGCCTTGGCCGCGCCACAAAGCCTGACCGTGATTTCCTTTGGCGGCGCCACCAAGCAGGCCCAGGACAAGGCCTACTTCCAACCCTTCAATGCCAGCGGTGCAGGAAGCATCGTGGCTGGCGAATACAATGGCGAACTGTCGAAGATCAAGGCCATGGTCACGGCGGGTCACACCAGTTGGGACGTGGTCGAAGTGGAAAGCCCCGAGCTGCTGCGAGGCTGTGAAGAAGGCCTGTTCGAGAAACTCGACCTGACGGCCATGGGCGACCCGGCGAACTACGTACCGGGTGCGCTCAACGAATGCGGCGTCGCCACCTATGTGTGGTCGATGGTCCTGGCCTACGACCAGAGCAAGCTCGGCAAGGCGCCCAGGTCATGGGCGGACTTCTGGAACCTCACCGAGTATCCCGGCAAGCGCGGCCTGCGCAAGGGTGCCAAATACACCCTGGAAATCGCCTTGCTCGCCGACGGCGTCAAGGCAGAGGAGCTGTACAACGTCTTGAACACGCCGGAGGGAGTGTCGCGGGCTTTCGCCAAGCTGGACCAGATCAAGCCGAATATCCAATGGTGGGAAGCCGGCGCCCAACCGGCGCAATGGCTGGTGGCAGGGGATGTGGCGATGAGTGCCGCCTACAACGGGCGCATCGCTTCGGCGCAGAAGGAGGGCATGAAGCTGAGCATCGTCTGGCCGCAAAGCCTGTATGACCCGGAGTACTGGGCCGTGGTCAAGGGCACGCCGAACAAGGCCCTGGCCGAGCGGTTCATCGCGTTCGCCAGCCAGCCCCAGACCCAGAAAGTGTTCTCGGAAAATATCCCTTACGGGCCCGTGCATCGCCAGACGCTGGGTTTGCTGCCCGAGGCCGTGAGGGACCAGTTGCCTACCGCCGAAGCCAATCTGGCCGGGGCTCGGGCCGTGGACTCCGAGTTCTGGGTCGACCATGGCGAGGAGCTGGAGCAGCGTTTCAACGCCTGGGCGGCCCGCTAGGCGAACCAGCCGTGGCGAGGGGACTTTTCCTCGTCACGGCCTGCCTGGCGGGTTCACGGCAACCACTGCCTGAATTGTTCCCGGCAATACTCCACGAACAGCTGTGCCGGTTTGGTCAGGTGCGCGCGCCGCAGCCAGCCCGCCACCAGCGCCGAGCCTGTGACGTCTTCGGTGATACCGACGCAGACCACCTGTTGCCCATCGTAAGTGGTGGTGCAATGGGGGCGTGTCACCAGCACCGCGAACCCGAAACCCTGGCCGACCATGCCGCGTACCATTTCGATGGAGGGCGAGCTGAAGACGATATTCGGCGTCAGGCCCAATTCTTCGAAGATGCTGACGAAATACGTCCGGCTCGGTTGTACATCCAACAGGATCATCGGCTCCAGGGCCAGGTCGCGTAGCGACACCTGGGCCTGGCCGGCGAAGCGATGCCCCACCGGCAACAGGGCGTAGGGGCGCTGCGGCGCCGTCAGGGCCTGGGTCTCGATGGTGCTGTCGAGGTCGTGCTCATAGAAAATCGCCAGGTCGAAACGCCCGCCGGTCAGACCTTGCACCAGCTCCTGCTGCTCGCCGTCCTGCACACGGATCTCCACGCCGGGAAAGCGCTGGCGAAAGCCGGCGATCAGGCGGGGCAGGTAGAGCGGGGCGACGGTCTCGAAGCAACCGATGTCGATCTGGCCGCTTACGACATCATTGTCGGCCAGCGCGTTCTGCTCGAATTCCCGGGCCATGCGCAGCAGCTCCTGGGCCTTGCGGTAGAAACGAGCGCCTCCCGGGGTCAGCGAGACGCCCTGGGCATGATGGCGGATAAGCAACTGCACACCGAAGCTGTCCTCGAGCCCCTTGACGGCGGTGGCGATGGACGGCTGCGCGATGTACAGCTTGCGGGAGGCCTCGGCGACGCTGCCGCATTCAACGGTGGTGACGAAGTACTTCAGCTGACGCAAGGAATAGGACGCCACGACACACCTCTATACGGATGGTTTGGCCTACCTTACCTCGTGCCGCCGGGGTGAAGGGCGGGCCTTGCAACGGATTTTGCTGGGCAATGGCAATATCCAGGCTTGTTTATGGCGGAGCAGGAAAAAGACGCCCGCCTGAAAAGGGTGGGCGGGCGTTCGGGAAGGACCGGCTCGCAAAGGAGAGTGGCGGCCGGTCAGGACGAAAGGATCAGGCCACCGGTATCAGTGGGTCGGCCGCTGCCAGGGCGGTTGCGCGATCCGCCGCAGGTGGATAGATCCATACCGTGTTGATCTGGGTCTTGAGCGACTTGGCTTCCTGTCCCACCAGTTTGAGCTGGCGATCCCAGCCCTCGGTGAACACCGCGCCCCAGGCTCCCAGGTCCAGGCATGTGACGTACTTGGGCTGGCTGTAGGCCATCGGTGCTACGCCCAGCAGGTCGGCCGCCACGTTATTGCCGGCATAGCGACCCAGGGCGATGGCGTGCTGGCAGGACATGGCCGCATAGTTGCCCAAGGTGTCGGTTGCGGCATAGGCCACGTCACCAGCGGCGAAAATGTCGTTCTGGCCCAGCACCTTCAGGTTGCCATCGACGTGCAGGCGACCCTGGCGGTCCCGGGTGCCCGGCACTTGTTGAGTCAGCGCACTGGCGCGGAACCCTACGGTCCAGATCACAGTGTTGGACTCGATACGCTGGCCGTCAGACAGTGTGACGCCGCCGGCATCCACCGACTCGACCGAAGCGTTGAGGATCCACTCGATGCCCAGGTGGCCCGAGGCCTCGATGATCGACGGGCGGATACCGTCACCCAGGGACGCGCCGATCTGGGGGCCGCGGTCCACCACGATCACGCGGATTTTTGCCTCGTCCCCCAGCACCGCTCGCAGGCGGGCGGGCATTTCGGTTGCGGTCTCGATACCGGTGAAGCCTCCGCCGGCGACCACCACGGTGTTGCGGGCCGGGCTGTCTGGCAGGTGCTTGAGGGATTTGAGGTGGGCTTCGAGGCGCGTCGCCTGTTCGATCTCATCGACGTCGAAGGCGTGCTCCAGCATGCCTTCAAGGTCCGGACGCACCAGTTGGCTGCCGGTGGCGAGGACCAGGCGATCATAGCTCAGCGTGGCCTGGCTGCCTGAGGCGTCGCGGTAGCCTACTTCCTTGCGATCGGGGTCGATACGGTGGGCCGAGCCCTGTACGAAGTTCACACCCACCGCATCGAACAATCCATGAAGCGGTGCTGCCATGGTATGCACATCGGGCTCGTAGAAACGAGGCCGGATGCGCAGCTCGGCCTGGGGAGCCAGGACCGAAATCTGCACATCGTTGCGCTTGTGCAGGTCGATGAGCCGGGCAGCGCTCAACGCGCTCCAGACCCCGCCGAACCCCGCGCCTACCACCAGAATATGCTGTTTCATGATTTGCTCCCGAAGAAAGATCGATACGTTGAAGGGTTCAGCCCATTCATTGTGGCCACGCCGCGAATGCCCGAAAGTGCTTGGCTCATGCCTTCAGCTTCGGTTCGCCAGAGCAATGCTATTCGCCGGTGGGGGGGCCAGCACTTCTACATAAGGTCAGCGGGAATATGTCTGGGTATGAAGGACCTATACGAAGGTGTGAGTGCCGCAACCGGCACGGCGCGGATCGACCGGAAAAATGCCTGGCCCACAGGCGACGCAGGATAGGCCGTCGCGTTCGCGGGCAAGCCTGTAGGGTTTGCAGTGACGCGCTGATGAGAAGGGCTGGCCTGTCAAACCGTGTGCTTGAGCACCGATTCGATGCAGGCGATCAGTTCCACGCATCCGAACGGCTTGGGGAAAAGCGCCACGGGCTCGGCCACGCCGGGCTTGACCCGAGGCGGTGGGCCGGGGTGGCCGCTGATGATAATGACGGGAATCCGGATGTTCCGCGCAGCCAGTTCGTTGCACAGCTCGATGCCGCTCATGCCGGGCATCCTGATGTCCGATAGCAGGCAATCGGTCTGTTCGGGGCCGCCGCCGGAAAGGAACTCCAGGGCGCTGGCGTAAGTGTGTACTGTGTACCCGCTGGAACGCAGCAGGCCGTCCAGTGCTTTTCGAACGGATTCGTCGTCATCGACAACTGAAATGATTGCGGTGTTTGACATTGAGAGACCCGGCAGCGATATCAGGTCGCCATAACGGCGCCGTCTTCACTGCAAGATACCCTGTCCATGACCCGCGCCTAGTATACGTGGGTATGAAGATTCAGCCGGGCATATCCAGCGCCTGGCCCATGCGTACCAGATCGGCGAAGGAGCGGGCGCACATCTTGCGCATGGCCTGGCCGCGGTGGATCTTGACGGTAATCTCGCTCAGGCCGATTTCCCCGGCGATCTGCTTGTTCATCAGGCCCGAGATGGCCAGCGCCATGACCTGCCTTTCCCTGGGCGTCAGTGCCGCATAGCGAGCTTCCAGCGCCTGGCGGGCGCGGTCGGACTCGCGGCGCAAGCGGTCTCGCTGATGAGCGGCAGATACCGCATCGATCAGGTCCTGCTCCCGGAACGGCTTGCTCAGGAAATCCACCGCCCCGGCTTTCATGGCCCGGACCGTCATGGGGATATCGCCGTGGCCGGTCATGAACACTATCGGCAGGTTGATGTTGGCCGCCGCCAGTTCCTGCTGGAAATCCAGGCCGCTGGTGCCCCGCAGGCGTACATCCAGCACCAGGCAACTGGGGACGGCGGGGCGGGGGAATTGCATGAACTGCGCTACCGAGCCGAATAGCTCCACCTGCAGGTCGATGGAGCGCAATAGGCTGCCAAGGGCCTCGCGCAGTGGCGCATCGTCGTCGACGATGTAGACGATCGGTTCCTGGAGATTGGCCTGGCGAGCGGCGTGATCGAAAGTCATGGGCGTGTCCGAGGCGGTCATGGGTCAAGGGATAAGCGGCAATGCGAACCTGAACGAAGTCCCTCGACCGGCTTCGCTGGTGGCCCAGATCCTGCCGTCGTGGAATTCGATGATGGAGCGACAGATGGCCAGGCCCATGCCGAGGCCGTTCTCTCTCGTGGTGAAGAACGGGGTGAACAGCGAAGGCAGGACATCCTGCGCGATGCCCGTGCCCTGGTCAGTCACCTCCAGGACGGCCTCGTTGTCCTCTATCCAGGTGCGTATCTGCAGGAGCCGGTCGCTGACCGCAACGGCGTCCATGGCATGACAGGCATTGATGACCAGGTTGATGATCACCTGCTGCAATTGCACCCGGTCGGCGCTGACATGGCCTGCGCAGGTCGCCAGGTCCACTTTCGCCGTGACCTTGTGCAGCACCAGTTGCTGCTGGACCAGGTTCAGGGTCTCGTTGACCACTTCGTCCAGCGACTCGGCCTGACGCCGTGGATCGCATTTGCGCGACAGCGACCGGATACGGTCGATGACTTCGCTGGCGCGGCTCGAGCTGGCGACGATCCGCTCGAGGGAATCGAGGGCTTCCTCCAGGTCGGGCTGCGGACGCTCCAGCCAGCGTCGACAGGCCTGGGCACTGCTGGTGATGGCGGTGAGCGGCTGGTTGACTTCATGGGCAATGGAGGCGGCCATTTCCCCCAGCGAGGTCAGGCGGGTGACATGGGCCAGTTGAGCCTGGGCGCGGAACAGCGCTTCCTCGGCCTGCTTGCTGGCCGTCATGTCCATCAAGGCCCCCAGGTACTGGAAACGACCCTGTGCGGAAGGCAGGAGGCTGGCGATCAGATGGATATGCTTGATGCGCCCGTCAGGCATCAGCAGCCGCAGCTCGACCTCGATCTGGGGGGCGCGACGGGCGGCCTGGCCGAACATATCCAGCACCCGTTCGAGGTCTTCGGGGTGGGTGCGTTCCAGCACCATCGAAACCGTCGGCGTCTTGCCGCTGGGGTATTCGAAGATCCGCGCCGACTCCTCCGACCAGGACAGGTCCGAACGATCGCCGCGAAAGCCGAAGCTGCCGGTCTGGCTCAGGCGTTGGGCTCCGACCAGATAGGCCTCGTTGTGGCGCAGGCTGTCGGACGCCTGCTTGCTGCGCAGCGCCAGGAACGCGATGGCGGACAGGGCCGTCAGGCAGCGAAAGAAGCCGGTGGTGGAGTCCCAGCGATGATAACCGCCGTTGTACAGGAACATCGCCGTGAGCAGGAGCATGCACATCAGCGCGACGGTGATGACCAGGTTGATGGAGAACAGGTTGGCCGCCATCAACAGCAAGGTAATGTAGAGCAGGGTGGGGGCCAGGTCGGATCGGGTCTCGGAATTGATGATGACAATGCCGCAGGCCACCACCAGCCCGACCGCCCAGCCCAGGGCGTTCACCAGCGGATGGGGACTGATCCCCATCGAAGGTCGCGAGGCGATCTGACAGGGGGTGTACCGGAGGCTGTCATGGATGCTTTTGAACATCGTGGCGGGTGTGGGCACGCTGGCGGACCTTTTGTATTTTTTGAGGGGCCGGCTCCGGGGCGTCGCAAGGACAGAGCTTCGGTCTCGTATCTTAAAAGTGCCGCGTTTTCGCCGGTAGGACAGAAAACCCTGAAATCCTGCCAGCATCGGGTCTGGCAGGCCGGGGTCAGCGGGAAAACCGTTGACGGTAGTCCCGTGGGGAAATCGAAAGGTGGCGCTGGAAGGTGAGGCGCATCCGCTCCTCGTCACCGAAGCCGCACGACCGGGCAATCTGGTCGATGTTGCGCTGGGAGTCTTCCAGCAGCCGTCGCGCGGCTTCCAGGCGGAACATCTCCACGGCCTTGGCCGGGGTATGTCCCGTGCGACGCTTGTAGACCCGGGCGAAATTGCGCGGACTCATCCGGGCCTGGCGAGCCAGTTGTTCGATGGTCAGGTCATCGTCCAGGTGCTGGCTGATCCAGACGTGCAGCTCGTCGAATCCGGCGCTGTCCCGGGTCTGCAATTGCAGCAGTTGGCTGAACTGCGCCTGTCCGCCGGGCCGCTTGAGAAACACCACCAGCTCCCGGGCCACTTGCAGCGCGACTTCGCGACCGCAGTCGGCTTCGACCAGGGCCAGGGCCATGTCGATGCCAGCACTGACGCCCGCCGAGGTCCATATCCGGTCCTGCTGGATGAAAATCGCGTCCAGGTCGACTTCGACCGCCGGGAAACCGTTCCTGAGCATCTCGCACATGGCCCAATGGGTGGCGGCCCGGCGCCCGTCGAGCAGGCCTGCCTGGGCCATCAGGAACGTGCCGCTGCATACCGATGCGGTGCGCCTGGCCTTGACCGAGGCGGCCCGCAGCCAATCCACCAGATCGACGCAGTCGATCATGGCCTGGCGGATATCGGGGGCGCCGGGCACGATCAAGGTATCGATAGGCGCCTCGTCGAAGCGGTGCAGGGCGCAGGTGTCCACGGCGAGGCCTTCGGCGGTTCGCATCAACCCGCCGTCGAGGCTCGCCGTGTGCACTGCGTAGCCGGGCAGGCCACGTTCAGTCATGGCCTTGGTAGCCGCCCAGAAGACGGTCTGGGCACCGGTCAGGTCCAGCAAGCCCATCTGCGGGTAGGCCAGGAAGACCAGGGTACGGGGCTGGCAGATCGAATCGCTGGCGACGACGTCATGGTTCATCTGGTTCATGCTGGCTTCGCAGTCCGTGATTGCCCAAGGGAAGGACAAGGTATCGAACGGCACGATACCGGATCGCCCCAATGCTCGTCGATTGCCCGTATCCGGCAGCCTTGCTTGAGGGACAGGCCCGCGGTGCTGGCGTTATCAAGGCACTTTCAGTTCATCGCCTAACCCTCTGACCTGCAAGCTTTTGAGTGGCACTCAACGGCAAATCAAGACACCATAGCGCCCATGGTTCTGTACACCGGAGTTTTTCAGCGTGGCGCAACACTCTCCCGATCTTCCTCCCGAATTTCTACCCGTGGCCCAGATGCCGCTGCTCAAGCGCCTGGCCGCGCGCTTGTTCGGCCACGGCCTGACGCGGCTGCGAGCCCAGCACCGGGCATCGTGGTTGCACGGTCAGGCGGATGGTTTTCGTAGTGGTCATACCGCCGGTTTCGATTACGGATATCAGGAAGGCCGGGCCGAGGGGCTGGAAGAGGGGCGCCAGGTCCTGTTGATCCGTGACGCTCGCAGCACCGAGCACCCGGCGCCGAGAGTCGATGATCTGTTGTTCGATGACTGGCGCCTGCCCTTGACCGCTGAACTGAAGAAACGCATCAAGGCGGATGTGGCCCGATTGCTGCCCGCCCACGCGCAGCCCAGTGCCGCGCAATGGAAGATGATTTTCAGCGACACACCGTCCACCTCGGTGGTGGCGGGGGCCGGTGCGGGCAAGTCCACGACCCTGGTGCTGCGTATCGTGCTGCTGTCCCAATACCTGGGGTTCGAACTGGATTCGATGACCGTGGTGACCTTCACCCGCGAGTCACGCAAGGATTTCATCCAGAAACTGATCGAGGTTTTCGCCTTGTGGGGGCGTACGGTCAGTCTCAAGGAAGCGCGAGACCTGGTGCGGACCTTCCATTCGAGAATTCTGCCCATGGTGCGCAGCCTGCCGGGATTCGAACGGCTCCAGGCTTTCGAGACCCTGAGCCATCGCGCGGTGGCGGGCGATGACGATGAGGGCAATCCCTTTGACTTGCGCATCAATGATGCTCAACGCCAGCAGCTAAACGCCTGCTATCACCACCTTTACCAGCGCGATGAACGATTCCGTGAGCTGATCGGCTCGCTGTCCCGGCACGCCCTGCAACTCAAGGCCTTGGAGCGCGACCACCCCGATGTACAGAAACGCGTCGCCGTCACCGAACTTGCCGCCCAGCGTGACGAAGAGTTGTGCGATGCCATCGAGGACCTGTGGTTCCGCGCCGGGGCGTGGCCCATCAAGGGCATCGAGCCCAGGCGCCAGACCTTCCAGATCAACGGCTCGACATTCCACTGCCATGGCTACATTGCCTCGCTGGATGCCTGGGTAATGCTGGGCTTCGACCCGCAGGAGGATGCCCGGCTCAGCCGACCGGGGGCACGCCTGGGCATCCGGGCGGAATGGGCTGTAAAGCGCACCCTGTTTCAAGCTTTCTGTCGTAAGCCATTGATATGGATAGAAAGTTACGAATCGTCAAGACGTGTTTTGAGTGCGTTGGCTGGGGATGCCAGCGCCGGCCCAGGGTTCGACTATAAGGTCAAGGGCGAACTGGGGGCGGCACCGCTGCTGGATTGTTTCGTGGCCGCCGCCAGTTTCATCGAGAACCTTGGCCTGGACGTTCCGGATGCGGTAGGACAGATGTGCTTCGCACAGGACGACCCGGACCGATACTTTTTCGAGGCACTGAGTCGTTTCTGGCGAGCCTTCGAAGACCATCTGCTCGACCAGTCGCCACCTGTGATGACCTACAACCGGATGTTCGCGCTGTTCAGCGAGCATTCACCGGAAAACTTCAGATTGCTGGGCGATGAGCACCTACGGCCCTTGTCGCACCTGATGATCGACGAGTTCCAGGACGTCTCGCCGCAGATCGTCTCCTGGCTTCGCGCCTGTCTTCGAGAAGTGCGCAGTCGTGGAGCGGCCATGCACGTGGGGCGCGCCGCGCAACGTTCGTCATTGCTGTGCGTGGGGGACGACTGGCAATCCATCTACGGCTGGCGCGGCAGCTCACCCAGTTACTTCATGGCGTTCACCAAGCAGTTTCCGTCGCCGGCGAACACCCGGGTCATGCTCACGGACAACTACCGCAGCCATCAATACATCATCGATGCGGCCGAGCACATCGTGCGGGCCGCCGCCGCCATCCCCGGCAAGAAAGCCAAGGCCAGCGGCAAGCCTTCGGTACCCAGCCCGGTCGCGGTGCTCGATCGCGACGACGAGGGCATGGCCCGCAAGCTGGAAGAACATTATCGCAAGGGCGATTCAATCTTGATGTTGTATCGAAAAACAAGCGATAAGCTTTTAATAGAAAAGCATATTCAGCCAATAGTTAATGTGGATTCTAGCTTGCCGCATCCGGCTCGCCGCTTGCGCCAAATGACCTATCACAGTGCTAAAGGGCTACAGGCAGATGCGGTATTCCTGCTTGGTGACTGCCAGCACCTGAGCAGCTCGCCCTACAAGAATCAGGTCTACCGAATGGCCGGGCTGGGACAGGACGGGGATGCCGAACCGTACGATACGGCGCAGAAAGACGAGATCCTGCGCCTGGCCTACGTGGGGATCACACGAGCAGTGCAGCACTGCTACTGGTACGTCGACGGGCAGGAAGGCCAGGCCGCCAACGCGCCCAGGGCCTCGGATCGCATCGGAACGGGCAAGGCCTTCTTTGCCGACCAGCGTCGCGCCCGGGGTGGGTGACGGTTCGCCAGGGTGTGAAACCGTCGCCCACAAAAAAGCCCACTGGCGTGGGCTTTTTTCGTCAGGATGCAAATCGCCTCAAGCCAACGGGAGGCACAAAGGCTTCCAGCTCCGCTTCCACCGCCTCGATGATTCGCTCCACATCGGGAGCGTTCATCACGGTCGCGCAGGGAATGCCCGCAATCGCGATCATGGTTTCGCCGCTGGCGCGGTCGAACAGACGGGCCACCATGCTGCCCGGGGCGTCCATACTGGCCTCGAAACCCATGGGATGGAAATGCCAACGCATCAACTGGCAGGCGTTGGGAAACGTAACCTTGCCGGACGATCCTCTATTCATCTGTTGCCCGCCCTCTTCATCAAGCGCTTCCTTTTGCTCATGTCAGGAAGGAAGAACCATCATGGCTCTACCAGTGAGACCTAAAAATAGCACCTGAAAATGAATGTCATGTGGCTTTTTTCAGTCCATTTTGCGATTGGTTCACTTTTTTTTGATCTGCATCATGACTTGGGCATTTGAAATCATATTGCCATCATTGGCGGGGTGGGGACGCTTCAACCTCCCGAAACGGCTCTGGGACGCGGCTTCGCAAGGCAATGCCCAAAGCCAGGACCAGCAATAATGAAGCGACGGCGAAGGTGAAATTCAGGCCGTTGGTGACCGCTTGGGCAGTGGCCGCGCCGATACCGTTCGTCGGCAGCGCGGCGGCGAAGACCGCGCCGAGCACCGAAGCGCCGGTGAAGAACCCCAGATTGCGCGACAGGTTGAGCAGCGCGGAGATGACGCCACGCCTGCTGGCGGGGATTTCGGCCATCACCGCTGTGTTGTTGGCGGTCTGACACAGTGCGTAGCCCACGGTGGTCACCATGATCGTCGCGATGTAGCCGGTCGTTCCCAAAGACGCTGACAACAGCGTCAGCCCGACGCAGCCGAGCAGCATGATCGCCAGCCCGATCAACCGTATCGTGCCCGCGCCGAACCGGTCCACCAGGCGCCCGGCAGGCACCCCGCTCAACGCGGTTGTGGCGGGTCCGACGGCCAGGGCCAGCCCCACCTGGGTCGCCGGTAGGCCAAGGGCGATGGCCAGGTAGAACGGCCCCACCAGCAGGGTCGCCATCATCACCGTCGCCACCAGGGCGTTGGTGGCCAGGCCACCGACCATGGGGCGATCACGCAACAGCCCCAGGGGAATCAATGGCGATATGGCTTGCTTCTGGACCCGGATGAACAACCCCACGCACAGGGCGGCCAGCGCCAGCAAGGCGGCATGAGTCCCGTCGAAATGCCCGCGACCCTGGGTCATGGCCAGCGCGTAGGCGCCCAGGGCCATCGCCAGCAACACCGTGCCGGGGATATCGAAGCGGATGCTGTCGGTGCTGGTCGCGCTGGCGCGTGCAGGCAGGAAGCGCCAGGCGAGCAGCAGCGTCAGCAGCCCCAAGGGGACGTTCAGCAGGAAGATCGCCTGCCAGCCGAACCCCTCGATCAGCGTGCCCCCCAGGGAAGGGCCAAGGGCCGTACCCACCGCCGACAGGGTGCCCAGCAGCCCCATGGCGCTGCCGGTCCGGTCCTTGTCGACCAATTCGCCCACCAGGGCCAGGGTCAACGTCATCATGATGGCCGCCCCCAGGCCTTGAAAGGCTCGTCCCGCGACCAGCCACCCCAGGGACGGTGCGAGGCCGCACACGGCTGAGGCCAGGGTAAACAGCAGGATCCCGGCCAGCAGCAGTCTGCGTCGCCCCAGCAAGTCCCCCAGGCGCCCGACGCTGACGATCAAGGTGGTGATCGCCAGCAGATAAGCCAGCACCACCCATTGCACCGCCTGAAACGATGCATTCAGCCCGTGGGCCAGCGCCGGCAAGGCCACTGCAGCGACACTGGCGCCGAGAGAAGCCAGGAGCGTCGCCAGCGCAAGGCTGGACAGCGCCCAGCGTGGCCAGGCCGTGGTCCGAGGAGATGTGTCGAGTGGCGGGCACTGTTGCGTATTGACTGGCTTCATCGCGGTTCCTCTGTCTGCGGCTTTCCTGAAATGGAGCTGTCAGAACGGTACGCCCAGGCTTAACATGGCGGAAGACGCAGCATTTGCACTTTATAGCTGCATACGACGCCATCTCTTAGTACAGGGCCGTGCGAATGTCCGTTCCAGACCTCAACCTGCTGATCACCCTCGATGCATTGCTGTCGGAGGGCAGTGTGGCCCGTGCCGCCAAGCGGCTGCGGCTCAGCCCGTCGGCGATGAGCCGGGCACTGGCACGGTTGCGGGACACCTTGGCAGACCCGCTGCTGGTGCGGGCCGGGCGAGGGTTGGTCCCCACGCCACGGGCGCTGGCGTTGCGCGAGCAGGTCGCACAGTTGGTACAGGATGCCCAGGCTGTGCTGCGCCCCGTGCAGATTCCGGACCTGCGACGGTTGAGCCGGACCTTCACCTTGCGCACCCGTGAAGGGTTCGTGGAAAACTTCGCGGCGGACCTCATCGCCCGCATCGCCGAGCAGGCGCCTGGCGTGCGGTTGCGCTTCGTGGATAAGGCCAACAAGGACAGCACGGCCCTGCGCGAGGGCAGCGTGGACCTGGAAACCGCTGTCGTGGACCAGGACACCGGCCCCGAATTGAGAACCCAGGCGTTGTTCACAGACCGTTTCGTCGGGGTGGTGCGCGTGGGGCATCCGCTGAGCCTGGCCCAGGTCAGCGTCGCCGACTACGTGGCGGGCGGGCATATCGGGGTTTCCCTGCGCGACCTCGATCACGGCCCCATCGACCGCGCGCTGGCAGCGTCGAACCTGTCGCGAGACATCGCTATCACGGTCCCCGGGTTTTCCACGGCCCTGGGGCTTGCCGGTGCCAGCGACCTGATCGCCACCGTGCCCGAACGCTACACCGAGCGGCTTCGCGTCGGCTTGCACAGTTTTGCGCTGCCGTTTGCGGTGCCGTCCTTCACGATAGCCATGCTCTGGCACCCACGGATGGAGGCCGACCCCGGGCATCGTTGGCTTCGAGGTTGCCTGCGAGAAGTCTGCGCGGCGAAAGTCGGTGAACACGAAAAGCCTTGATGCTCCTTACATGCGTTGAAAACCGCCTCGCCTGACCTTCGTCCCAAGAGTTTTCGTAGAGTGCTTGGTAGATATTGATTAATAGCGTTTCGCTGGCACTTAGTTGTTGAAACTGCGACGGGTTTCGCCAAGTCGTGTTTATCGATATTTAATATTTAAATAGGATTTTGTCCGACAATCCTAAACGAAATTCGATAAGCGCCCGTATTAACGGGGACAGCGCCGCGTACCCGGCTTAGTTGCTTGAACGGGTGCTTTGCGGGTTCGAAAAAATTCGCTAGACGTTTGATTTCGAATTGTGTCAGTTTTCTTGCGTCCTCAATTGGGCGAGTGATTGGACGATCTCGCCAGAGATTGTCTGTCTGACAAAAACTGTTCCATTGCAAACAAGGAAGTGTGTTTATGTCGAAAATCAAAACCAGCGCCATTGATTCTGCCGATCAACTCCTGTGGGCTCCGCAGCCCTTGGCCGCCCCCAGTACCGCATTCAACCAGATCAATAATTTCAGCCATCAATATGACCGGGGTGGGGACCTGACCATCAACGGCAAGCCTTCGTATTCCGTGGATGAAGCCGCCACCCAGTTGCTGCGTGATGGCGCGGCCTACCAGGATCGGGACGGCAGCGGCAAGATCGAGCTGACCTATACCTTTCTGACCTCTGCCTCCTCGAGCACCATGAACAAGCACGGGATCAGCGGTTTCAGCCAGTTCAGCGCCCAGCAGAAAGGCCAGGCGGTCCTGGCCATGCAGTCCTGGTCGGATGTTGCCAACGTCACGTTTACCGAAAGGGCCAGCGGCGGCGACGGCCACATGACCTTCGGCAACTACAGCAGCGGCCAGGACGGTGCGGCGGCCTTCGCCTACCTCCCTGGTACCGGCGCGGGGTATGACGGGACGTCCTGGTACCTGATCAACAGCAGCTACACCCAGAACAAGAACCCGGACCTCAACAACTACGGTCGCCAGACCCTGACCCACGAGATCGGCCACACCCTTGGCCTGGCCCACCCCGGCGACTACAACGCCGGTGAAGGCAGCCCGTCCTACGATGATGTCACGTATGCCGAGGACACCCGCGGCTACAGCCTCATGAGCTACTGGAGCGAAAGCAATACCGACCAGAACTTCAGCAAGGGCGGGGTCGAGGCCTATGCTTCCGGACCGTTGATGGACGACATCGCCGCCATCCAGAAACTCTACGGGGCCAACACCAGCACCCGTACCGGCGATACGACCTACGGCTTCAATTCCAATACCGGTCGCGATTTCCTCAGCGCTTCGTCATCGTCGGACAAGGTGGTGTTTTCGGTATGGGACGCGGGCGGACGCGATACGCTGGACTTCTCCGGCTTCACCCAGAACCAGAAGATCAATCTCAACGATGCCTCGTTCTCTGACGTTGGCGGCATGGTCGGCAACGTGTCCATCGCCCAGGGCGCAACCATCGAAAACGCCATTGGCGGCTCGGGCAGCGACCTGCTGATCGGCAATGAAGTGGCCAACGAGCTCAAGGGTGGTGCCGGCAGCGACATCCTGTGGGGCGCGGGCGGCGCGGACAAGCTGTGGGGCGGTTCGGGCTCGGACACCTTCGTGTTCGCGGCCAGTTCCGACTCGCGTCCGGGCGCCACGGACCAGATCCTCGATTTCGTCAGTGGCCTGGACAAGATCGACCTGACGGGCATCACCAACGGCGCAGGCCTGCATTTCGTCAATGCCTTCACCGGTGCGGCGGGCGATGCGGTGCTCTCGACCTCGGGTGGCAATAGCGTACTGGCGGTGGACTTCTCCGGCCATGGCGTGGCTGACTTCCTGGTCAGCACCGTCGGCCAGGCAGCCGTCTCGGACATCGTGGCCTGATATCGCTACCCTGGGGCGCTGGCGCTGGTCGTGTTGAAGACGCACGGCTGGCGCCAGCCCCCAGGGGCAGCGTTGGAATCAAGAAATGAGTAGAAATTCCATGCACCGTAGCGCCCCGGCAATCGCCTGGCTACTCGCTACCTCGCTATCGCTTTTTGGAGAAGTCGCCATGGCACGCAGCCTGTTGCTAGCAGAACCCTCACAGTTGGCTGGTGTCTGGCGGGCCGTCTTGTCTGGCCCCCAGGAAAATGCGCCGGCCCAGGCATTGCAGGACAAACCGTCCAACACTTGCACGATCGAGCTCAACGCGGACCAGAGCCTGGGCGGCCAGACCGATTGCCTGGGTCACTGGCTCGGAGATGAACCGGTGCATTGGTTCCCCGAACCCGATGGGCTTTCGCTGATCGGCAAACAGAATGCCCGGACACATCTGGGATTGCGCCAGACGGACCATTACCAGGTGACGCTGAAATCCGGATTGAAAATCCTGCTTGAACGCGATATCCCGCAAAGCGCGCGTTAAATCGTTCGTACAATATCGCCGATTTGCACTCGCTTGTTTGAACAGGTGCGAACAGGGGTGTGTGCCACTTGAATGAGTAGGGGTTGCACGAAAAATTGCCGAGGGACGATCAGGCACTTTTCGTACAAAGCCTGGAAGATTGGCAAGTTGCAGAGTTATCAACTCACTGGCAAAGCCAACAGCAAGGAAGATCGATGAACATGGCAAGGAGCGCTGCCGCGCTGCCGCTGATTAAAGCGCTGGGCGATTATAAGAATATTCTGTTGAGTGTCGGTTGTTTTACTGCGCTGATTAATGTCCTGATGCTGGCACCTTCGATATATATGCTTCAGGTGTACGATCGCGGGCTGTCTTCGCAAAACGAAACCACATTGGTGATGTTGTCGTTGATGGTGGTGGGGTTTTTCGTGTTCATCGGGCTGTTGGAAATGGTCCGCAGTTTCATCGTCATCCGCATTGGCAGCCAACTGGAGCGGCGCTTCAACCTCCAGGTCTACAAGGCCGCGTTCGAGCGCAACCTGTTCCAGGGCGAAGGCAACGCCGGCCAATCCCTGGGCGACCTGACCCATATTCGCCAGTTCGTCACCGGGCCGGCGCTGTTCGCCTTCTTCGATGCACCGTGGTTCCCGATCTATCTACTGGTGATCTACCTGTTCAATGTCTGGCTCGGCGTGTTCGCCACCGTCGGCACTTTGTTGCTTATCGGCCTGGCCTGCCTGAACGAAATCATGACCAGCAAGCCGTTGGGGCAGGCCAGCGGTTATTCGCAGCAGTCCAGCCAATTGGCCACCAGCCACCTGCACAACGCCGAATCCATCCAGGCCATGGGCATGCTCGACGCCTTGCGCAATCGTTGGTTTGCCGTGCACTCGCGTTTTCTCGGCCTGCAGAACCAGGCCAGCGATACTGGCGCGGTGATCAGCGCCTTCAGCAAGACCCTGCGCCTGTGCCTGCAATCCCTGGCACTGGGATTGGGCGCGGTGCTGGTGATCAAGGGCGACATGACCGCCGGCATGATGATCGCCGGCTCGATCCTGATGGGCCGGGTGCTGAGCCCCATCGATCAGTTGATTGCAGTATGGAAGCAGTGGAGCGGTGCCAAATTGGCTTATCGCCGTCTGGACGCGCTGTTGCGCGCCTACCCGCCCCAGGACGACACGATGCCATTGCCACCGCCCAAGGGCCAGGTGAGCTTCGAACAGGTCAGCGCCGGGCCTCCCGGACGACGCCAGGCGACCTTGCATCACGTCAGCTTCGGTCTTGCCGCCGGGGAAGTGCTCGGGGTGCTGGGCGCCTCGGGGTCCGGCAAGTCCACCCTGGCCCGGGCGCTGGTGGGGGTATGGCCGCTCCTGGGGGGCACGGTGCGGCTCGACGGGGCCGATATCCATCGCTGGAACCGCGACCAGCTGGGCCCGTACATCGGCTACCTGCCCCAGGACATCGAGCTGTTCAGCGGCACCATCGCCGAGAATATCGCCCGGTTTCGCGAGGCCGATCCGCAGAAGGTCGTTGCCGCCGCGCAGCAGGCCGGCGTGCATGAGCTGATCCTGCGCATGCCCCAAGGCTACGACACGCTGCTTGGAGAGGACGGCGGCGGCTTGTCGGGTGGCCAGAAACAACGGGTGGCCCTGGCCCGGGCGATGTACGACCGGCCGAGCCTGGTGGTGCTCGACGAGCCCAATTCCAACCTCGACACCGTCGGCGAGGCCGCCCTGGCCAGCGCCATTGCCCTGATGAAGGCCCAGGGCACCAGTGTCGTCCTGGTGACCCATCGTTCTTCGGCCCTGGCCCAGGCCGACAAGCTACTGGTGCTCAACGAAGGCCGGCTCCAGGCCTTCGGTCCGAGCCAGGACGTGCTGCGAGAGCTGTCCGGACAAGCCCAGGCCCCACGGGATAAGCCCCCGGCAGCGCCCAGCGGAGTGAGCATGAGCCGCCAGTATCACGCCAACCGCCAGCCCGGCAGCGTATGAACAAGGATCGCGATATGAGCCTCGAACATTCTTCGCGCTCGGGACAACACCTCGAGCGTCCCGAACGCGACGCCCGTTTTTTTACCCGCATGGGCTGGGCATTGGCGCTCATCGGCGCGGGCAGTTTTTTCACCTGGGCCAGCCTGGCGCCCCTGGACCAGGGCATCGCCGTGCAAGGCACCGTGGTGGTCTCAGGCAAGCGCAAGGCCGTGCAGTCGATGAGCAGCGGCGTGGTGAGCCGGATCCTGGTGCGTGAAGGCGAGGCGGTCAGGCAGGGCCAGGCGCTGTTCCGGCTTGACCAGACCCAGGCCGCTGCCGATGTGCAATCGCTGCAGGCCCAGTACCGCATGGCCCGGGCCAGCCTGGCGCGCTGGCAAAGCGAGCGGGACAACCTGGGCCAGGTGAGCTTCCCGTCAGAGTTGGGCGATGACCTGGATCCCCGCCTGGCGTTGGTGCTCGAAGGCCAGCGCCAGCTGTTCAGCAGCCGCCGCGAGGCCTTTGCCCGGGAGCAGGCCGCGTTGTGCGCCAGCATCGATGGCGCCACGGCGCAACTGGCGGGCATGCGTCGGGCTCGCAGCGACTTGAGCGCCCAGGCCGATTCGCTGCGTTCGCAACTGAGTAACCTGCAACCTCTGGCGGACAATGGTTACATCCCGCGCAATCGCTTGCTGGAGTACCAGCGGCAATTGTCGCAGGTACAGCAGGAGCTGGCCCAGAACGCCGGTGAAAGCGGCCGGGTGGAGCAGGGCATCGTCGAGTCGCGCCTGAAGCTGCAACAGCATGGCGAGGAATACCAGAAGGAAGTGCGCAGCCAGTTGGCCGATGCCCAGCTCAAGAGCGAAACCCTGCAACAGCAATTGAAATCCGCCGGCTTCGAGCTGCAACACAGCGAGATCCTTGCCACCGCCGACGGCATCGCCGTCAACCTCGGGGTGCACACCGAAGGGGCGGTGGTGCGCCAGGGCGATACCTTGCTGGAAATCGTGCCCCAGGGCACGCGGCTGGAGGTGGAAGGGCATCTGCCGGTCAACCTGGTCGACAAGGTGGGGCTTGATCTGCCGGTGGACATCCTCTTCACCGCCTTCAACCAGAACCGCACCCCCAGGGTCGCGGGCGAAGTCAGCCTGGTCTCGGCCGACCAGATGCTCGATGAGAAGACCGGCGAGCCGTATTACGTGCTGCGCAGCAATGTCGGCGAGCAGGCGCTGGAAAAGCTCAATGGCCTGGTGATCAAGCCTGGCATGCCGGCGCAGATGTTCGTGCGCACCGGCGAGCGCTCGCTGCTCAACTACCTGTTCAAACCGCTGCTCGACCGAGCCGGCTCTGCGTTGACCGAAGAATAAGGATGTCCGGTGGCATGAAGTATTTCCAGTGGTTGGCGGTGCTGGCCGTTTCCGCCTGCGGCAACGTCTGGGCCATGGGGCCATTCGAGATCTATGAGCAGGCCCTGCGCAACGACCCGGTCTACCTCGGGGCTGTCAAGGAACGCGACGCGGGCCTGGAGAACCGCGCCATCGGCCGTGCGGGGCTGCTGCCTCACCTGGGTTACAGCTATAACAAGGGGCGTAACCGATCCAAGGTGACCTATCTCAATGACCATGGCGCCAGTCAGCATGACAATCGCAACTACAGCAGCTACGGCTCCAGCCTGACCTTGCAACAGCCGCTGCTGGACTACGAGGCCTACGCGGCCTATCGCAAGGGTGTGGCGCAGGCATTGTTCGCCGATGAAAATTTCCGCAGCAAGAGCCAGGAGCTCCTGGTGCGGGTGCTGAGCCATTACACTCAGGCGCTGTTCGCCCAGGATCAGATCGACATCGCCCAGGCCAAGAAACGGGCGTTCGAACAGCAGTTCCGGCAGAACGAACACATGTTTCGCCAGGGCGAAGGCACGCGCACCGACATCCTCGAGGCCGAGTCGCGATACGAGCTGGCCATTGCCGAAGAAATCGAAGCCCGCGACGAGCAGGATGCCGCCTTGCGTGAGCTTGGCGCGCTGATCGGTGTGCCGGCGCTGGACATCGGCGACCTGGCGCCACTGAACGAGACCTTCCAGGTGTTCACCCTGCAACCGGCCAGTTTCGACAGCTGGCATGGCCTGGCGGTGAGCAACAACCCGACCCTGGCTTCCCAGCGCCAGGCGGTGGATGTGGCCCGCTTCGAAGTGGAACGCAACCGCGCCGGACACCTGCCCACCATCAGCGCTTATGCAACGATGCGTCAGAACGAGTCCGAAAGCGGCAACACCTATAACCAGCGCTACGACACCAACACCATCGGCCTGGAAGTCAGCGTGCCGTTGTATGCCGGCGGCGGGGTCTCGGCGTCGACCCGCCAGGCCAGCCGCAACATGGAACAGGCCGAATACGAGCTGGATGCCAAGACCCGCGAAACCCTGATCGAGCTGCGCCGCCAGTTCAGCGCCTGTGTGTCGGGGGCGAACAAGCTGCGGGCCTACCAGAAAGCCCTGAGTTCCGCCGAAGCGCTGGTGGTCTCCACCCGGCAGAGCATCCTGGGCGGCGAACGGGTCAACCTCGATGCGCTCAATGCCGAACAGCAGCTCTACACCACACGCCGCGACCTGGCCGAGGCCCGCTATGACTACCTCATGGCCTGGACCAAGTTGCACTACTACGCCGGCACCCTGGGGGAACAGGACCTGGCGAAAGTGGACGAGGCCTTCGTGACACGGGGGCAATAGCCGACCAAGGCAACCCAAGGATTCTTGCAACAACTAAGGATGGTTCGTGATGAAGACCGATAACAAGAAATACCCCTCGCTACCGGGGCGCCTGTTCCTGCCCAGGACGCTCAACCGCGCCATGCTCTGCGCCCTGGCTACCCTGGGCACGGCCCAGGCGGCGCCCTACGTCGAGGGTGGCCGGCCCGGGGATCCGGCCAGTTGGCGCAGCGCCGAATTCGATGCGCAGTGGGGGCTTGGGGCGATCAATGCACAGCAGGCCTACGCCGCCGGCTACACTGGCAAGGGCGTCAAGCTGGGTATCTTCGATCAACCGGTCTATGCCGCCCACCCGGAATTCTCCGGCACCGACAAGGTGGTGACCCTGGTCACCAGCGGCATTCGCGAATACACCGACCCGTACATTCCGGTGAAGGCCGGCGACCCGTTCCGCTATGACGGCTCTCCCACGGTGGGCTCCGATGGCAAGCTCGGCTCCCATGGTACCCACGTCGGCGGGATCGCTGCCGGCAGCCGCGATGGCGGGTCGATGCACGGCGTGGCGTTCGATGCGCAGATCATCAGCGCCGATAACGGCGACCCGGGGCCTGAAGACGGCATTATCCGGGGCAACGATGGCGCGGTGTACAAGGCCGGTTGGGATGCGCTGATTGCCAGCGGGGCTCGGATCATCAACAACAGCTGGGGCATCGGCATCACTGACCGCTTCGACCAGGGCGGCCGTGACCCGGCATTTGCGCATTTCACCGTGCAGGATGCGCAGTTGCAGTTCGACCAGATCGAACCGCTGCTGGGTACCCGGGCCGGGGGCGCCTACGAAGGGGCCATCGCCGCGGCCCGCAGCGGGATCGTCACCATCTTCGCCGCCGGCAACGACTACAACCTCAACAACCCCGACGCCATCGCGGGCCTGGCGTACTTCGTGCCGGACATCGCCCCCAACTGGCTGACGGTGGCGGCCCTGCAGATCAACCCTGACACCAGCAGTGCCGACCCGTACACCATCAGCACCTTCTCTTCGCGCTGTGGCTATACCGCCAGTTTCTGCGTCTCGGCACCGGGCACCCGGGTCTACAGCGCCGTGATCGGCGGCACCAGCCTGGACGACCTGACCGTGGGCTACGCCAACAAGAGCGGTACGTCCATGGCCGCGCCCCATGTGGCCGGCAGCGTGGCGGTGCTGATGGAGCGTTTCCCCTACATGACCGGTGCCCAGGTGGCCAGCGTCTTGCGCACCACGGCCACGGACATGGGCGCGCCGGGTGTCGACGCGCTGTACGGCTGGGGCATGATCAACCTGGGCAAGGCCATCGACGGGCCGTCGATGCTGGTGACCGCGCAGGATATACCCCAAGCGTTTCGGGTCGATGGCGCCTATGGCTCCGGCCAGTTCGTCGCGAATCTGCCGGGGATCGGCGCGGTCATCGATGCAGGCCTGCCCACCCAACGAGTGTGCAGTGGCATACAGTGCGGCCTGGATGTCTGGCGCAACGATATTTCCGGGCACGGCGGCCTGACCAAGGAAGGCATCGGCACCCTGGTGCTCACCGGTAACAACACTTACAGCGGACCGACCCTGGTCAACGAAGGGCGGCTGGCGGTCACCGGCTCCCTGGCCTCGGCCGTGACCGTGAACGAGGGCGGTATCCTCGGCGGCAACGGTCGCATCGCCAGCCTGACGGCGAAACGCGGCGCCAGCGTGGCACCGGGCAACTCCATCGGCACCTTGCAGGTGGCCGCAGACGTGACCTTCGAGCCCGGCTCGAATTACGCGGTAGAGGTGTCTCCTGTCTCCAGCGACCTGATCGTTGCCGGCGGCAAGGCCATCATCGACGGGGCGACGGTATCCCTGTCTCTGGAAAACAGCCCGACACTGCTCACCGCCGGTGAAGTGAAAAGCCTGCTGGGCCGGCAATTAAACATCCTGCAGGCGGCCGGCGGCATTGAAGGGCGCTTCGATCAGGTGTTGCCCGACTATGCGTTCCTGGGCGGCGACCTGGCGTACTCCGCCAGTGGCATCCAGTTGGCGGTGGCGCGCAACGCGACCTCCTTCAGCAGCCTTGGCCTGACGCCCAACCAGCGCGCCGTGGCGAGCGCAGCCGAGCAATTGGGGGCGGGCAACGCCTTGTATGAAGCGTTGTTGCTGTCCCCCAGCGCCGCGGTGGCGCAACAGGCATTCCAACAACTGTCCGGCGAGATCCACCCGGCCATCGGCACGTTGCTGATCAATGACAGCCGTCATCTGCGCGACGCGGTGATCGACCGGTTGCGACAGGACGCGCTGTACGACGCCGCCGCGCCGACCGATGCCGGCAGCAATGCCTGGGTCAAGGTCCTGGGAGCCTGGGGCAAAAGCGACGGCGGCAACGAAAACGCCAGTTCCACCAGCTCCATTGGCGGTCTGCTGGCCGGTGTGGATGGCCTGGTCGCCGACGGGACGCGGCTGGGCTTCGTCACCGGGTACAGCGACAGTTCGTTGAGCATGGGGGATGGCACCCACTCGTCAGCCAAGGCAGACAGCTATCACCTGGGGGCGTACCTGGGGCATGAGATCGATGCCCTGCGCCTGACGGTGGGTGGTGCCTACGCCTGGCATCGCATCGATGTCCAGCGCGACCTGCAATTCAACGAGGTGAACGGCCGGGAGAAAACCAAGCGTGATGCCCGCACCGCCCAGTTCTTCACCGAGGCGGCGTATCGCCTTGATCTTGAACCCGTGGCCCTGGAGCCGTTCGCCAACCTGGCCTATGTGCACCTGGACAGCGACAGCTTCCATGAGAAGGGCGACGCCGCGGCCTTGCGTGCCGGTGACGACCGTCGCGACGCGCTGCTGTCGACGCTGGGCGTGCGGGCCGGGCATACCCTGGCGTTGTCCAGGACGCAGCAGTTGCAGCTGTCCGGAACCCTCGGCTGGCAGCACAACCTGAGCGACACCCGTTCCGAGCAGGACCTGGCGTTCGTCGGCGGTGGCAGCACCTTCGCGGTGCAGAGCGTGTCCATGGACCGCAACGCGGCGGTGGTGGGGGCCCGTGCCGGGCTGGCGGTGGCCAAGGACGTCCAGCTCAACCTGGACTACAACGGCCTGCTCGGTTCCCGGGACAAGAACCACGGCGTCGGCCTGACGCTGGACTGGCGCTTCTGAAAACGTTGCCCGGCCGCTGCTGTGCGAGCGCGTCGGGCAAGGCATATCCACTCATTCCAACAACAAAAAGAGTGCAACAACCATGGGAATCTACGACTACAAGAACTTCGGCACCATCGAATCGAAGGCATTGGTCAGCGATGCGATGGCGATCATGCTGTATTCCTATCACAACCTCGACCACGGTTTTGCCGCCGGGTACCAGCAGAACGGCTTCGGCGCCGGCCTGCCCGCGACCTTGGTGACGGCCCTGCTGGGAGGCACCGACTCCCAAGGGGTGATTCCCGGCGTGCCATGGAATCCCGACTCGGAAAAGCTGGCCCTGGAAGCGCTGCAAAAGGCCGGCTGGACCCCCATCAGCGCCTCCCAGTTGGGCTATGCCGGCAAGGTGGACGGCCGGGGAACGTTCTTTGGCGAGAAGGCCGGCTATACCACCGCCCAGGTGGAAATCCTCGGCAAGTACGATGCCGACGGGCAGCTCAAGGAAATCGGGATTTCCTTTCGCGGCACCAGCGGTCCTCGTGAAAACCTGATCAGCGACTCCATCGGCGATGTAATCCATGATGTGATGGCCGCGCTGGGCCCCAAGGACTTCGCCAGAAACTATGTCGGCGAAGCCTTCGGCAACCTGCTCGGCGATGTCGCGGCATTTGCCCGGGCCCATGGCCTGACAGGCGAAGACGTACTGGTCAGCGGCCACAGCCTGGGCGGGCTGGCGGTCAACAGCCTGGCGGACCTGAGCGGCGACAAGTGGGGGGGCTTCTACAGCGGCGCGAACTACATCGCCTATGCATCACCCACCCAAAGCGCCAGTGACAAGGTCTTGAACATCGGTTACGAGAACGACCCGGTGTTCCGGGCGCTGGACGGCTCGACGTTCAACCTGTCGTCGGTGGGGGTACATGACGCGCACCAGGACTCGGCGACCAACAACATCGTCAGCTTCAACGACCATTACGCCTCGGCGGCATGGAACGTGCTGCCGTTTTCCATCCTCAACATCCCGACCTGGATTTCCCACCTGCCCACGGGCTACGGCGACGGCATGGGGCGGATAATGGACTCCGCGTTCTATGACCTCACCGGCAAAGACTCTACCATCGTGGTCGCCAACCTCTCGGACCCGGCACGCGGTAATACGTGGGTGCAGGACCTCAATCGCAACGCCGAGGCTCATACGGGCAGCACTTTGATCATCGGCAGCGACAAGGATGACCTGATCCAGGGCGGGCAGGGCAGCGATTACCTGGAGGGACGCGCCGGCAATGACACCTTTCGCGACAGTGGCGGCTACAACGTGATCCTGGGCGGTCAGGGCAACAACACCTTGCAGCTGCAACAGTCGGTGAAGGATTTCAGTTTCGCCCATGATGGGGCGGGAACGCTGTACGTGCGTGACGCCCATGGGGAGATCAGCATGACCCGCGACATCGGCACGCTGGTGAGCAAGGAGTCCGGCTCGTTCTGGGGGCTGCTCAAGGATCAGGTGAGCCACAGCGTCACCGCGAACGGCCTGGTCAGCGATGGCCATGTCACCGCGTATGCGTCAGCGGTCAAGGGCGGTGCGGCCAACGATACCCTGGCGGCCCGGGCGACAGGCGACTGGCTGTTCGGCCTGGACGGCGACGATGTGCTGGTGGGCGGCGCGGGGAACGACACCTTCGTGGGCGGCTCGGGCAACGACGTGATGCAGTCCGGTGGCGGACAGGACACGTTTATCTTCAATGGCGCGTTCGGCCAGGACCGCATCAGCGGGTATGATGTCGGCGACACACTGGTGTTCCTGGGCGTCCAAGGCGCCGGCGCGGGTTACGACTACCGCCAGCACCTGTCGCAGGTGGGCAACGACACCTTGCTCAAGGTAGGCGACAGCTCCGTGACCCTGGTGGGTGTCGGACTGGCCCAGGTAGGAGGCGACGGCCTTGTGTTCGCCTGATTGACTTGATTCGAGGAAGACGTGAGAGGGGGCATCGACCAGGAGGGAAACCGGGCCGTCAAGGCTTCGGCACCGCATGAGGTCATGTCCCCTCGTCACGTATGAGGAGAGGTACTGCAGTGAAGGGTAGACAAGGGTTGTTCATCGGTCTGATGGGGGCAATGGTTTCGGTTGGCGTGCTGGCGGATCTACCGGATCAGTCGATCCTGACCCGGTATGGCATCTCTGCCGACCAGTTGCCCATGGCCGAGGGCGACCACCGCGCAGATGCGCCTTCGCACCTGCCGCGTTTCGAGTTGCAGATGCCCAGGTCCTGGATCAGGGTGGACATCGAGGCGGCGAAGAGGCCGGGCATCACCGGAAACATCAGTATCGATCGTTCCAACCGGCAGGAATACGAGCATTGCCTGCGCATGCAGGAACAGTCCTTGCGAAGGACGGGGGCGACCATCAGTTGCGACGAGGGCGGCCTGGCCCTGGAAATGGATGTCGATCAGGTCCGCTGAGCGAGAGCGGCCCCCCGGGGGCAGAGGGCCTGTAGAGGATCAGTCTTCCTTGCGGATCGTCGCCACTTCGTCGGCGCGAACCCGGACTTTCTTGCCCGAGATGTCTTCGAATTCATAGAAGCCATCGGAGGTGCGGGTGTTGGGGGTGTCCTGGGTCAAATACTGGGTGCCGTTCTGCAGGGTCACCACGGTCGGCGTCGAGCAACCGGCCAGCGCCAGGAACGCGGCAGCGGCCAAAGGCAGGCCCAGAAATCTGATGTTCATATCCATAACCTCTCGATCAAAGGCGCGGTCAGGCTGATTCGACCGCGCCACTACTGTAGTCAACCGCCATTGGTCTCGCTTGTTGTAGGAAAGTTCATCGCTGGCCGCAGGATTTCACCTTTAAATATAGGAGACCGCTCATCTTTTGCAGTTGCCTGTGCCCTTCGTTGCTGATATCTGTACGCATAACCAGTATTTGTGACGCTTCTTTCCGTGACCGCCAACCCCCTCGACGATCCGTTCTACTATCTGAACAACTTCCAGCAGGTACTCGCCTGGTTGACGCAGCGTTATGCCGATGTGCTCAGCCCCGAGGAACAGCGCTTCATCGATGAGTTCGCAGCGGTCCCCCGAGCGTCCCAGGCCCTGCTGGTGCGAATGGTGATGCGCAAGGGATTGCGCTTTCGGCACAGCAAGCTCAGTTATTGCGAAATCGGTGACATCGGCACCGCCGTCGAACCGTTGCTGGCCCTGGGTTGGGTCGTCGAACAGGTTCCCGTAAGCCTCGCCGAGTTGTTCGACGTACTGCTCAAACCGGAAATTCTCCTGTGCCTGGGGCACCTGATCGAGCGGCCCAAGGCGAAGAAGACCGAGTGGCTCCAGGCCCTGGGCGAGCAGTTCAACGAGCCGCAGCCGTTCCACGCCTGGTGTCCGCAACTTGAGGATCGGCTGTACAGCTTGACCATCATGGGCATCTGCGATCGTCTGCGGCTGATGTTCTTCGGCAACCTCTATCAGGACTGGTCGGAATTCGTACTGGCAGACCTGGGCATCTTTACCTATGAAACCGTGGCGTTCAGCGCCGAATCACGGGGCTTGCGCAGCCGTCGGGACGTGGATGCCTGCGTATTCCTGTACGAGTGCCAGCAACGCCTGGAAGCTGGTGAGGCCCCCCAGGACATCGTCGCCCAGGTCAATGCCCTGGAGCTGGGCAACCCGTGGCTGGAGCGCCGCCGGGGCAAGCTGTTGTTCCAGGTCGGCCAGTATGGCGAACGCATCGCCGACTTTGCCTTGGCCCTGGGCATCTACCGTGACTGCACCTACCCCGGGGCCCGTTTGCGGATGATCCGTGTGCTGGAGCGCATCGGCGAGTACGCCCTGGCCCTGGCATTGAGCGAAGAGGCTGCGGGGGCCCCCCAGGACGCCGCCGAGGCCCAGGCCCTGCTCAGGATCGTGCCCCGCCTGCGGCGCAAGCTCGGCGGCCCGCCGGTGCCGCGTATGCTGGCCCGGGAAGTGGAGCGCCTGGACTTGCAACTGCCGCGCATCGACCCGACCCTGTCGGTGGAATATCACGTCCAGGCCCACCTGCACGATGAAGCCGCTCCGGTGCATTACGTCGAGAACAGCCTGATCAACTCGCTGTTCGGGCTGCTGTGCTGGCCGGCGATATTCGCGCCGTTACCCGGGGCGTTTTTCCACCCGTTCCAGCGTGGTCCGGTGGACCTGCTCAACGAAGATTTCCACGCCCGTCGCGCCGACCTGTTCGCGGACTGCTTTGCCGAGCTGGACGACGGCCGCTATCGGCACACCATCATCCGGCGCTACGTGGAAAAGTGGGGCATCCAGTCGCCGTTCGTGTTCTGGGGCGCCTTGTCCGAAGAGCTGTTGAACCAGGCGCTGGACTGCCTGCCGGCCGCGCACCTCAAACACTGGTTCGACCGCCTGCTGCTGGATATCAAGGCCAACCGCGCCGGCATGCCGGACCTGATCCAGTTCTGGCCGCAGCACAAGACCTACCGGATGATCGAAGTCAAAGGCCCCGGCGATCGCCTGCAAGACAATCAGTTGCGCTGGCTGGAGTTCTGCCATGAGCATCGGATGCCGGTCGCCGTGTGCTACGTGCAATGGATGGAACAGGGCGCATGAGCCAGGAGCCGGTGTACAGCATCGCCGTGCGGGCACTCTGCGAGTTCACCGCCAAGACAGGCGACCTGGACCTGCGATTCACCCCGTCGCCCACGGCCCTGGAGGGTATCGTCGGTCATCGCACCGTGGCGTCGCGTCGCAGTGAGGGCTATCAGGCCGAAGTCAGCCTCGAAGGTAGCTACCGTGGGGTGAAGGTCAGGGGCCGGGCCGACGGTTATGACCCGCTGTGCAATTGCTTGGAGGAAGTGAAGACCTATCGGGGCGACCTGTCGCGGCAACCGGCCAATCATCGTCAGTTGCACTGGGCCCAGGCCAGGATCTACGGCTGGCTGATGTGCGACAGGTTGCAACTGCCGCGCATCGATGTGGCGCTGGTGTATTTCGATATCGTCAGCGAAAGGGAAACCCGCCTGGCGCAAAGCTTCGAGGCGACCCAGCTGCGGGATTTCTTCGAGCAGCAGTGCGCGCTGTTCCTCGCCTGGGCCGAGCAGGAGGTTGCCCATCGACAGGCCCGCAACGACGGTGCGCTGGCCCTGGCCTTTCCCCACGCCGGCTTCAGGCCGGGACAGCGACACCTGGCCGAGTCGGTGTTCAAGGCCGTCAGCACCGGTCGATGCCTGATGGCCCAGGCGCCCACCGGCATTGGCAAGACCGTCGGTACCCTGTTTCCGATGCTCAAGGCCCTGGCGCCGCAGAAACTGGACAAGGTGTTCTTTCTCACGGCGAAGACCCCGGGTCGCAAACTGGCCCTGGATGCGGCACGGGTGCTGACCCGCAGCGCGCCGTCGATGCCGTTGCGGGTATTGGAGATGATTGCCCGGGACAAGGCTTGCGAGCATCCGGACAAAGCCTGCCACGGCGAGTCCTGCCCGCTGGCCCGGGGGTTCTATGATCGCCTGCCGGCTGCCCGCCAGGCCGCGAGCCAGGTCACGCTGCTGGACCAGGCCGCGTTGCGAGAGATCGCACTGGCCCACCAGGTGTGCCCGTACTACCTCAGCCAGGAAATGGCCCGGTGGGCCGATGTGGTGGTGGCCGACTATAACTATTACTTCGATTTCAGCGCCTTGCTGTTCGGCCTGGCCCAGGCCAATGGCTGGACCGTCGCGACCCTGGTGGACGAAGCCCATAACCTGGTGGAGCGGGGCCGGCAGATGTACAGCGCGACCCTCGACCAGTCGACCCTGGCCGCCGTGCGCAAGAGCGCTCCCGAACCGCTGAAGAAAGCCTTGCAGCGGGTCCACCGGCAATGGAACGCCCTGCACGCGCCACAGCTGGCGATCTACCAGGCCTACGACAAACCTCCGGACAAGCTCCTGCAGGCCTTGACGCAATGCACCACGGTCATCGGTGATTATCTCAACGACCATCCCCAGGGCCTGGACAGCGCATTGCAGGCGTTCTACTTCGATGCCTTGCAGTTCGCCCGGGTGGCGGAGTCGTTCGATGAGCACTTTCTGTTCGATATAGACAAGCGCGAGCCGCACAGCCAGCGCAGCCGGTCAACCCTGTGCCTGCGCAACGTGGTGCCGGCCGGTTTCCTGCGGCCACGCTTCACGGCCGCCCGGGCCAGCGTGCTGTTTTCCGCGACCCTGAGCCCCCGGCATTATTATGCCGACCTGCTGGGCACGCCGGCGGACACGGTCTGGATCGATGTGGAGTCGCCATTCCAGGCCGAACAGCTGGACGTCCAGGTGGTCAGCCGGATTTCCACTCGGTTTGCCCATCGCCAGGCATCCCTGGAACCGATCGTGGCGTTGATGGCCCGCCAGTTCAGCGCGCGTCCTGGCAATTACCTGGCATTCTTCAGCAGTTTCGACTATTTGCAGCAGGTGGCCGGGCTGTTTGCCGAGCGTCACCCGGACATCGCCACCTGGACGCAATCGCGGGGCATGGGAGAAGCCCCCCGCCAAGCCTTCCTCGAACGCTTCGAGGAACATGGCCGGGGCATCGGTTTCGCGGTATTGGGTGGGGCGTTCGGGGAAGGTGTCGACTTGCCGGGCTCCCGCCTGATCGGCGCGTTCATCGCGACCCTGGGCCTGGCGCAATTCAACCCGGTCAACGAGCAGATCAAGCAGCGCATGGCCGCGATCTTCGGCGACGGTTACGACTACACCTACCTGTATCCGGGGTTGCAGAAAGTCGTCCAGGCCGCGGGAAGGGTCATTCGTACCCAGCAGGACCGTGGCGTGGTCATGCTGATCGACGACCGTTTCGGCGAGGCCAGGGTGCGGCACTTGTTGCCGCGCTGGTGGTCAGTGACGGAGGAACACCCCCAGATGGCCCACCCGAATGTTCCGTCGGGCTTGCCTGGTGCTTTTTCCTGAGAGCAGACTTGCCCCATACTTCGCAAAAACGCCTCCACGGATGCCCTGGCCAACATGCCCGATAACGACAACAAGCCCATCCTCATCAACGAAGAACAGCGTTTTCGCCTGCTCATCGATGCCGTGGTCGACTACGCCATCTACATGACCGATCCCACGGGCATCATCATCAGCTGGAACTCCGGTGCCCGACGCTTCAAGGGCTATGAGGAAGCGGAAATCATCGGCCAGCACTTTTCCCGTTTCTACACCGAAAAGGACCGTGCCGCCGGACTGCCGCAACGGGCCCTCAGTACGGCGGCCCGGGAGGGGCGCTTCGAAGGCGAAGGCTGGCGGGTGCGCAAGGACGGCACGCAATTCATGGCCCATGTGGTCATCGATGCGATCCGCAGCGATACCGGCGTATTGCTGGGCTTTGCCAAGATCACCCGTGACATCACGGATGTCACCCAGGCGCAGTTGGCCCTGGAGCAAGCCCGCGAAGCGCTGTTCCAATCCCAGAAGCTGCAAGCCATCGGTCAACTGACGGGTGGTATCGCCCATGATTTCAATAACCTGCTGACGGTGATCCTCGGCAACCTGGAGATCGTTCGCAAGCGCATGCCTGGCGACCCCAAGCTTGCCCAACTGCTGGACAACGCAACCCAGGGCGCGTTGCGCGGCGTTTCCCTAACCCAGCGGATGCTGGCGTTTGCCCGTCGGCAGAAACTGACGTCCGAATCGGTCCAGTTGCCGGCCCTGGTGCAGGGCATCAGTGGTTTGCTGCAAAGCTCCCTGGGCCCGTCGTTCCACATCCAGACTTCCTTTGCCCCTGGCCTTTCCCCCGTGCTGGCGGACGTCAACCAACTGGAACTGGCGATCCTCAACCTGGCGACCAACGCCCGTGATGCCATGCCCAACGGGGGGCGTATCCTGATCGCGGCCGATGAGCGACGGGATACCCCGGCCTCGCCACAGGCCGCCATGAAGCCCGGGCGCTATGTATGCCTGTCGATCATCGACGAGGGCGAGGGCATGGATGAAGCGACCCTGGCCTCGGCCGTCGAGCCGTTTTTCACCACCAAGGGAGTGGGCAAGGGCACCGGCCTGGGGTTGTCCATGGTCCATGGCCTGGCGGAACAGCTGGGCGGCCGCCTGCTGCTGCTCAGCGAGAAGGGCGTGGGCACCACCGCTGAACTGTGGCTGCCGGTGGCGCAGGCCCAGGTGTCGCAGAAGGCCCAGGTGCAGGACTCGGCTTCACTGATGACCCAGGAGTTGCTGGTGCTGGTGGTGGACGATGACAGCCTGGTGCTGACCAGTACCCGGCTGCTGATCGAAGACCTGGGACACCGGGTCCTTTGCGCGTCCTCCGGGGCCCAGGCCCTGGAGCTGTACGAATCCAACCAGGACATCGACCTGGTGATCACCGACATGGCCATGCCGCAGATGGACGGCTCGCAGTTGGCCAAACTGCTTCGTGACCGGCAGCCCACCTTGCCCATCGTCCTGGCCACCGGTTATGCCGAACGCCTGGAAGGCTTCGCCACGCAATTGCCGCGCCTGACCAAGCCGTTCAAGCAGATCGACCTGGTGAAGGCCATCGGTCAGACGATGAAATGAGCGCAGGGCCCCCGGTTCGCAGCGCTATGTGGTGTTCTTCCTGAACCCCCGCAGGTTCATTGCGCACAGGCAGAACTGCAACACGATCAGTGCATAGGCATCCGTATGCAGGCCCCAGATCACCCATAGGATGTTGCTCGCGATGAAACAACTGAACCCAGCCACGCGCCGGCGCGGCTGGCGCGAGCCGATCAGCCAGGCCGCCAGTACCGTCACCACCATCGCGGGCCATTGCACCCATCCAACATAATCCACCGCATGCTCCTCGTGCTTTCGATGATCTACAGACCGCAGGCAGCGCTCCGACGTTTCGTTGGACCGGCGGTCCATCGACTTGAACTTGCCCGATGGCGCGTTCCTCCAACGAAGCTCAATCATCATCGAGGAATGACCTGCGCAATGCCCCGCATCCTGACCAGCCAGACCCAGGAAGAAGAACTGACGGAACACAACGCCAAGCTGTTCGGCTCTCCCAAGGAGCGGCTGGATTTCTATCGACGGGAGATCCAGTACGAAACCAGCATCCTGGCCAATCGAACCGATGCCTACCTGGCCGCCCAGTCCTTCCTGGTGATCGCCTTCGCCTCATGCATGGCCAACCTGAACCCGGAGTGGGGCAAGTTGTTCACCCTGGTGGTGCCACCGTTCCTGGCGCTACTGGGGTTCTTGAGTTCCCTCAATGCCTGGCCGGGCATACGCGCGGCCTACGAGATCATCGACCACTGGCATTTCAAGCAGAGCGAGCTGCTGCGCGCCGAACCGATGATGGGGCTGGTCTATGACGAGTCGCCGTTGTTCAGCGAGCGGGAATCGACCCACAAGGGCTATCGCAAGTCGCTGCTGTTTTCCCTGCGCACGCCCTGGATCTTCGCTACGTTCTGGGTACTGCTGGGAGGCTATTCGATCTTTATCCAGGTGACCGATCCGGGGGGCTAGGCCGACGGTCCGGTTGCTTGCGACTCTCATACCAGGTCAGCGTTGGCTGGGTGCTCAGGCCATGGACCAGGATACTCAGGGCGACCACCGACAAGGTCAGGTTGGTGCACAGTTGCGCCACGTCGGGTGGCAGCACATGGTTCAAGGCGAAGAACAGATAGAATAGGCTGCCGATGCCGCGTATGCCGAACCAGCCGATCAGCAGGCGCTGGGGCCGGTTCAGCAGGCGGCCCCAGGGCATTGCCAACACACTCAGTGGGCGGATGAGCAGAAACAGCAGTGCTCCGATGGCCAGGGCGCGCCAGTCCCAATGGCTGGCCAGCACGACCCCCAACAGGGTGACGAGGAACACCTCCATGGCGCGTTCCACCAGGCTGCCGAAGGCCAGCATGTCCCCCATCATGACGCCAGCGGCCACCTGTCCTTCATCCAGCGATTGTGTGTCGCCCACCAGCGCCTCGGGCGGCGCGACGGTCTCATGGCCCACCACCGGTTGTACCAGGTGCTCGGCGGGCGGCGCGTCCTTGTCGGTGGAGGCGACCTCGGCCTGCCGCAGGCCCAGCCCGGCGGCGAACACCGAGAGAAAGCCATAGCCCTGGATCGACTCGGCAGCGACATAGGCCAGGGCGATCAGCGCCAGGGCCAGGTAATCGTTGGGGGAGAGGGTGCTATCGGCATTCCTGATGCGCATCGACAAGGTGAGTTTGCCGATCCCGCGTCCCATCCAATAGCCCACCAGCAGGCCGGCCGGAACAGCCCACAAGACATTGCGCAAAGTCCACTCCAGGAGGAAACCGCTGCCGTCCTCGCGCAGCATCAGCAAACCCAGGATCACGAACGGAAATGCCGTACCGTCGTTCAACCCCGCCTCGCCGGACAGGCCAAAGCGCACCCGGTCGTCGTCGCGGGCATCGTTGACCTGGACCAGCGCCGCCAGCACCGGATCGGTCGGGGCCAGCATCGCGCCGATCAGCAGCGACACGCCCCAGCCGAGACCGAACAGGTAGTGCAGCGCCAGGCACAGGCCGGCGATGGTCAGGATCATCACCGGGCCGGCCAGGCCATAGGCCACGCGCCAGGTGTGGTCCTTGAATGGCAAGCGCAACTTGAGACCGCTGACGAACAACGAAAACACCACGGCGATTTCGGTGAGGTGTTCCATCCAGGCAGACGAGTCGGCGAGGTCCAGCCTCAGCAGATCCAGCCCCATCGGGCCGATGGCGGCGCCCAGTACCAGGCACACCGCCGAGGTGGTGACCGGCATCCAGCGCAGGTAGGAGGAGGTCAGGGCCAGGGTCAGCAGAACGGCACCGAGCACAGCGACCCAAGCGGTGAAAATCATTGTCGCTCCTTGGAGGGGGGCCGTGGTCATGCCAGCCATGGTTACCGGGCGCCCCATCGAATCGAGGCGCTAGAGCCCTTGGGCAAAGCGGTTCAAGGCGGCCTGTCATTCATTCGAGGCATGGGGGGCGATACGGTTCCGTTTATCCGGCGGCCGTTCAACCGGAGGGAATTTTTCGTCGTGCCAAGCGCTCTGCAATGAAAGAGACGTGCTGGTTCAGCGTCCTGCCGACCATACATGAGGCCCTTATGACTGCGCTGACATCCCTCCACCGGCCTGCCACCGGACACCCGCTTGCAGATGCACCGTTCCCCCAGGCCGGGAGCGTACGCCAATGCTACGAACGGTTGCTCCAAGACCCCGACGACGGCGACAAGCAAGCCGCCGCCCAGGCCTTTCTCCAGCCATGCCTGGAAAAAGCCGCGGCGTTGCCTCAGCAAATGCCCGACGACCCTACAGCCTTGCATGCCTGGGTCGAACAGCACAGCGCTGGCGTGGCCCGGCAATATGCCGATTACCTGGAACGTCGCAAAGGCGGCGGTGCGCGGGAGTTCTTCGGCAGCAAGGCCCATGCCTTGTTCTTTCTGCAGGCTGTCGCGCCCACCAAGCTGGTGGACGGCGCCTGGCTCTACGCAGTGCTCAAGCATTGGCATGACCACCGCTTCGAAGGGCTGTTGTGTACCTACCTGGAAGAACTGGGAGATGGCAACCCGGCGCAGAACCACGTGGTGATCTATCGCAAGCTGCTGGCCGAACACGGGCTGGCGGATGCCCCGCAGATCGACGATGAACTCTACCTGCAGGGTGCGGTGCAACTGGCCTTGGGTCATGCCGGCGACGATTACCTGCCGGAAGTCATCGGCTACAACCTGGGCTACGAACAACTGCCCCTGCACCTGCTGATCAGCGCCTACGAGCTGAGCGAGCTGGAGATCGACCCGTATTATTTCACCCTGCACGTCACCATCGACAACGCCAGCACCGGCCACGCCTACAAGGCCGTGCAAGCGCTGCTGCAATTGATGCCGATGGAAGCCGACCGCGAGGCTTTCTGGCGACGGGTCACCCTGGGCTATCGCCTCAACGACCTGGGACAGGGCAGCCGGGCGATCATCGAGTCGTTCGACCTGGAGCGTGAAGTGCTGGACATGCTGGAACGCAAGCGCCCGTTCGGCCAGCACATGCATTCCGATTACTGCAAGTTCGAAGGCCAGACCGTCAACCAATGGCTCTCCAGGCCCGGGCAACTGCAAGGGTTCCTCCAGGCACTGCAGAACAAGGGCTGGATCAAGCGCCACGAAGACCCACGCAACAGCCGCTTCTGGACCCTGATCGAAGGGGCCGGCGCGGCCATGTTCGGGGTCTTCAGCCCCTACGAAAAACAGTTGCTGCACGATTGGATCGCCGGCGACTGGCAGCCCGAGGGCGGCCGCAGTACTCCACGCCGCAACCAGGGGGCTGCCTGCGAGCCGCCGATGCCGGTGGAAGATCCCGATGTCCAGAACCTGCAACAGGCCCTGCGGGGCAAGGCCGCCGATGAGCAGATGCAGATCCTGATGCCCTGGCTATCGGCCCATCGCCACAGTCATCCGGCGGGTCTGTTGGCCACCCGACGGTTCATCGAACTCAAATCCGTACTTCGCTAGGAGCCCTGCATGAATCAGGAAGAACGCCTGTCCGAGCCCGACCTGGCGCTACTGCAGCTTGGCCGCCGCCTGCAAGCGGACGGCTATCGTTTCATCACGCCGACGCCGTTGACCCACGAGCGGGTCAACCAGCGGCCCGGCAACGAACGCTCCAGGACGCTGCGGGATGTGTTCGGCTGGTCGCGGCCGTTTGCGCCGGGGCTGATTTCCGCCGACGAGCAGCGCCAGTTGCAGGATGCGCAGGTGCTGGAAGCGCGCGACGGTCTGCTGTACAGCCGGGTTCGCTGGTCGAGCCTGGACGGGATGCTTTTCGCCCACTCCCGGTTTCCGACCCAGGCCAACGATGCGGTGTTCTTCGGGCCAGACAGCTATCGTTTCGCCCAGTTGATCCATGCGCACCTGCAACAGAACTTCACTGCGGTGCATCGGGCGGTGGACATCGGCTGCGGCGCCGGGGTCGGCGCGATCGTGATCGCTCGGGCCCGGCGCGAGGCGCAGGTGTTGGCGCTGGACATCAATCCATTGGCCCTGCGCCTGAGCGCGGTCAATGCGGCACTGGCGGAGGTGGGTAATATCGAGATCGCCCACAGCGATCTGCTCAAGGACGTGGAGGGCGACTTCGACCTGATCGTCGCCAACCCGCCCTACATGGCCGATCCGGACGAGCGTGCCTATCGCCATGGTGGCGGGGCTCTGGGCGCCGGCCTGTCGCTGCGCATCGTCGAACAGGCCTTGCCGCGCCTGCGCCCCGGCGGTTCGCTGGTGCTCTATACCGGTGTGGCGATGGTCGACGGTCGCGATCCGTTCCTGGAGGCTCTGGGTGCGTGGCGCGACTCGGCGCAATTTGGCTGGACCTACAAGGAATTGGACCCGGATGTCTTTGGCGAGGAATTGCTGACACCGGGGTATCAGGACGTGGAAAGGATCGCCGTGGTGGCGTTGGTTGTAACCCGCATTGGCGCGGGAACCGGAGGGATCATCGATGAACAGGCGTCTGAAGTTCGGCATTGAAGAAGAATATTTCCTCACCGACCTGCAAACCCGCAGCATGCCCGGGCAACCGTCGGCGGCCGCCGTCGCGGCTTGCCGGACCGAGTTGGGCAAGCATTTCGCCCATGAGATGTTCCAGAGCCAGATCGAGATGGCGTCGCCCATCTTTCGCAGCCTGCCCGAGGCCGCCGATTTCCTGGCCCAGGTACGCGCCGGGTTGACCCAGCGCCTGGCGCCTTATGGGCTGGGGCTGCTCAGCGCCGGTTCGCACCCCATGGCGACCCAGGACCTGCAGCCCACCGATGAACTGCATTTCCAGCAATTGTTCGACGACTACCAGCGGGTGGCGCGGCGCAGCGTGCTGTCGGGCTTGCATGTGCACGTGGAGGTGCCGGCCGATCGGGACCGGGTCAAGGTGATGAACGAGGTCCTGCCCTGGCTGCCGATGTTCCTGGCCTTGAGCGCATCGTCACCGTTCTGGAATGGGGCCTACAGTGGCTTCAGCAGCTATCGTCAGGTCGCCTGCGATGAGTGGCCACGGATGGGGGTGCCGGAATATTTCGAGAACGAATCGGCTTTCGCCAGCTACGTCGACCTGCTCATGCGCACCGGCTCGATTCGTCAGGCCAGCGATTGCTGGTGGGTGATACGGCCTTCGTCCCGCTATCCGACCCTGGAGCTGCGGATCTGCGATGCCTGTCCCCGGGTCGAGGATGTGCTCTGCCTGGTCTCGCTGTTTCGCCTGATGGTGGCCCATGCCGCGGCCCAACCCAAGCCAGGTGCCCGGTACAGCCAGATGTCCCAATGGATCCTCAAGGAAAACCGCTTGCGGGCCAAGCGCCACGGCATCCTGGCGGAGTTCATCATCGAAGGCCAGGAGCAACCGGTGCTCATCGGTGAATGGTTGACCATGGCCGAACAGACCTTCGGCGACACCGCCGCTGCACTCGGGGTCCAGGACGTATTCAAGCAGGCTCGACGCATCGTCCAGGAAGGCACCAGCGCCGACCGGCAGGTGGTGCTCTACGAACAGGGGCTGTTGCTGGGGGACTCCATCGAGCAGGCCTTGGGCCGGGTTGTCGATCAACTGCTCTCGGAAACCGCCGGGCTGCCTGTTGCCAGCCCGCAATTGCCCCAGGCCGCAGGTGCATG